>JAJPXQ010000091.1 GCA_021205385.1 Lachnospiraceae bacterium | reverse complement strand
TCTCAGACTTCTGCAGAAAGATCAGAACAGAGCTGCACTCTATCAGGAAGTGCAGGAAGAACCTGCATATAAGAGACTTGATCAGGAAACAGGCAGGATGATAGCAGTACTGCTGCGTGACGATGCACTGCAGCAATACATAGAAGACCAGGAAGAAGACGGAAAGGAGACTTTTAATATGTGCAAGGCATTAGATGATATGAGACAGGAAGCGATAGAACGCGGCATTTCCGAGGGTATGGAGCGTGGCATCTCAGAGGGCATGAATCAAGGCATGAATCGGGGAAGAGCCGTCGGGGAAGACCTCTTTGCACGGCTGACAGGTTCTCTCCTGCAGGATGGGCGTATGGATGACCTCCACCGCGCAGTAAGAGATCCTGACATACGCCAGGATCTCTATCGGGAGTATCATATGCTGAGCTGAGCAGACTGTAGTTAATGGATGCAGAGTCCATCCGCGCCGACATCGACGGTCATCACGCTGCCGGCGCCGACCTCTCCGGAGAGGATATAGCGCGCCGCGGCGGTCTCCACATATTTCTGGATATAGCGCTTCAGCGGGCGCGCGCCGTAGACCGGGTCGTAACCGTTCTCGACGATGTAAGCCTTCGCGGCGTCGGTCAGCGTAAGGGACAGCTCCCTGTCCGCCAGGCGGCGGTTCACGTCCGCAAGCATCAGGTCAATGATGCTGCCAATATTGTCCTTCGTCAGCGGCTTGAACAGGATCGTCTCATCAAGGCGGTTCAGGAACTCCGGACGGAAATGCGCGCGCAGCTCCTCCATAACCTTCTCCTCGCAGTCCGGGCGGATATCGCCGTTCTCATCGATGCCCTCAAGCAGATAGGGTGAGCCGATATTGGAGGTCATGATCAGGATCGTGTTCTTGAAATCGACCGTGCGTCCCTGCGAGTCCGTAATGCGCCCGTCGTCCAGCACCTGCAGCAGCACGTTGAAGACATCCGGGTGCGCCTTCTCTACCTCGTCGAAGAGCACGACAGAGTAGGGGCGTCTGCGGACAGCCTCGGTCAGCTGACCGCCCTCCTCATAGCCCACATATCCGGGAGGCGCTCCGATCAGGCGGGACACGGAATATTTCTCCATGTATTCGCTCATGTCGATACGGACCATGTTCTGCTCGTCGTCAAACAGGCTCGCCGCCAGCGCCTTCGCCAGCTCGGTCTTGCCGACGCCGGTGGGGCCGAGGAACAGGAAGGAGCCGATCGGCTTCGAGGGATCCTTGATACCCGCCTTCGAGCGGATGATCGCGTCGGTCACTTTCTGCACGCCCTCGTCCTGGCCGATCACGCGCTTATGCAGCTCGTCGTCGAGATGCAGCGTCTTATTTCTCTCACTCTCGGTCAGCTTCGCGACCGGAATGCCCGTCCAGCGGGAGATAATACGGGCGATCTCCTCATCGGTCACGCTCTCGTGGACCAGCGAGAGATCCTTGTCCTTTACCTTCGCCTCTTCTTCCGCCAGCTGTTTCTGCAGCTGCGGCAGACGGCCATACTGCAGCTGGGCAGCCTTCTCCAGATCATAATTCTGCTGCGCAGCCTGCACCTGCTTGTTGACGTCCTCGATCTCCTCGCGCAGCTTCGACAGACGGTCGACAGACTGCTTCTCATCGTCCCACTGTGCCTTCTTATTATTAAACTCATCGCGCAGTTCCGCCAGCTCCTTCTGCAGGCTGGCCAGGCGATCCTGACTCAGACGATCAGTCTCCTTTTTCAGGGCAGCCTCTTCGATCTCGAGCTGCAGCACCTTGCGGCGCAGTTCGTCGAGCTCGGTCGGCATGGAGTCGAGCTCCGTCTTGATCAGCGCGCAGGCCTCGTCGACGAGGTCGATCGCCTTGTCCGGCAGGAAACGCTCGGAAATATAGCGGTGGGAGAGGGTAGCCGCCGACACGAGGGCGGAGTCCGTGATCTTCACGCCGTGAAACACCTCATAGCGCTCCTTCAGCCCACGCAGGATCGAAATCGTGTCCTCCACCGAGGGCTCGTCGACCAGCACCTGCTGAAAACGACGCTCGAGCGCTGCATCCTTCTCAATATACTGCCGGTATTCGTCCAGCGTCGTGGCGCCGATGCAGTGCAGCTCACCGCGCGCCAGCATGGGTTTGAGCATATTTCCGGCGTCCATCGCACCGTCGGTCTTGCCCGCGCCGACGATCAGATGCAGCTCATCGATGAAGAGGATGATCTTACCCTCGCTCTTCCTCACTTCCTCGAGCACCGCCTTCAGACGCTCCTCAAATTCACCGCGGTATTTCGCGCCCGCGACCAGCGCACCCATATCGAGCGCAAAAATTTTCTTCTCCTTCAGGCCCTCCGGCACGTCGCCGCGCACGATCCGCTGCGCCAGGCCCTCCACGACGGCGGTCTTGCCGACGCCGGGTTCACCGATCAGTACCGGATTGTTCTTCGTCTTTCTCGAGAGAATACGGATCACGTTGCGGATCTCCGTGTCCCTGCCGATCACCGGGTCGAGCTTCTGCTCCCGGGCGCGCTCCACGAGATCGTAGCCGTATTTATTCAACGTATCGTAAGTCGCCTCCGGATTATCCGTCGTCACACGCTGATTACCGCGCACGGTCGAGAGCGCCTGCAGGAACTTATTCCGGTCGATGCCATTCTCGCGAAACAGCGTCTTCATCGACGGGCTCGCATTGTCCAGGAGAGCGAGAAACAGGTGCTCGACAGAGACGTACTCGTCGCCCATCTGCTTCGCCTCATCCTCCGCATTCACCAGCGCGCGATTCAGGTACTGACCAATATAAGGCTGACCGCCCGAGACCTTCACGCGCTTATTCAATGCTTCCTCCAGGCGCTCGCCGAACAGCGTGGCGTCCACATCCATCTTCGGAAGCAGCCGTGCGATCAGGCTCTCGTCCTGATGCAGCAGACAGTAGAGCAGATGCTCCTGCTCGATCTCCTGATGTCCGTACTCCAGCGCGACATGCTCCAGTTCATTCACTGCCTGGATTGATTTCTGTGTAAATTTCTGTATATTCATATGCACTCGCCTCCTCGCTTAAACTGTGCTTGATTTTTTGTTCTATCCGAACTATAACGCTTATTGTTAGCCAAGTCAAGCTTTGAGTGCTAATTTTTTAAAATTCTTTTTTCCTTAAGATTCATGATATTAATCCAAGGGAAAGCACCGCAAGAAACTTGCCGACTTTCAATCGTTTATACAGCTGATGGCCAACCAGCTTCTGCAGAAGTTCCGGATTGGTTTTCCACGCTATTTCCGCTGCGGTTCGCATGCAACGCTCTACAGCCGGCGCTGAGGTGTTGTAGCGGCCGGCTATCTCCGGATAGACCCGTTTGGTAACCTGAAGAAGCCGCTGCGGCTCTTCCGAGATCATCTCCAGCGCATCCGTAAGATAGAAATACCCGGTATAGTTTGGAGTGATTCCAAGATCCAGCAAAAGCTCCCGGGTCTGCGTGTGAAAGGTACTTGATTCCATCATGATTCTGTTCCTCCTGTCTGGTAAACATTTATTATGAATCCCATTTTAACCGGAACAGGAGGTTCTTACCACTATATAAATGTCGGGCTTTGTCGATAAAATATGAAAAATCAGTCTTTTAGTCTGTAAAACGACAGAGCAAAGATCAGAACACAGACCACCGTCACCGCCAGAAAGACCGGCGCGCTCACAAAGATCAGATCATAAAGACCACTGTCAGACAGCGCTGTGACAAACAGGTTCGCCGACACATGCGCGAGAATCGGCACGAAAATCGTACGATAACGCTCCATAAGCCACGCGAAAAAGATTCCCAGCGCAAACGCATAAATGCCCTGCACGATATTTCCATGGAAAATGCCGAAGATCAGCGCGCTGAAAAAGATCGCCCAGGACGGGCGGATAATCTCCCGGAGCCGCCCATACAGAAGGCCCCGCATGACCAGTTCTTCCACGGCAGGCGCGGCGAAAGCCACGCAGGCGATCTGCACCCAGATACTGCCGGTATCCAGCGCCGCGCTCGTCTCCTGATAACTCTCCGACATTTCCGCAAGCGGTGTCAGGTTCATCAGATTATTGCCAACGATGGCGAGCGCCGACGCTGCAAGCAGAACCCACAGCAGACTCTGCTGCCACGCTGCCGGTTCCATATGTCTCCTTCGCGTGTCTCTCCGATACAACAGACCAAAGATCAGAACGCCGATCAGCGCGCTGATCAGCAGAATCAGCGTCGTGCTGTCCAGATAAGCGTCCAGATAGTCGTCCACCCAGCCGAATTCCGCGCACTTTACCAGCGCCACCGCAAAAATGGCGCTCACCACAAGCTGAATAACCAGGTAAAGCAAAACCGGGTAAACCGCCCTCCACAGCTGATACAGCGTCCGTCTTCCGCTCATGTTTTACATCCTCTCGGGAGCCTCAAATCCCAGCACGTCGATACACGTCTCCAGCACCCGCTTTGTCAGATTCAGAAGTTCGATATAGCCCGCCCGGACCTCACGGTCCTCCACGCCGAAAATCTTTGTCTCGTGATAGAATTTGTTGAATGCATTCGCCAGATCGTAGATGTAGGCGCAGACCCTGTGCGGAGCATACTCCTCACATGCGCTCTCCATCACGCCGTTCAGCTTCGCGAGCTCGAGCTGCAATGCCTTCTCGCTCTCCGAAGTGGCCGGGCGAATCTCCACGCCATCGCTCTCCTCCCCAAGCTCCGCGTACTTCTTCAGAATCGACTTAATGCGGACGATCGTGTACAGGATATAGGGGCCGGTATTTCCTTCTGAAGAAGTGAAGCGGTCCACATCGAAAATATAATCCTTTGAAGCCTGATTGGACAGATCGCCGTATTTAAGAGCTGCGAGCCCCACGATCTTCGCAGTCTCCTCCGCCTCCGCGTCATCCATCGGGCGACTCTGCTGGATCTTTTTCAACATCTCTTCGTTGATATTTTCAATCAGATACTCGAGACGCATGACGCCGCCCTCGCGCGTCTTGAAAGGCTTGCCGTCCTTTCCGTTCATCGTACCGAAGCCGAGGAAAGTGAACTTCGTATTCTCACCGACCAGACCGCATTTCTTCGCGCAGCGAAAGACCTGGATGAAGTGCATCTCCTGCCGCTTGTCGACGACATAGATGATCTCATCCGGATGATAGTCCTTCTCCCTCTCCACGATCGTCGCCAGATCGGTCGTCGTATAGAGCGAAGCACCGTCAGACTTCAGCAGCATGCAGGGCGGCACCTCCTTCGTGTCGCTCTCCTCCTTCACATCGACGACCCACGCGCCGTCGCTCAGGTACGCATAGCCCTCGTCCCGCATACGCTGCACCATGTCGGGAATGTAAGGCTGCGCGTCAGACTCCCCCTTCCAGAGATCAAATTCCACGTTCAGATTCTGATAATTTCTTTTAAGGTCCGTTACCGACACGTTCAGGATATGTCCGAGCAGCGCCTGATAGCCTCTGCGCCCATGCTGCAATTCAAAGGTCGCCTGCATGGCCGCTTCCTTATATTCCGCATCCTCCTTCGAGCGCGCGCTGGCGGTCGGATAGATCTCCTCCAGCTCCGAGATCGTGAAGGGCGCCTCCGCCGGGTACTCGCCCTCATAAGTCTCGTCAAAATACGGAAGCTCCGGCCTGCGCTCCTTCAGCTCCGTGATAATGAGCCCCATCTGCAGGCCCCAGTCGCCGAGATGCACGTCCCCGATGACAGTGTGACCCGCAAAGCGCGCAATCCGCTTAACGCTCTCGCCGATGATCGCCGAGCGCAGATGCCCGACATGCAGCGGCTTCGCGACGTTCGGCCCGCCATAGTCAATAATAATAGTCTTCGGCTGCTGCGCCTTTTCACAGCCGAGACGCTCATCCGCGCGCATCCCGCCCAGATACGCGCTCAAAGATTCCGCGCTGAGCTTTAAATTGATAAAACCGGGTTTCACCGCCTGCACGTCCGCGATCAACTTCGAATCCTGCAGCTGCTCCACCACAGCCTCCGCAATCTGAATCGGCGCTTTATGATATTCCTTCGCCGCGGCCATCGCCCCATTACACTGATATTCACACAGATCCGGACGGTTTGACAGTGCCGAACGCGCATATTTCTCATCATAGCCTGCCGCCCGGAAGGCCTGTCCCAGTTCCTCGTCCAGAAGCTCCAGTATTTTCTTCATCGTCTCTCCTCCCGCTGTCATCCATTTAAGACGTTCTCTTTATTTGACTTACGCAACTATTCTATCGAATCACATGTGGCAAGTCAACGGAGAATTGTGAAAACATGCCGGACATATTAGATCAGCCAGGCCGGGACAAACCAGTTCTTCCGGTCAGCCGGAAGCAGATCTGCAGCCATACAAATGACCGCGCCGGTTCCGATCTCCGTCTTCAACTGCTCGAGAACCGAGAAATTTCTCAATGCATCCTTCGGCGCGGCGCTCTTTTTTATCTCGATCGGCGTGAGGATCCCATCCTGGTAAACGATCAGATCGATCTCTTTTTTATTACTGTCCCGGTAGAAATACAGCGGCGGGCGCTTCCCTGCGTTCAGGTAGCTTTTATAAATTTCAGACACCACCCAGGTCTCAAAAAAGGCTCCCGACATTGCCCCCTGTTCGAGTACCTCCGCACTGCTCCAGCGAGTCAGATGTGCGCAGAGTCCGGTATCCAGAAAATACATGCGCGGCGCTTTGATCACGCGTTTCAGCACATTATTCGCATAGGGCTGAATCAGGGCGACAAGTCCGGAAGAGACCAGCATGGACAGCCACTGCTTCGCGGTCGGCGCGCTGATACCTGCTTCCGAAGCCAGCGTCTCATAATTGACATTCGTAGCAGTCCTCGCCGCAGCCACACTCATAAAACGGAAGAAGGACATCTCATCTCCTACCTGTGTCAGATCCCGCACATCACGGCTGATATAAGTCTCGAGATAAGATTCATAATACTGAAACTGATCAACATCCTCGTTTTCATACAGCCGCGGCAGAGAGCCCCGGAAAATTCTTTGGAAAATCTCCATGATGTCCATGGGCGGCACATCCTTCCCACGCTGCGTGAGCTCTGGAATATCGACCCGGAAAGGAGAAAAGTGCACGCCCCGAATCTCGTCATTGCTAAGACCTGACATCCGAACGATTCCCGCACGCCCTGCTAAAGATTCCGTCACGTTTTTCATCATATGGAAGGTCTGGGAGCCAGTCAGCCAGAAATCACCGCATCTCTTCTCCCGATCTACATAAACCTTGATATAATCAAACAGCTCCGGAGCATGCTGCACCTCATCAATCAGAACCGGCGGCGCATACCTCTGTAAGAACAACTCCGGATCACTTCTGGCCGCCGCGCGGATCGTCGGATTATCCAAAGACACAATTTTACGGTCTTTTCCCGCCAGTCTCGTCAGAAGCGTCGTCTTCCCAACCTGTCTTGGTCCCGTGACAATCAGGACAGGAAACGTGTCATTCATCTTTCTGATAACCGGCTCAATCGAGCGCTCGTAATACATGACTTACCTCCAGGTATATTTTATGCAAATCAAAAATTCAATTTTATTATTGCATATATGTTCTGCTTTGTCAAAAGGATTATAACCCAAACAAGGGGTATTTATCGCACAATAACGATAAATACCCCTGTATCAAATCATTTCTATATTGTTTAGCAGATTTTTGAGAGCGGACACACCTCCACGCCCTCCGCCGTGAGCGTCTCTCGCAACCCCTTCACAAAGGCGAGCGCTTTTGCACCGTCGCCGTGGACACAGATGGAATCCGCTTTGATCGGGATGTCCCTGCCGGTGATCGCCGTTACCTTCTGCTCCTTGACCATGCGCACGATACGGCGGACCGCCTCATCCTCGTCGGTGATCATCGCGCCTGGTTTCCGGCGGTTCACAAGCGTGCCGTCCTCCTCGTAGGCGCGGTCTGAAAAGACCTCCTGCGCGGTGCGAAGGCCCATATCCATGGCCGCGCGCGCCAGCTCGCCGCCCGAGAGCGCGAGCACAATGAGATCGCTGTCAAACTCTTTGATACCCTCGCAGATGGCCTGCGCGAGCGCGTAGTCCTTCGCCGCCATGTTGTAGAGCGCGCCGTGCGGCTTCACATGCTGCATCTTCAGGCCCTTCGTCCTGCAAAATGCGTCGAGCGCGCCCAGCTGATACAGCACATAGTTCTTCCCCTCCTCGGGACTGACTGCCATCTCCCGGCGGCCGAAACCCATCAGATCCGGGAATCCCGGATGCGCGCCGATCCCGATACCGGCCGCTCCGGCCAGATCGAGCGTCCGGCTCATGACCATCGGATCGGAAGCATGATAGCCGCAGGCCACGTTGACGGAGGTCGCGAGCGGAATGATCTCCGCGTCCGACCCGATCTTATAATTTCCGAAACTTTCGCCCAGATCGCTGTTTAAATCTACTCGAAACAATTTCTTATCCCCTTCCTGAAAATCGTTACTTCTTTCCGTTCGAACCCTTCTGCATGATCCGCTCGATGAAGCCCGTGTCCGCACGTCCCTCGCAGAAGACCGGATGGCGCATCATCTGGTACTGAAAATCAAGATTTGTCTTGACTCCGATGATCAGCATCTCCTCCAGCGCCGCGCGCATCTTCCTGATCGCGGCCTCGCGGTCCGGCGCGTGCACGATCACCTTCGCGATCATGGAGTCATACTCCGAGGGAATCTGATAGCCGCTGTAGAGCGCAGTGTCCACGCGGACGCCGTTGCCTCCCGGCAGGTGCATGTGCTCGACCAGACCGGGACAGGGCATGAAATTCATCTCCGGGATCTCCGCGTTGATGCGGCACTCAATCGCATGGCCGCGGGGCTGAATGTCCTCCTGCGTGAAACTCAGAGGCAGCCCCATCGCCACGCGGATCTGCTCAATGATGAGGTCCGTGCCCGTCACCATCTCGGTCACGCCATGCTCCACCTGGATACGCGTATTCATCTCCATGAAGAAGAATTCGCCCGTGGGCGCGACAATGAACTCGATCGTCCCCGCGTTCGTGTAGCCGACGGTCTTCGCCGCCAGCACCGCGTACTCGTTCATCTTGTCCCGGGTCTCCTGTGTAATCGCCGGGGACGGGGACTCTTCGATCAGCTTCTGGTGATTGCGCTGCACGGAGCAGTCGCGCTCCCCGAGCGCCACGACATGCCCGAGCTGATCGGCCATGATCTGGATCTCCACATGGCGCGGATTCTCCACAAAGCGCTCGATGTACATCGTGTCATCGCCGAAAGCATTCGCGGACTCGCGCTGAGCCATGTTGAACTGAAACTCGAACTCGTCGTCTGAGGCGGCTACACGCATGCCCTTGCCGCCGCCGCCGGAGGAAGCCTTGATCATCACGGGATAGCCGATCTCCTCAGCCTTCCCCCGCGCCTCTGCTGCGTCGTAGACGGGCTCTCTCGTCCCCGGCACGACTGGCACGCCGGCGTCCATCATCGTCTTTCTGGCCTGCGATTTATTGCCCATGCGGTCGATAACATCCGCTTCCGGCCCGATGAAGGTGATCCCGTTTTCCTCGCACTTGCGGGCAAACTCGCTGTTCTCCGAGAGGAAACCGAAGCCCGGGTGGATCGCGTCAGCGCCCATGTTCAGCGCCGCTGTGATGATACGATCCATGTTGAGGTAACTGTTTTTTGAAGGCCCCTCGCCGATGCAGATGCGCTGATCCGCGAGCTGGACATGGAGGCTCTTCGCATCCTCCTTCGAATAGACGGCCACGCTGCGGATTCCCATATCTCTGCAGGCGCGGATGATCCGCACCGCGATCTCGCCGCGGTTGGCGATCAGTATTTTACGGAATTCCATAGAGGACCTCCTTTACAGACGCTTCACGCGAAACAGGGGCTGGCCGTATTCTACCTTCTGCTCATTGCTGACCAGTACCGCCTCGATCTGGCAGTCATACTCGCACTGGATCTCATTCATCAGCTTCATCGCCTCCAGGATGCAGACGGTCGCGCCGTTCTTCACCTGATCTCCCACCTTCACGAATGCGGGCGCGTCCGGCGCCGGCGCAGAATAGAAGGTGCCGACGATCGGGGAGGTGATGAACAGCGGTTCTTCCTCCTTCTTCTCCTCCGGCGCTGCTGCGGGTGCTGCCGGGGCCATGCCCTCCATCGGCATCGCGCCGCCCATCGGCTGCATCATCGGCACCGGGTAAGGCATCGGCATCGGAGCGGGGCCGCCCGGATGCGGTCCCTTCGGATGATCGAGCTTGCTCATCGTGATCTTCACGTCGCCCTCCTCGTAGGTGAACTCATTCAGCGACGACTCTTCTATAATTTTTACCAGGCCTTCTATTTTCTCGAGATTCATATATTTTATTCTCCTCCTTCTGAGTTCTCTACTCAAACAGCTTTGCCAGCCGTTTGGCGGGCAGTCTGCACTCCAGCACTTCCTTGCAGGGCTTGTGAATCACCTTCCGCATCTCGTCCAGTTCCCGCAGTTCCTCCATATAGAGCTTCTGCGCCTCCTCGACCGTGATCGCGCGGAAACGGATCTTATGGTCGGTCTTGCGCTGCACGAGCTTCGGGATGTCTACGCTCGCCACCGTGGCGATCTTCGCGTAGCCGCCGGTCGTCTGCCGGTCCGCCAGCAGAATGATCGGCTTGCCGTGTGAGGGCACCTGCACCGAGCCAAAAGCAATCCCGTCTGAAATGATATCCGAGGTCTCCTTCGGCGCGATGAACGGCCCGTCGAGACGACAACCCATACGGTCAAAGTCGCTGGTCACCGTGTATTCGCTGTTCAGAAAGGTCTCGATTCCCTGCTTGCTGAAACGGTCGTCCTGCGGTCCCATCACGACGCGCAGCTCCGCTTCATTCTGGTCGAACTCATGGAGATCCAGCTTCCTCGACAGGAAAAATGGCAGATACTGGCATTTCTTCCGGAAATGAATATAATCTCCTGCTTCGAGCTTCCTGCCCTTGAAGCCGCCCTGACGACTCTTGAGGTTCGTACAGCGGCTGCCCATCACGACCGGCACGTCGAGGTAACTGCCGAAAGCCAGATACCCCCGGCTGCCTGTCCGCGCACTGCCGAATTTCAGGATATCTCCCTTCTTCATGTAAAGCGCCTTGTACATCTCCACCGGTTCCCCATTTACCGTTGGCTGAAAGTCCCCGCCCGTGATCGCGACAATCGAGATCGAAGTAAATTCCACCATCGGTCCGATCAGCGTGAATTCCAGCACCACCTCATTCTCCGGATTGTCCAGCAGGAGGTTGGCGATCTTGAAGGAACGTACATCCATGACGCCCGCAACGCTGAAGCCCTGGCTCTGATAGCCCGCGCGCCCCAGGTCCTGCACCGTGGTCAGCATGCCGCCTTTCAATATGCGAATTCCCATGCTACACCTCCCCTTCCCGGATCACACACTCGTATTCATTCTTGTCCACAAGCTCTTTGATCCTGTCAAACTCCTCCCGGTCGATCGGGACGAAACGGATATAATCCCCGGCTTCCAGAAGAATCGGTGTCTCACGGTCCGGATCATAGGTCTTCACCGGAGTCAGGCCCATAAGCTGCCAGCCGCCTGGGGAATCGAGAGGGTAGATTCCTGTCTGAGAACCGCCGATCCCGACGCTGCCCGCCGGAATCTTCACACGCGGATTCGCGAGCCGCGGCGTGTGAATGCGCTCATCCAGACCTCCCAGATAACAGAAGCCGGGAAGAAAACCCAGCATATAGATAAGATAATCGCTGGAAGAATGAATCTTTATCACTTCCTCCACGCTGAGTCCCGCGTTCGCGGCAATATTCTCGATGTCCGGCCCAAAGTCCCCACCGTAACAGACAGGGATCTCGAATACCTTTTTCTTCTGCGCCGAGGCTTTCACATCCATTTTCACCAGCTCGGCCATGCGGCTCTGTATCCTATCATAAGTGATAATCCGCGGATCGTAATTGATCAGAAGCGAGCAGAATGCAGGGATCATATCCACGATACCCTCGATCTGCTGCGCCCGGATCAGCTGCACCGTCGAAGTGATCTTCCGGTTGATCTCCGGGTTGATCTCGCTGCCGAACTCGATCAGGATGGAGGAATCCCCTGCCGCCACAATTTTTATATTCTGCATTTTGTCCTCCTACGCATAAGGAGGGTGCTGTTCACACCCTCCCCACACTCACACATGTCATGAAATTTAGAACAGGCCCGCAATCTTGCTGACGAAAGTGGTGATTCCGAGATAACCGGAGATCACAACCACGATCAGGCCCAGCACCCACAGGACGTTCGAGTAGCTGAAGCTGTCGCCGACGATCTTCTTATTCTTCGCTGCGATCAGGCAGATCAGCAGCGTGATCGGAAGAATCAGGCCGTTGAACGCACCCGCGAATACCAGCAGCACTGCCGGCGTCGTGCCGACCAGAAGCATGATGATGGTGGAGACGACGATGAAGCCGATCACCCACTGATTCTCATGCGCGTCAATGTTCTTATTGAAAGTCTTCAGGAAGGAGACCGAGGTGTAAGCCGCACCGATGATAGAGGTGACAGCTGCACAGCTCAGCACCAGGCCCGCGAAGCGATAACCGATCTGGCCCGCGCCCAGCAGGAACGCGTCCGCAACCGGGTTGCTGGAATCCAGCGTAACACCGGCGTTCTTCGCGATAACACCTAAGATAGCCAGGAACAGCAGCACACGGACAACCGCAGCCACGATGATTCCCATAACGGAGCTCTTCTGGATCTCCCCTTTGTTCTCCTCGCCGGTGACACCCGCATCGATCAGGCGGTGCGCGCCCGCGAAGGTGATGTATCCGCCAACCGTGCCGCCGAGGATCGTCAGGATCGGGTCAAAGGTCGCGGTGAGACCGGACGAAGGCATGAAGGTATTCTTCAGCGCTTCTCCAACCGGGGGCTGCACGACGAAGATGATCACCAGGATCACGACGATCATGATGCCTCCGAGCACCTTGGTCAGCGTGTCCATGGCCGCCTTCGCGTTCTTCAGGCAGAAGACCAGGATCGCGATCGCTGCCGCCACGACATAACCCGCCTTCAGGGGAAGGCCAAACAGCGTGTTCAGTCCGAGGCCGCCACCGCCGACATTTCCGATATTGAATACGAGACCGCCAAGCACGATCATGAACGATACAAAGTAGCCGAGACCAGGAAGCAGCTTATTCGCGATATCCTGTCCTCTGTATCCCGTGCCGCACAGCACCTTCCAGATATTCAGCTGCGCGATCGCCGACAGGATGACCGCCACCAGCACGACAAAACCGAAGCTCGCTCCCAGACTGCTCGTAAAGGTCGCGGTCTGCGTCAGGAAGCCCGGTCCGATCGCAGACGTCGCCATCAGGAACGCGGCTCCTAAAATCGCTCCGCCGCCCGCGGCTTTTTTCTTGTTTTCACTCATAGCATTTCCTCCTTTTAAACCTGTGGATTTCTTCTTTAAAATTCCAATTTATAAAGAAAGAGTATACAAACAGCATATCGTCACGCCTTCGTGTACTCTTTGTCTTTTTTCTGAAATTTTAAATTTGATTTTATTATATTGTAAATCGGGATGAGTGTCAATATTTTTTTATACATGTATACATGTGCACCGCTTATCCATAAAAGAAGAAAAATGTGTGTTTTTGAATTCAATTTTCAAAGAAAAATGTGCAAAATTCATTTTGTAAATCCAGAAAAACGTGTTATACTATCAGTAACCGGGAAAGGTCGGTGATTTACTTGAAACGAAGTGCTCTTCAGGATTTAATAGACTGGAAATCCAGTGACTCTCGCAAGCCGCTGGTGTTAAAGGGCGCACGCCAGGTCGGCAAAACATGGCTCATGAAAGAGTTCGGTCAGTCCTGCTATGAAAGTTATGTCTATTTTAATTTCGATGAAGAGGATGAATTGAAATCCATATTTGAAACAAATAAAAATCCTCAACGGATCATCGAATTGCTTTCTATGATCGTCGGACAGAAGATTCTTCCTGGAAAAACGCTGATCCTGTTCGATGAAATACAGGAATGCCCCGAGGCATTGAATACGCTTAAATATTTTAAAGAAAAAGCAAACGACTATCATGTGATCGCGGCGGGCAGTCTGCTCGGCACCCTGCTTGCGCAGCCGAAATCTTATCCGGTGGGAATGGTGAATCTGCTGGAACTGTATCCGCTTGCCTTTGATGAATTTCTGGAGGCGACTGACCCGGCACTTTACAGGTATTACGATAGTATTCAGAAAGGACAGACGATCGAGGATATTTTTCATAACCGCCTGCTGGAAGCGTACAATAACTATCTCATTATCGGCGGGATGCCTGAATGCGTGGCTTCCTGGATCAAGTACAAAGACCCGGCAAAAATCAGTCAGATACAGCGGGAGCTTATCGCCATTTATGAGAATGACTTTTCCAAGCATAACGGTAAAATCAACAGTGGACGCATCCTCATGGTTTTCCGCAGTATCGTGACCCAGCTTGCCAAGCCCAATGAAAAATTCATGTATGGCGCAGTCCGCGAAGGCGGCAGGGCGCGTGATTTTGAGGAAGCCATCGAATGGCTTGTCTCCGCCGGTATGCTGAACCGCGTCTATAATGTTTCAAAAATGGAACATCCACTTTCCGCCTTTGACAAACTCGACCAGTTTAAACTCTTTGTGTTTGATACCGGTCTGCTAAAGCACATGGCTGGTATTGACAACAGCGCGATTCTTCTGAAATCAGACTATCAGTTCAAGGGACCGCTGACGGAAAACTTTATTTTGCAGCAGCTTCGCGGGCAGTTTGAAGTGGAACCGCATTATTTCTCCGACAAAAACAGTGAGATTGATTTTGTGCTTCAGTATGGGACGGAGATTATCCCTGTGGAAGCAAAAGGAGGGGAAGATAAGTCAGCGCCATCCTTTAAAAGATATGTTGCCGATCATCAGCCTGAATACGCGATTCGGTTTTCGAAGCGCGGGTATCGGAAAAACGGGTCTATTACCAATCTTCCGCTGTATCTTGTACGAAAAACAAAAGAACTCCTGTGATCCTCACCGCTTTTTTCGCCTGAACCATGCAAATGCCATTACAATAACTTGGCTTTTTCGTAAATATCTGCCCGATACCGGAAGGTTGACATCGGCCTGCTGCAGGCGGACGCTCTCATGATATGTGCTGCATCAGCATAGACTGAAATGATGGGAAAGAGGGGAGCTGCCATGAGACGATGGTGTTCCGCGCTGACAGCGCTGATCCTTTGCGGTATCTGTGTCGGATTGTACGGGGAAATATTATGGGAAAACGGAAGTGACGGAACACCGGTTGCCATGTCCGCGGCAACGCCCGGCGAAGAAAGTGCAATGGCCATAATTGCTGCAGACAATGCAGAGACAAAACGCATCGCTCTGACTTTCGACGACGGCCCGCACCCTGTCTGTACGCCGCTGATGCTGGAAGTCCTCGCGCGGGAAAATGTCCCGGCCACCTTCTTCTTACTGGGGGAAAATGTAGAATTATATGGGGATATTGTAAAGGAAATCGCAGCGCAGGGCCACCTGATCGGCAACCACACCTGGCATCACGTACAGATCACGACACTTTCCCTCGAGGAAGCACGTGCGGAGATTCTGGAGACCAGTGAGCTCATCGAGGAGCTGACCGGTCAGGGGACGGAGTATGTCCGTCCCCCGTTCGGCACCTGGAATCCGGATCTCGAGGATGAGCTCGACCTGATCCCCGTCATGTGGAGCATCGATACGCTCGACTGGACGACTGAAAATGTCGACCGGATCGTGGAGCAGGTCGCAGAAGAAGCGTCCGAAAATGATATCATCCTGATGCATGACAGCTACGAGAGCACTGTACAGGCTGTGGAACGGATCATCCCGCTCCTGCAGGCCGAAGGTTTTGAATTTGTAACGGTAGATCAGGTCATTATGGATTAGGACATCCGCTGTGTTTTCTCCAGGTAATAAAACATGCCACGGCGAACACAGCAGCCGCAGCTATGGCAATATACCAACGAATCATTCCCTCACCCAGCAGCAGGCCCGCGCCCTCTGCCATTGTGGTAAATCCGAACACTGCAAAAATAATAAAAGCCAGCGTATTCAGGAAACCCTTCGGCATCTTGCTCCCCAGCAGATATCCCGCCATCATGCCGACCAGATCTGCGGCAAAAAGGCCGATGGAACATGCCAGCCACACGCTGAGTGCCTGCTGAAGGCCAGTATTCGCGGCGAAAGCGATGGCGGTCAGCTGTGTCTTATCGCCGAGTTCCGCGAGAAAGAAGGTTCCAAAGATAACGCGAATCGGATGTCCTTCCTTCGCAGCGGCTTCTTCCTCTTCCTCATCTTCCTGCCTCAGGCTGGACCATGCGAAATAGAAGAAGGCGACCGCAGCGACGATCTTGATCAGCCAGCCGGGGATAAACTCGCTGATCACCGCCCCCAGGCCGACTGCAATCGCGTTCAGCGCCAGAATGGAAGCGGCAGTTCCGATGATGATATCCCGCAGCTTGTAACGGGAAGTCATTGCGATCATCAGAAGCTGTGTCTTATCGCCCATCTCCGCGATAAACATCGTAAACAGGATCTGGAAAAACAGTAACATAAGCATTCCTCCTCATGTATGCCGCCATAAAAAATGACAGCTGATAACAATTCAGCTGCCTCCACAATCCCATGTACGGCAGCCAGTGCCATACATGAGTCTCGTTATTTCATACAAGCCAGATCCTCTCAGGATCAGTATGTTGACTTGCAACACTGGAAAGTGCCAACTACTCCCTCATGTCCGTCGCATCATAGCACGGATTCCGCGACTCTGTCAAGGGATATTTTCCCGGATTTCCGCCGGACTGTACCTCTAACTATTTAAGATTTGTTTCAAATTTTG
This sequence comes from Lachnospiraceae bacterium, assembly GCA_021205385.1. Lineage (GTDB taxonomy): Bacteria > Bacillota > Clostridia > Lachnospirales > Lachnospiraceae > Hominiventricola. The sequence continues at coordinate 33,406 of JAJPXQ010000091.1, read as the reverse complement.
TTTAGGAATTTTAGAATTCTTTTAGATCGTCGCAGGGAGCAGGACAAGAAACGCTGTAAATTCTGGCTTTTTTCAGCTTCCTTTTGCTCCCGTTTTTGAATTTGACACAACTTTTGACACAACTTTTCATGAAAAAGGCAGAAAAACAGCAGGCTCATACACTGGCCTGCTGCCCTTGTCTTATAACGCCGCCGCGATCTTTTTCATCTCTTCGCGCTTCGTTTCCTCCATCACATCGACATATAAATCAGCCGTTGTTGAAAGCGTGGAGTGCCCGAGAATTGCCTGTAAGGTTTTCAGGTCCATGCCGTTCTCAATGCACCTTGTTGCGAAGCAATGCCGCAAACCATGAAAGGAAAAGTTACCGATCTCCACGCCCTGCTCCCGCAGCCGTTCGATAATCCGCTTCTGATCTGTCCAGACGCTCACGGCAAAGAACGGCGTCCCGTATCTCGTTGTAAAAACCATGTTTTCAAGGCCTTCACGCGGTTGCCAGTATTGCCCGGCCTGAATGCGCTGTAGGCGCTGATCTTGCCGCTGTTTCCTCAACAGATTGTAAAGCGCGCCGCCCTTTTCCATCGGTATAATACGACGGCTCGATTCCGATTTGGGAGTGTCAAGATACTGACCGCGCCCGGTGTCGTTTTTCAATGTGTGTGTGACGTGTATCTCTCCCTTTTGGAAATCAACGTTGTCCCATTGCAGCCCCAGAATCTCCCCGCTTCTCATGCCCGTAAGACTCGCCATGCGATAGAGCGGATAGTATTGGCTTGTTCTCGCTTCTTCCAGAAATGCCCGTTCGTCCTTCTCTGAAAGCGCGCCCCTCTTCTCCGTCTTCCTGTATCTGGGTGGGTTGGTGCTGTCCATGGGATTCCTTGATATAAGCTCAACTCTGACCGCCTGCTGTAAACAGTTGTGGAGCAGAGCCTTGACTCTTTTTGCCGTCGCCTCGGAGAACTCTCCGGCCTCTTTGTTGAGAAGTTTCTGGATCATGTCTGGCCGTATCTTTCGAAGCTGTTTCCCGCCAAGCATCGGCTTGATATGCCATTCGTAAGTATACCTGTATGTGCGGATTGTGGACTCTTTGCAAACTGCGATCTTGTACGTGTCAAGCCACTCCTCAAACCATGCGTTCAACGTAACCGCCCGCTGTTTTGAATTGATACCGTGTTCAACTTCATAGCGCCGATCTCGCAGCTCTTTCTTCGCCTCGCTGATCGTTTTACAGTATCCGCAATAAGCCTCGCCCTCGTATACGAAGCGCCACATATAGCGCCCATCTGCTCTCAGTGTAATGCCCTTTGGTAAATCTGCCATATCGTCCCACCTTTCTCTTGATAAATGGGAGCAGGTGATCGTCCTGCTCCCGGTGTCGTTAATCTGCTATCTTTCTTTCGCCTGCTGTTCTTCCGTGCGTGACCTCTTTGCAATGTTACCGGCGATCTCCCTGAGCTTTCTGATCTCCTCGTCCGATGTATATTGCAGAGCTTTCTCATCCATCCGCAGCTCGCCCACATAAATCTCAATCATGATCTATCTCTTTCCCCTTTCTCCACCAGCTTCTTGATGATCTCAGTCGTATCTATGCCAAGATATGCCTTGTTTATCTCGTCCACCCAATGCCTTGTGTTGGCCACCTGATTCAACAGGTCTTTGACCGTACTATTTTCGTCCATACCGTTACCGCCCTTTCTCTGCGATATCAAATACTGCTTCAATGAATTTTCTGGCACCCGGATGATCTGCGACCTGCTCCATGAAATCCTTTTTGTACTGCCCAAATCTTTCCGGCGTTGTCCTTTCCAAAATATCGACCATCTCCACGCCCACCAAAAATATTTGCTCCTGTGTTGTCACTTCATCTCTCTCCCTTCTTCCAAGAGCCGGTGACCGGCTTCCTCCTTCGGTATCTTCTTCACGCTGACAATCTCCATCCCCTGCGACCGCGCCCAGAGTTTGAGCAGCAGATCATACGAATGCTCCGGCAGCTCATAGATGGGCTTTCCGTCAGCCGCTGTCCCTACTATTTTCGCCATTGCTTTCTCCTCCTTCTTTTGACAGCCGGGAGCAGGACGTGGTATAATCCGCCTGCATCCCTTTTTGTGTGTTGTTGGGTTGCTCCCCTGTCAGAGTTGCCGCTCTGACAAGGGCTTTTTGTTACGCCGTTACAGTGAATCGACGGCTCGTGCTGATTCTGCAAAATCTGTCGTACACGCTCGGCAGCTCTGACTTTAATCTCTTCCCGTCAAGCCTGCTGCTCATGATCTCCTTCCAACGGATTGTGAAGTGCTTCGTTTTCAGCTCCTCCACGCCCTTCGTCTCCATGTCCGCTTTCAGCTCCGCCCGGATTGCCTCCGCCTGCGCCTCCAGCTCTGTGATCTGACCGCTCAGCTCGTTCAGCTTCGCAACGCGGTTTTCAATCATCCTCTCTGTCATTGTGTTACCTCCATCTTTTGGTGGGACAGCCCCGGCAGGCTTTTGAAGTATTAGGCGGCTCCTGCGGCCCTCACAATCTCCCTTCATCCTGTCCGGCGTCACGTCCCCGTCTGCTCCGGTTTCGCTGTTCTTGTTTCTCTTGATGATTATATTATAGCAGTTATGTACATAACTGTCTATTGACATTTTTCACAAAATTATGTACATAACTTTGTGCATTTTTGTTATGTACATAGCTTGCCTTCGATGTTATAATATAGCCATAATGGAGGAGAGGCCGATTATTTTTGCGTCCCCGTGAACCACCAGAACAGAAAGAAGGTATCCAAATGGCATTAACTGAGCAGCGCAAAGAGTACTTGTACAGCTATCAAAAATCAAAATTAAAGCGCATCCCCCTTGATGTTCAGAAAGAAAAGTATGAGGAGATCAAAACGGCAGCAGGGGCAGCAGGTGAAACCATCAACGGCTATATAAAAAAAGCCATCGATGAACGCATCGAGCGCGACGCATAACCACACCGCCACCGCGTACAATAAACCATGAAAGGAAGGTGCATTATGAGCAACCGAGACTTTGCAAAAGACCTTATTGACCAAATACCAGAAAGTAAACTGGTCTATGTTATTGCTTACCTGCAAGGTGCAGCTGTACCAGAACACACGCCAAACACCGAGACATTGGAAGCCATTGCAGAGGTCGATCACATGATCCAGACGGGAGCAGGTGAACACTTCACGGGAGCAACTGCGGATTTCTTCGCCATGCTCGACGAGGATTAAGCCCATGTTGAAATTAAACGCCAGTACAAAATTCAAGAAAGACTATAAACTGTGCAAAAAGCGCGGCTACAATCTTGATCTATTACAGGCCATTATTGACACGCTCCGCATCCCTGAACCGTTACCAGATAAAAACAGGGAGCACATGCTCACTGGGAATTATACCGGATGTCGTGAATGCCACGTCCTGCCGGACTGGTTGCTGATCTACCGCGTGGACGGGGAAGAACTTTACCTTGTCCGCACCGGATCGCATTCTGACCTGTTCGGCCTGTAAATGTGTGTCCTGCTCCCGATTATTTTCATTTCTGAATGGGAGCAGGACGCTTAAACAGGCGGAGGGCGCTTCTACAATGCCCTTTTTGCTCTCAAAACCCCATATTTTTTTAAGGTTTTTTGGATTCAAACGCTTTCAATGATAATTTCCCCGTCCGTAGATACATCGTCCGAAAAACCCCCGTTTTTTTCGGTGTTTTTGGGCTTGTGACCAAAACGGAAATCATACAGGGCGCAATCCGTGACAGTGCAGTGCTTCACTTCGTTTTTCTGACCACAGCAGCACTCCAAGCAATACTCTTTGATCGCCCCAAGAGGTGACGTTGTTCTCATGGCCTCGCCACCAATCTCTCGAAATTCTCGCTTATTTCTGCAATACGCTTTTCAAGGCGTTTCAGGTTGATCGCCGCCCATTTTTCATCTGACGAAATAACCCTTTCCGCGACTTCTAAAGCTTCGTCGAAAAGCTCACGCTCTCTGCGTCCATGTCCTGCTGCTTTAATCCGTGCCGCCAGATCGCCAGCTCCGTCAGCTGTGGCCGCTGCTTTGCCGATCATTCGCAGCATTGTGACATTGCCATGGAATCGCTCTGCAAGTGCCGCCAGATCGCCCGCGTCGCAAATCCCGGCTTTCAGAATCGTGACCGTGTTCGCGTCCACCATGTCCGGCGTAACCTCATAGAATGCCGCCAGATGCTCGTCATACGCACCAGAAAGCTCTTTGACGGCCTCTTTTGTCGCGGTCTTGATCTCCTCCACCTTTACCCGGTAATCGTTCATAGCGTCCAGATAGCGGCTTTTGCCTCGTGCAAGCGTTGCCTCGTCTTTGCTGCGCTGCTGCGTGTCCTTCCATGTCTCCACCGCCACGTCCCGCGTTGCCGTGGCTGCTGCAATCTGTTCCGCCGCGCTGTTGTAAACCATCCGAATGTCTGCTACATAGTCCTTAAAATTGCTGTGCTTCATAGCTGTAAAATCCTTTCTGCCGTCTCTGGCTGCATAATAATTTTTGATTTCTCCGGCGATCCTGTCATATACCGCCCTTGCCGCGTCGTAAATATCGCGGTCCTTTCTCTGGTATTCTGCGCTGCTCCGCCCCGTTACGATGTCCTCGATCTCCGCAAGCCCGAGCTCACGACTGCCAATAACAAATGTCTTTCCCCGGTACTTCTCATAAATTTCCGCATCACAACAGACTCCACAACAAACTACACTCATTTTAAAAACTCCTTTCTCAGCCGCCCATTTTGCGGCCATTTTGATATTCTTTCAACCACCTGCTCCCATTCTGGAAGCTCATACAACAGCCGGATTTCCTCAAACTGTTCTGCATCTTCGGCTTTAAAGCGCCGCTTTTGCTCAGCTGTGTAAAGATCGCTTGTCTGTATCGTGCTATGTAGCCACTCCGTGCAATCCCCATAGCTCACCAATACGCAACTTATTTCCGGTCTTTTCCTCAACTGCTCCAGAACTTCATCCAGTGATAGATTCTCATGAGCTTCCGGCCTTTCTGTGTATGCGCCGCGCTCGTAAAATTCCAGAATCACATCATCCCGCAAAATTGACACAGGCTTCACCAGCGCATAAGGTTCATGCCTCCGCCGCTCACTCAAAATAGCCTCTGCTGCGCCCTCAAGCGTTGTCAAACGCCGTTCTATGTCCTTCATAGCTGCACCCCCTAACTGGACACCTTTTCACCATTGATAGCCGTTTCTATAGCTTCGAGCCGCGTCAGGATGTCCGCCGTCTCCGTCCAATTCCGGCATTGGCTCAGCAGAATTTGAGCCGCATTAAGCCGAATCTGAGCGGAAATTTTGTCATCCTTTGCGATCGCAATCACAACCTCGACGATCTCCGACAGGCTCATTGACATTTTACTGACTGCCGCCTGAACTGCTGCAACACGTCTCCGCGCCAGTTCGTTTTGGAAGTCCCGATCTGCCCGGTACTCGCAAATGGTCTTTTTACTCAACCCCGTTGCCTTCATAGTCTGCGCAACCGTCTGACCGTCAAGGCAGCACTGTAAAAGTACCTCGTCATACTTCCGACTTCGCAACTATTTCGCCCCCTTTCATGTGATTTTGGAAATCCATCAAGAAATCCTCGCGATAGAATGAACGTCTTTTTCGTCATACAGTCCGCCCTCCCACTCTTCCTTGTGTCGAGCAAATTCCGCAAGGAAAACGCCAAACTCCTGCACATTCCAGTGATTCCTCCGCTTATATTCCAGATACGACTCCGCCACGCTCTGAATCTCTAAAATGCCCTCTTCCAGATACTCATATTTGTTGAGACACTGGACATATACACCCCGATAGACTTCTTTCAAGTATTCACAGTGCCCGTAAATCAGCCACAAGTCTTCTAGGCTTTCGTTAATCCTTTCATCGTCATCAAAACGGCTTTCTGCCTCAACTTCCCGCAGCTCCATGCAACCGATACAGGCATTGCAATTTTCCGGGTCTGACTTTGGAAGCTCTTTCTTTGGACGTGCGGCCTCGATCTGTTCACGCGTCCCCGGCGGCAGCATCCGCTCCCTTTTGAGCCGCTCGACAGTTTCACGATACGTGCGGAGAAAATGAGATTGTGCTGTTTGATCTCTCGTGTTACGCCAGCTCTGCAAAGTCGATGAATTTCCAACAGCTATCTGACAGACGCGCGGCAGCTTATTAAACTCCATTTCTGCATCCGCAAGAAACATCGAATGGTTAATTGCATCCGAAACATGCCCCCATGCCTCAAGCTCTCCCATGCGCAGCTCTTCCGGCGCTGTGATTTCTGCCACCTTCGCCCGGATATCCGCGATTGTTGGCGGGAATTTCTCTGTGAGCATGTGCTCTTGAATCGCCATGCTCACCAGATCATAAGGCAAGTCCTGCAAAAGTCCATACCAGACGTTGAATGCGTCCGCATCCGGTAGAAAAGTAGCCTGTACATAAACGGCTTTCATACCCTTGACAAGCGTTCCAAACTCTTCTCGCGTCATACCCAATCATCAACTCCCTTCACGCGGTCGGCGATCCTGTCCTTTGTGTTTCGTTCTTTCGCGCCGCCGAGCTTGTCCCAAATGATTCCACGCCACCCATTCGCCGCGCATTCCTCCATCAAGTCACATACGGCCTGCTCCCCGTATTCATTCACACGCGCCGCCACCTGCGACAGCAGAGCTTTCAAACCGCGTTCCTTGTATCCTTCCCGACGCTCTGACTTATAGGCTATCCATGCTCTCAGAGCTTCCACCATCACCTCAGAAAAATCATATTCTGGGAGCAGATCGTTCAACAGAGAGGCAGAGTCCCGGCGCGCTTGCGCGCTTTTACTTTTATCTTTCCTTTCCTCTTCTCTACTTTCCTCTCCTTCTCTTTCCTGTGTATACCAACTGCCTCCCGATTGGTTGACGGTTGGTATACCATTGGTTGACAGTTGATAAACTCTATTATTTTCACTTAAAAGGCCAAGCTCTTTTTGGAATCGTGTAGGCTTGTATCTGTCAGGGCTCAAATAGTTGTTTTCTTTCCAGTTCGTAATCACTATGATTCCGCTGTCAAACGGGATAATGTAATTTTTGGAAATCAGCACCCTCAAATCATCGTCTTTGCATCCCGTCATCTTCAAAACCTTCTTTGGCGCGGACACAAAGCCATCATCATCTGCATGAAGTCCCAAATGAAAATACAATGCTTGGGTCGTCAGCGGCATTTCAAGAAATGCATCCGTGTCCACTACATCAAGGGAGAACATGCGTCGGTTAGCCATCTTCCTCACCTTCCTCCATCGTTTCCAAGTACTTCCGCACTGCCGCCGTGGCCTTCGTGATTTCTTGCAGTCTGCTGTCCATAGATGCCACAAAATGCCTTGCTTCTGCCGCATTTTCCGGGAGAAAATAGCCTCCCGGCGGCGTGGTTGTCGAACAAATCGGCACACCCTCCGCCCGTTCATGTGCAATGAGCAATCGCAGCTCGCGCTCGCTGTCAAGTCTGAGAATCCGCATCAAGTCCCGCGTCGGCGTGGCCTGCTCCCTGCCCCCTTTGAGAATTTCTTCCAACATAGTCAGTCCTCCCCCGCAAGAGAGGCATAATAACTATCCATTTTGGGAACGTTTATCAATACGCTCCTCCCAATACGGATAACAGCCCCGGCCGCGCGTGCGTCCGACATAAGCGAGTTATGTCCACGCGCATATCGCCGACAAGCATCAGCGGGTTTAAGATTGGTTGGCATAATCGTGGTGTTTTCGCCAGAAATGGCATTTGAAAATAATGATCTCATAATCTACCTCCAGTTGTTTTTGGTTAGCAATCTGTGTCCATTCACAGATCGGTTTTATCAGGTTTTCCCTGTTTATCCCAAGTTTACCAGAACGCCCAAGAGAGTGCAAGCATTTATTTCTAATAACTGTAATTTATAATTCAGCAAACAGCTCCGCCCGGCGTCCTACTCTTTAGCAATGTGTCGGGCGATTCATTTACACCATCGTTCGTACTCAGATTTTGACACAACTTTTGACACAACTCCACGCGGAATATGATAAGCCATGATAAAATGAACGACACGAAAAAGCCCCATTATTCAAGCAATAATGGAGCAGGACAAAACAAGATAATTTATTTTTTAGGAAGTTTAGAATTCTTTTAGATCATCGCCACAATTTGGACATATTTCATTGCTATTATAGTACACGTAAGGGCGACATATCCGTATTTCATTCATAACACTTGGGGGCTTTCCCAAAAGCCCCCACTCCCTCGAAAACAACACTTCCGGCAACGGAGGTTTTTTATTCCCGCAGGATTCCGCATTTTCAAAAGCAGCTAACACAACTAACAGATTGCAAACAAAAATCTCGATCTTCTCTTTCATTTATCCGCATCCTATTTTATAATGTATTTGACGGAAACCAAAACAGAAAGGCAAAGTACAGCTCCAATGATAAACCGACAGAATATTGAAGAAGCTATTAAGACGATGGGGTTTATATCTTCTTCTCCCAAAAAGTATGAAAAATATTACGAGGCTTTTTCCTGCTCCATTATCTTGGATCTGGATTCAGAAAAAATTATTTATCCAGAGGAAGCGGGACTTACCGTTACGCATCGCTCGACCTGCAATTTTTCTAATCCAGAAAATTTTGTTGTGTTAGAATGCGTCAATCGTCTCCTGGAAAAAGGCTACCGCCCCGAACATATCGAACTGGAAAGAGAATGGCTACTAGGGCACGAAGGAAAAAGCGGACGCGCTGATATCTGTGTAAGTGATGAGGATGAGAATTTACTCTTCATTATAGAATGCAAAACTCCCGGAAACGAATACGCCAAAGAGAAAAAGAACATGTTGACAAATGGTGGACAGCTCTTCTCTTACTGGCAGCAGGATAAGAGTTGTAAGTGGCTTGCTCTGTATGCATCTGATCTAGATGATGGAAAGCTGACTTATGACACAGACAGTATTGACTGCACAGATGATGCCAATATTATAGCATCTGCCAAAAATGACCCAACAATTCGCCTGTACCTTTACGCCCACACGACCGCCGAGTTATTCAACACCTGGGATGAAACTTATGAAAAGCGCTTCTGCGGAGATATAATTTTCCGCGATGATTCTGTCGCCTATAATATCGGAGTAAAACCGCTGCGAAAGTCTGATCTAAAAGATTTCAGCGAAAATGACCGCATTGTCAATCGTTTTGAAGAAATATTGCGTCATAATAATGTTTCTGACAAGGAAAATGCATTCAACCGTTTAGTTGCCCTATTCATCTGCAAGCTTGTGGATGAAATGCAAAAAAGCGATCATGATATCGTCGAATTCCAGTATAAAGTGGGAACTGATACCTACGAATCTCTGCAGGACAGACTTCAGCGCTTGTATAAGGAAGGCATGGAAAAATTCATGCGGGAAAAAATTCTCTATGTGCCTGATGATTATGCTGAAAATCTTGTGCAACAGTATACTGGTCAACGCCGTCAGAAAATGATTCAGGATTTAAGGGATACTCTGCGCATTCTTAAATTTTACACAAACAATGATTTTTCCTTCATAGATATCCACAATGAGGATCTATTCTACCAGAACGGCAAGATTTTGGTGGAAGTAGTTCAGCTTTTTCAGGAATATCGCATTATTGGTTCAGCCGATGTCCAGATGCTCGGCGACCTCTTTGAACAACTGTTAAACAAAGGTTTCAAGCAAAATGAGGGACAATTTTTTACGCCAATTCCAATCACTCGATTTATCTGGGACAGTCTGCCACTCGAGAGCATTGTCCGCAACTCCGACGGTATGGAATGCCCAAAAATCGTAGACTACGCTTGCGGTGCCGGCCATTTTCTCACGCAAGGATGTGAGGCCGTGAACAACATCGTTAAAAAAATTGACCCGGAAATAAAGCTGCCTGACGCATGGGTCGAAAACAAAGTTTACGGCATTGAAAAAGACTATCGTCTGGCACGAGTTTCCAAGATTTCACTGTTCATGCATGGTGCGGGAGGCGGCAACATCATATTTGGCGACGGTCTGGAAAATTATCCGGACAAGAACATCACGCCATATTCATTCGATATTTTAGCTGCAAATCCGCCCTACTCCGTCAAAGCTTTCAAGCAGCACCTGAAATTGAAGGACAATAGCCTTGAAGTGCTCGACAAAATCTCTAACGACGGTTCTGAAATAGAAACCTTATTTGTAGAACGCATTTCTCAGCTTTTAAAACCGTTAGGCGTCGCCGCCGTCATTCTGCCGAGCAGCATTCTCAATAAGGAGAACGAAAGCTTCATTGCTGCCCGGGAATTTTTGCTTCGTAATTTCTACATTCGCGCGATCGCACAATTTGGCAGTAAGACTTTTGGTGCAACTGGTACAAATACTGTGATTTTGTTTTTACAGAAATTTGAGGAGCCTCCCAAACACACAGATCTGGCGAGCGACAGCGTACATGCCATCTATGAAGGTGCAGATATTACAGACTGGGAAGACTCCGCAATTTATCATGGTTATCTGCGGAAAATCGGTGTTACAAAGGAAGTCTATTGCCATTTTACAAATCGTGCCAAAAATTATGATGAATGGAAAGAAGACTCTTATTTTGGCCAGTATTACTCTGCTTTTCTGGCTTCCTCCGAATATGGAGCAAAGATAAGGCAAAAAGGATTCATACGTGCATCTGTGGATGAACAAATGCGATGGTTCAATCAGCATTTCTATGACTATGCTTTTTCACTGGAACAAGAGAAATTGTTGTATTTTGCGCTTGTATACCGTCAGTCTACGCTCGTTGTCACTGCTCCAAATGATAATAAAAATCAGGAAACTTTCCTTGGCTACAAATGGAGCAACCGAAAAGGGCAGGAAGGAATTCAGATCATAAAGGCAGGCGGACTGCTCTACAATGATTCCGACCGTTATGACGATAGGACTCTGGCAGGCATGATCAGAAACAGTTTTTCCGAAAATATTTATGATGTCCCTGAATTAGAGAAATATTATGATCGTCTTCGCCTTCAGGATATGCTGGATTTTTCCGGTGTTTCCTTTAGCAAGACAATTAAAACCACCCGCACCCGCGTGCTCAAAGATACACCCGGCCTGACAAATTATCGTCTGTCTGACACGTCTATATTTGAGATCAGCATTGGGAACCGCGTGCTTTCCACGGAAATCACGGAAGATGGTACTATCCCTGTCTACAGTGCCAATGTATTCGAGGAATTTGGCCGCATAGACAAACAGAATCTGACAGATTTTTCCATCCCTTCCATTCTCTGGGGCATCGACGGTGACTGGATGGTCAACATTATCCCAGCCAATCAGCCATTCTATCCCACTGATCACTGCGGCGTTCTGCGAATTCACAGTGACAAAATCATGCCAGAATATATGGCATTGGCATTGCAAGTAGAAGGGGAGTTTGAAAAGTTTTCACGGCATAACAGGGCCTCGGCACAAAGAGTAGCAAATCTGGTTATACAAGTTCCACCTAAGGACGAACAAAAAGCCATTGTAAAGGAAATAAATTCATTAAAGCAAAAGCTCAAAAAAGCTACTGCCGAAGACAACAAGACTAAGATTGCTATACTCAAATCAGAAAACGAAAGGCTGATAACTACTTATTTTCGATAGCAAAAAAACTGATAGACTTCTACTATACTCTTTTTGTAATTACCAAGATTTTATGAAAAAGGAGATTATCAAAAATGCCCACACTGTCTATGTTTTATGGAATTATCATACGAATGCAAAGCGAGAAAGGCGGAAGACATCACAAGCCGCATATCCACTGCCTGTATGGAGACGATGAAATTGTGATTGCTTTAGACGGGGAGATTCTGGAAGGAACGTTTCCCCGCAATAAGCTAAAACTGATTGAAGCCTGGATGACACTACATGAAGATGAACTTCTCGCCAACTGGAAATTATTAGATGAAGGCGATGGCTATTTTAAAATTGATCCGTTAAAATAAGTAAAAACAAGAGGAGAATATAAGCTTATGCTAAGACCAACAGCAAAGACCGTCAGTGCTCTATCCAACTATCGGCTCCGCATTCTCTTTGACAACGGAGAAACGAAAATATTTGATGTAAAACCATATATTAAGGGAAGCTGGTACGGAGAACTTGGTGATACAACATATTTTAAGAGCGTGTTTGCGAACGGCTATTCGGTGGAATGGGCCAATGGTCAGGACATCTGTCCTGATGAATTATATTATGACAGCGTCTTGGAAAAATCGACGCTTTCCGATTCAAAACCTGATGTTTCGTAATCTGGTGAAACGGTTCTTCGAAATCGAACTCCTCGCCAACACCTGCTTAAAAATTTCTTCAAATTTTATTTATGAATTTTAGAATGCTTTTAGACCGTCGCCACAATTTGGACATATTTCATTGCTATTATAGTACACGTAAGGGCGACATATCCGTATTTCATTCATAACACTTGGGGGCTTTCCCAAAAGCCCCCACTCCCTCGAAAATAACACTTCCGGCGACGGAAGTTTTTTTATATCTCTGTGAACGTATACCGCTGCGAGATCCCCGATGTCTCGACGTGATAGATAATCGTCCCATCCGCGAGATCCTCCCGCTCAAGACTCAGCTCTTTATCCTTGTGTTTGTTCCGGATGTACTGCTCCGGGTCGTCCAACGAGAGCTCCTCGAAAAAGATGTCCCGCATCTGATTGTTCGCGCATTCATTGAAGATCTCGTGTACTACTTCGTATTCTTTCATCTCTTCCTCCTAGTCCCGGTCATCCAGTTGTTTTTTCAAATAGCGTCCCACCACGTGGGCAAAGGTCGACACGTCCCGGATGTAGGCGAAATCCTTGCCGAAAATCCGGCGCTCCGCCATCAGGTCACGCTCCTCGCCGACGAAGACGCCGAGTACGGCAATGCCCTGTGCACGAAGCCGCCGCACCTCCGCCGCCGTGTCCTTCACCGCGTATTCTCCGGTGTAGACGGACGGGTTCTTCACGTTCGGGCGGTTGACCACGACGTCATTCGGCCTGCCATCGCTGAGCACGATCAGAATGCGGTTCTCCTCCGGGCGCTGCAGCAGGCCGTCCGCCGCGGCGCGCAGGGCCAGGCCGTCCCGGTTGCTCGAGGACGATGTAAACTGAAAAATCCTCCAGTCCGCCTCGGGACCGTCATCATACTCCCGGAAACGGCGCATGACCGTATAGTTCCAGAAGCTGCAGAAGCTTAAGACCCGGTGTGGAATCCGCGCCTTCGTAAGCGCTGCCGACAGAATATAGCCCTGCAGCGCCACCATGCTCTGGCGGCTCCTCTGCGATCCGCTGCCGTCCATCAGCACATCCACCACAAAATCAGAATTCGGCTTTCTGAAGGTCCTCGTAAACAGACGTGGATCATCCGTCCTGCCCACCTTCCAGAGCTTGCGCGGGATAACCGCTCCGTAAGCCGCCTCCATGCGATCCTCCTCATCACGCGCCTGCAGCGAACGGCGCAGCAGCTGACCGAGCTGCTCAATATTGTGGCGCGACACGCGCCGATGCTGGCTGTAGAAGCGCTCATTCTGATCCCTGGTACGGCAGGCCAGCACATAGGTATTATTTTCGCGAACCGCGTGTTCGATGATGCCGTCGGTAAAGTACAGCCGGCAGTCCCCATGGACGCCGCGGCAGACGCGGCGGTTCAGGCGCTCCTGCTCCCGCTCATCCATGTAGGAGCTCCCGAAATTCAGCTCGATGTAGGAGTACATCTTGCGGGCGGCCTCCTCCGTGACCAGGATACGCCCGGCGTGGCCGCGCCCCTCCGGCGCCTCCTGCTCCGGGTCGATGCTCGCCGCCTCTTCCTCCAGCTCCATCGCGGCCTCCAGCGCCGCCTCATCGAGGAAATCCTGCCAGTCAAAAGCCTGCAGATCCTCCGCGCTGACCGCCAGCACCGTCTCCAGACTACCGTGCTCCGTCTCAAAAGCCGGATCGACCAGACGGTTGTAAAAGCGGTCGGTCTGCCGGATGACCTCCATCGTATCCGTCGCGCCACGCAGGGCGAAGAGCTCTTCCATCTGCTCCGTGATCTGCTTTCCGGCAGTATAATTCCCATCGATCCCGTTCCGCAGCACTGCAATTTTCAGTCGCCCGAGCGGATGCGCAGCCAGCCGGTCAAAATCCCGTTCCAAAATATCCGCATAAGCCCTGCGCCGCAGGGAGCGCAGTCCCGGGCGCTCCTGTGCCGCCTTCTCGCAGGCTGCCTGATCGACGCACAGCTGCGCGAGCAGCATCAGGGAAGCCTCATCTGCCCCGAGATACAGCTTCTTCACCAGATAGAGGCCGAACTCATCCGTGGAAAAAAAGCGTGCGAAAGCGCCCTGTCTGACCGCGTCATAGAGAGAAATCGAGGGATAATGGTGAAACGAATCGACATCGAGATTTGCCTCCAGCTCATAATCCCCGCTGACGGTCCAGAGCAGGTTGCGCATGCGGTTTTCCAGTTCGTAGCGATACTCTTCTTCCAAGCTTCTTCCTCCTGGGTTCAGACCGTCCCGCCGAACACATCTTCCCGCGTCCAGTCCTCCGGGATGCGGGTCATGACCATATCCGATACAATCTCCTTCTCGAAGATATCGAAGGCCTTGTTCGTGACGCCCATCTCCACTGCTTTCAGGGGAGTAAGTCCAATCTTTACCGCGCCCAGCGCGCCGAGGAGTCCGGGCGGATCGCCGGATAGTCGTGCTCGATGATTTTCCGCAGGTTCTCCTCCGTCAGAGGCGGCATATCAATGACCAGAAAACGTGAGACCAGCGCCTCATTGAGCTCGCGCGTTCCCGCGTAGCCGTAGTTCATCGTCCCGATGAAACGCGTCGCCGGGTGCAGCTCGATACGCTCGTAGCCCGGCACGTCGATCATCCGTCGATGGTCGAGCGTTGCATGCAGCACGCTGGCCGCGTCGTTCTTCGCCATATTGATCTCATCGAAAATGCCGAAGCCGCCCTCCTCCGCGCAGCGGTAGACACTGCCCTTGCGCAACTGCACCTCGTTGTCGCGGAAGGTGTCCGTCCCGATGAGCGAGCTGCTGTCCGTATTGACATTAAAAGAAATATTGTAGGTCGGGCGCCCGAAGATGTAGGCCAGATTCTCCGCCAGAATATTTTTTCCGGTGGCCTTCGCCCCGGAGAGCAGCAGATTTGAGCCCTGCAGCAGCGCCGTGATCGCCATCTCCAGGATCTCTTTCCCGTAAAAAGGAATCGAAGGCCGCGTAACGCGGTTTTTCACCGCGTCTGAGACCGGATAACTCTCCCGGAACTCCTCAATCTTCCGTAAAAGTGCCTCCGATATATTCTGCTCTTCTAAAAAAATCAGTTCACTTTGCATTGGTTCTCCTTTTTCTCTAAAAGATATTTTTGGCAAATTATCCCCGAATATCTTTTAGAAACTATATTTCTAATGAATCCGGCTTTAAAAGAAAATCAAACACATTCATCATCAGAATTCCATCATCATTATAAAATGGTTTCGGTGTATTGGATGTGATGATGATCTTCTTAAACGAATCATGTATTTTGGTAAAAGGCCTGATTTCCTGTGTCAGCTTTTCCTCTGTTTCAAGCGTGTACGCCGATTGAATATAATACTTCTTTGAACCCTTGTTACAGATAAAATCGACTTCCAGCTGTTTCTTTACCGGCTTTCCGTTTTTGTCATTTTCCACAACCGTTAAGTTGCCAATATCAACATGGAACCCCCTTTTTCTTAATTCATTATAGATTACATTTTCCATGGAATGGCTTACTTCCATCTGCCGGAAATTCAGTCTCGCGTTTCGAAGTCCTGTATCCATAAAGTAGTATTTCATGGGAGTTCCAATATAGGATTTTCCTTTGATATCATATCTCTTTGCTTCCTCAATCAGGAACGAATCTTCAAGATACCCAATGTATTTCGTTATCGTTGTCGCCGTAATTTTTGACTGATTCACACTCCGGAAGGTCTTCTGCAGCTTATTCGGATTGGTCATAGAGCCGATCGCTGACGAGAGAATATCCAGCAATCTCTCCATTTCTCCAATATTTCTAAGCTTATTTCTGGCAACAATGTCCCTGATATACGTCTCTTTTAACAGATTGTCCAGAAGCGCCATCTTCTGCTCGTCCGTTTCAGCCAGTACAACAATGGGAATTCCGCCATACGTGATATATTCATTCCAGCCGTCATAATAATGTCCATCATACACACTCATGAACTCGGAAAAGCTCAATGGATACATATGAATCTCATCACCACGACCGCCAAATTCTGTGGCGATATCTCTGGATAAAAACTTCGCGTTGCTTCCTGTCACAAATACATCACAGTTCTTCTTATCAGCAAGCCCATTGAGCACGCTCACAAATTCATCTAAAAGCTGAATCTCATCCAGCAGAAAATAGTATTTTCCTTCGTCCTTCATCTGCTCTTTGGCCCAGGGATAGAACCGCTTCGGATCCCGGAATTCCATATTATCATACAGATCAAACGCCATTTCTATAATGTGATCTTCCGCAATCCCCTGTTCAAGAAGATACTTTTTAAACAACGTGCGCAGCAAATAGGACTTCCCACATCTGCGAATTCCTGTAACAATTTTTATCAGGCCATTATCCATACGGCGAATGAGTTGCCCGAGATAATAATCTCTTTTTATTTCTCTGTTCATCCAATCACCTCTAAAAGATATTTTGGTATATTCTTCCCTGAATTTCTTTTAGAATACCACATTCGCTCTCTGTTTTCAATGGCATGTCGTTCACTCCAGGAACTGCGCGAACACGTAGTTGCTCACATCGATCCCCCGGTCAGTCAAGCGGACTTTTTCCCCGCTCTCCTCCAGGAGACCCTGCTCCTCCAGCTTCGCGAAGAGCGGGGCGTAGTGCTCCCGATACGGCCCGGGATCCACGCCTTCCATCTTGCGAAGGCCAAGAAAGAAATATTCCTCGCGAATGTCCTTCCTGCCTAAGTTCTCGCTCGTCCCGGCAAATTCGCCGCGCAGATACGCTTCCATCTCCCGCGTATTGCTGCTGCGCACGTTATCCAGCAGGGACGCGGCACCGAGGCCAAAGGCCTTATAATCCGTCCGCTCCCAATAGCCGAGATTATGGCGGCAGGCATAGCCCTTTTTTGCGTAATTGGAGATCTCATAGCGTTCATATCCATACGCCGCCAGGATTTCCTTCGTATCGTAATACATCCGGCGCTCTTCATCCTCATCGGGTAAAAGCTCCGGGTGCTCCGCATAGCGCTCATAGAAGGGTGTGCCCTCCTCGATGATCAGGCTGTAGGCGGAGATATGCTCCGGCTCCAGCGCCAGCACCTTTTCGAGCGTGCGTCTCCAGTCGGCCGCCGTCTGGCCGGGCAGCGCCGACATAAGATCCACATTGATATTGGTAAAACCGGCTTCCCGGGCGAGCTGAAAGCTCGTAAGAAACTGCTCCCAGCTGTGAATACGCCCCAGCCTCTGAAGTTCCTTATCGTCCGCGGACTGCAGCCCCAGGCTGATGCGATTGATACCAAAGTTGCGATAAGCGGCCAGCTTTTCTGCGGAGAGCGTCCCCGGGTTGGCCTCGATCGTGATCTCCGGCTGTTCCCGCCAGGCAAACTGCGCCCGCAGAAGCTCCATGATACGACCGATCTGCTCCGCCGCAAGAATGCTCGGTGTGCCGCCGCCGATGAAGGCCGTCGTAATCTCATACTCCCGCGTAAGCGGCGCGCTCTGCCGGATCTCTTCCAGCAGCTGCGAGACATAGTGCTCCTTCGTCTCCTCATCCGCCGGCGCGGACAGAAAATCACAGTAATCACATTTCCGCACACAGAAAGGAATATGAATATATAGCTCCAGCGGTTTTTTCATGTCAGGCCGTCTTTTCTCTCCGGCAACTGAGCCAGCACAATCGCGGCGAACATCAACACGCAGCCGAGCATCTCCCGCAGGCTCAATGCCTGCCCCAGCAGCACCCAGCCCGCCAGCACGGAGAAAACAGACTCGAGGCTCATCAGCAGCGAGGCAACCGTCGGGTCGGCGTTTTTCTGGGCGACGATCTGCAGTGTATAGGCCACGCCGCAGGACATAACGCCCGCGTAGAGGATCGGCTTCCAGGCCGCCGGCACCTGGTCGAGCGTCGCAGTCTCCCACATGAGCGTTGGCACCGCGCAGACGATCGCGGCGGTCAGAAACTGGATCGCCGACATCCTTACGCCGTCCACGAGCGGAGAGAAATGATCAATGACCATAATATGAATCGAAAAGACGAAGGCGCAGGCAATCACAAAAACATCGCCGATATTCAGGTAAAAACCCTCCGTCATACACAACAGATAAAGTCCTGCGACCGCCAACGCAACGCAGGGCACGATCAACAGCCGCAGCTTCTTTCCGAGGAAAACGCTGAGAATCGGCACAAGCACGATATACATCGCCGTGATGAAGCCCGCCTTGCCGACCGTCGTGAACAGAAGGCCCCACTGCTGGAGGCTGCTCGCGACCGCCAGTGCAATGCCGCAGCAGACGCCGCCTTTTATTAAAGTCTTCTTATCGCCAATCCTTTCCTGCCTCTGTTCCGGTGTTTCCCCGTTTTTTTCCTCCATGTGATCCACCAGCCGGATCACCGGAATCAGCACCAGCGCACCAATGATATAGCGCACCGTATTGAAGGTAAAGGGGCCAACATAATCCATGCCGACGCTCTGCGCGACGAAGGCGCAGCCCCAGATCAATGCTGTCAGAATGAGCAGCAGATTATTCTTCATCCGTCCCATCTTCATTCACCCGCGTATTCTTTCAGAATGTCCAGAAGCTCCTGTGCTGTATCCGCGATCTGCTCCGCGCCAAGCTTCTCAAGCGCAGCTCTCCCCCGGAATCCCCAGGAGACACAGATACAGGGAATTCCGGCATTCGCCGCCGTCTCCAGATCTGTCTCGGAATCCCCCACATAAACACAGGCGTCCTTTTTGACGCCCAGTTTGCGTATGGCTTCATAAACCGTATCCGGCGCCGGCTTTTTCCGCACGCCGTCCTGCGCCCCGATTGCAACCGGTATCCGATCGCCAAACGCATCCCGGTTCAGATCCTTCACTGCGCTGTCTGTCTTGTTCGAGACAATCGCCATGGGGTATCCCGCTTCACGCAGTGTATCAAGAAGCCACACGACTCCCGGATAGGGGGTCGTGTGGTCATTCAGATGTGTATGATAATACTCCTGAAACGCCGCGTGACACGCTTCGTACTTCGGATTTGCTTCGCCGCCCTCGATGCAACGGCGCATCAGTACGCGCGAGCCGTTCCCGACAAACTGCCTTACCTCGTCCCTGGTTCTCGGCGGAAAGCCTGCCTCTGTAAGCACTACATTCGTACTCAGATACATATCCTCCAGCGTATCCAGCAGCGTCCCGTCCATATCAAAAATTACTGTATTTCTCATGAAAGTTCAAAAGCTCCCGTGTATAACTGATAATACCTTCCGCGCTCCGCGATCAGGGACTCATGATTGCCCCGCTCGATGATGCGGCCCTGATCCAGAACCATAATAACATCCGAATTCTTGATTGTAGACAGTCTGTGTGCGATGACAAACACGGTCCGCCCCTTCATCAGTCGATCCATGCCGTCCTGTACAATCGTCTCCGTGCGCGTATCGATGCTGGAAGTCGCCTCGTCCAGGATCAGCACCGGCGGATCCGCGACCGCCGCCCGCGCGATGGCCAGAAGCTGGCGCTCTCCCTGGGACAGACTGGCGCCGTCGCCGCTCAGCATGGTATTGTAACCGTCCGGAAGCCTCGTAATGAAATAATCGGCGTTCGCGAGCTTTGCCGCCGCCACGACCTCCTCATCCGTCGCGTCAAGCTTGCCATAACGGATGTTGTCGGCGATCGTTCCGGTAAAGAGATGCGTATCCTGCAGCACGATCCCGAGCGCGCGCCGCAGTTCCGGCTTTTTGATCTTATTGATATTGATGCCGTCGTAACGGATCTTTCCGTCCTGGATATCATAGAAACGGTTCAACAGGTTCGTGATCGTCGTCTTGCCCGCACCGGTCGCGCCGACGAAGGCGATCTTCTGCCCGGGTTTCGCGTACATCTTTATATCATGCAGCACGATCTTGTCATCCGTATAGCCGAAATCCACGCCGTCCAGCACCACGTCGCCCTCGAGCTTCTCATAGGTGACAGTGCCGAGCGCCTTGTGCGGGTGCTTCCAGGCCCAGACGCCGGTGCGCTCCGCCGTCTCCGTGAGCGTGCCGTCCGCCTCTTCCTTCACATTTACAAGTGAGACATAACCATGGTCCTCTTCCTCAGGCTCGTCAAGCAGCTCAAAGATCCGCTCCGCGCCGGCCAGCGCCATGATAATCGAATTGAACTGCTGCGAAATCTGTGTGATCGGCTGATTAAAGCTTCTCGTAAGCTGCAGGAAGGAGGCCAGCGTGCCGAGCGTCATACTGCCAATCCCGGTAATCGCCAGAACCGAGCCGAGGGCCAGCGTCAGCACATAGTTGATATAGCCCAGATTTCCCATGATCGGCATCAGAATGTTCGCGAAAGTATTCGCATTCTTTGCGCTGTCAAACAGATCATCGTTCAGCACATCAAAGTTTTTGATCGCTTCCTCCTCGTGGCAGAAGACCTTGACGACCTTCTGACCCTCCATCATCTCCTCGATGTAGCCATTGACACGCCCCAGCGACTTCTGCTGTTTAATAAAGTACGCGCTGCTCTTTCCGCCGACTGTGCGCACCACATTCAGCATGACGAAAATCATCACCACGATAAGGGCCGTCAGCGGCAGGCTCAGGATGAGCATGGAGATAAAAGTGCTGATAACCGTCACCGCCGAACTGATCAGCTGCGGAATACTCTGGCTGATCATCTGACGCAGCGTATCGGTGTCGTTTGTATAGCAACTCATTACATCGCCATGCGTGTGTGTATCAAAATATTTGATCGGCAGACGCTCCATATGCGTGAACATCTCATCCCGGATCGTCTTTAAGGTGCCCTGCGTCACGTTGATCATGATCCGGTTGTAGCTATATGTCGCCAGCACGCCCGCGTAATAGATGCAAGCCATCGTCAGCAGCGCCCGGATCAGCGGCGCAAAGTCCGGGCTTGACTGCGAGAGGAGCGGCGTGATATAGTCATCGATCAGGCTCTTCAGGAAAAGGTTTCCCACGACGCCGGCCAGCGAACCGATCGCAATACAGATCAGCACCAATACAAATTGCAATTTATAATCTTTCCATACATAGCCGAGCAGTCGTTTCAGCGTCTTTCCCGGCGTCCGGCTCTTCGAAGTGCCGCTCATCCGTGGTCCCGGGCCTTTGAAGGTCCTCTCACTCATCGTCGTCCCCTCCCTTCTTCTGAAGTTCGTAGATTTCGCGGTAAATTTCATTGGTCCCAAGCAGCTCCTCATGTGTCCCGAAGCCGACGACCTGCCCCTGATCAAGCACAATAATCCGATCCGCATCCTCCACAGAGGAAATACGCTGCGTGATGATAAGCTTTGTCGTATCCGGAATTTCCTCCGCAAAGGCCTTCCGGATCAATGCGTCCGTGTGCGTATCAACTGCGCTCGTCGAATCATCGAGAATCAGCACCTTCGGCTTTTTCAGGAGAGCGCGCGCAATACACAGGCGCTGCTTCTGCCCACCGGACACGTTCGTGCCGCCCTGCTCGATATAAGTATTGTAACCATCCGGCAGCTTCTCGATGAATTCATCCGCCTGTGCCAGACGACATACTCTTTTGCAGTCCTCCTCGCTGGCGTTCTTATCCCCCCAGCGAAGGTTTTCAAGGATCGTCCCGGAGAAGAGAACATTTTTCTGCAACACCATCGATACCGCGTCGCGCAGCGTCTCAAGGTCGTACTCCCGCACATCCCTGCCGCCGACCTTTACCGAACCGGAAAGGACATCGTAGAGACGCGGAATCATCTGCACAAGCGTCGACTTCGAGCTTCCGGTTCCTCCAATCACGCCGATCGTCTCGCCCGCGTGAATGTCGAGATTGATGTCGCGCAGAACACATTTATCGGCATCGCCGCTGTAGGAAAAATTCACATGCTCAAACTGAATCGCGCCGTCCTTCACTTCATAGAGCGGGTTCTCCGGATTTGTAAGAGCGCTTTTCTCATCGAGCACCTCCACGATACGCTCTCCGGAGGCCCGTGCCATCGTCACCATGATGAACACCATGGAAATCATCATCAATCCCATCAGGATCTGCGTCGTATAGGTGAAAAGACTCATGAGCTGTCCCGTCGTCATGGAACCGTGCACGACGATCAGCCGCGCTCCGACCCAGGAGACCAGCAGGATACAGGTATAAACGGTAAACTGCATGACAGGCATATTCATAATAACCAGTTTTTCGGCATTGATGCTGAGATTTTTCAGATTATCCGTCGCGTCGCAGAATTTTTTATTTTCATAATCCTCGCGCACGAAAGACTTCACGACGCGGATACCGGTCAGGTTCTCCTGCACGCTCGCGTTCAGTCGATCGTAGCCCTTAAACATTTTGTCAAAAATCGGGAACGAATGCGTCATGATAAAGGCCAGCACGCTGACCAGGAAAATGATCGCAACGATATAGATCACGGACAGGCTCGGATTGATGTAAATGCACATGGCAAGCGCCGACAGCATCATGATCGGCGAGCGCACCAGCGTGCGGACAATCATCTGGTAGGCGTTCTGCACGTTCGTCACATCCGTCGTCATACGCGTGACCAGGCCTGCCGTCGAATAGCGATCGATATTCTGAAAAGCGAAATCCTGAATATTGTCGTACATCGCCTTTCTTAAGTTCCGGCCAAAACCCATGGCTGCCCGCGCAGCGTGTCTGCCGGACAGTACGCCCGCCGCCAGCGCGCACATCGCCGCTGCCAGCATCAGCAGCGCCGTCCGGACTACATAACCCATATTTCCGGTAGACACGCCATTGTCGATCACCCTGGACATCAGGATCGGCAGCATCACCTCCAGAATGACCTCGATCGTCACGTAAAATGGCGCCAGTAGCGAATCCTTTTTATATTCA
Organism: Lachnospiraceae bacterium; assembly: GCA_021205385.1. Classification (GTDB taxonomy): domain Bacteria; phylum Bacillota; class Clostridia; order Lachnospirales; family Lachnospiraceae; genus Hominiventricola. The sequence continues at coordinate 10,396 of JAJPXQ010000091.1, read as the reverse complement.
CCGATGTGCGCCAGCAGCTTCTTAATCATATTCTTCCTCCCTCAGGTCACCCTTCTATTTTTCTCTCAGCTTTCGAATCCGCTGCCGCAGCTCCTCCATACTGAGCTCCGGCAGCTCCGGACGAAGCGAAGGATTCCGCCTGCGAAGCTGATCCGTACTCTTCGCCAGCCGTTCCATGAGCTGATTTGCACGCTCCCGCAGCTCGGCAAGCTCCTGTTCGGTCCTGTCCGTAAGCTGCATCCTTTTTTCCTGAAGGCCCTCTGCGCTTTTCTCCACACGGCCAGTAAGCTGCTCCCGCTTCTCCGCGATCGTCTCCCTGGCTGCAGCCTCGGAAAACGTCGCCGCCGCCTCAAGAACACGCTTTTTCTCCTCCAGCCGCTGCTCCGCCTCCGCGCGCAGCTGCTCCGCCTGAATCAGCAGATCGCGCAGATCGAGCGCTTCCTTCAGCGCGCCGCGGAAATCATACACGATGAGAACCGTGACTACAAAGGTAAGCACGGAAGACACATCCTCCGGAAGCCCAAGCACAACGCCGGCCACCGGTCCATGCACCACATACACCATCAGGAGACTTAAGAAACCCCAGGCAATCGTGGACGACAGGCAGATATGCCCTTTGTACTGAAAACGCTGATCGCTGTAATCCCAGTAACGCACCTTAAAAAGCCGCAACATCACGACGCCGGTCACATACTCAAGCACCGTAGCTCCCGCCGCCCCGACCAGATACACTAAGATGGGCGTCTCCTGGAACGGCAGCGTCAGCCAAAGAATAAGAACGGCGCCGCTTCCATACAGGGGCAGCCAGGGTCCCTTCATAAAACCGCGGTTTACAGGCCGACGTTCCTTCAATGACACATAGGTCGATTCAAAGCACCAGCCGAAAATACAATAGAAGTAAAACAGCGCAAGCCATTCTGTGAAGTGATAACTATACATGTGTCACCTCACACGCTTATTTCCGCCTTCACGCCAAGCAGTTCCTTATTTTCCTCGAGAATCGGATTCACGACCTCCCGCAGGAAATTCTCCACCTGCAGCGGCGCACGCCCGATATAGCGGGACGGCTCCATGCAGGCCTCCAATTCCTCAAGGCTCAGATTGAAGGAGGGATCCTCCGCAATCAGTTCGAGCAGATTATTTTCTTTTCCTTCCACTTTCACGTTACGCCCGGCCTCCATCGAGAGCGTACGAATCTTTTCATGCAGCTCCTGACGGTCTCCTCCGGCTTTCACCGCGTCCATCATGATATTCTCGGTCGCCATGAAGGGCAGTTCACTGCGCAGCCGCTTCTCAATCACCTTCGGATAGACGACCAGACCGTCTACCACATTCAGGCACAGATCAAGGATCCCGTCAACTGCAAGGAAGCCCTCGGGAATCGAGAGACGCTTGTTCGCCGAATCGTCGAGCGTGCGCTCAAACCACTGCGTCGCGGAGGTGATCGCCGGATTCAGCGCGTCGACCATCACATAGCGCGAAAGCGAGGCGATGCGCTCGCTGCGCATCGGATTTCTCTTATATGCCATCGCAGAAGAACCGATCTGCGACTTCTCGAAGGGCTCCTCCACTTCTTTCAGATGCTGCAGCAGCCGGATATCGTTCGACATCTTGTGTGCGCTCGCCGCAATCCCTGCGAGCACGTTCAGCACACGCGTATCTGTCTTTCTCGAATAGGTCTGGCCGGATACCGGCACACACTTCGCGAATCCCATCTTTTCGGCGATCATTGGATCGATGCGGTCGATCTTCTCCTGGTCGCCCTCAAACAGTTCGAGGAAGCTCGCCTGCGTGCCCGTCGTTCCCTTCGAGCCAAGCAGCTTCATGGAACCGAGCACATAGTCCACATCCTCGAGATCCATGCAGAATTCCTGCAGCCAGAGGGAAGCCCTCTTTCCCACTGTCGTCGGCTGCGCCGGCTGGAAATGCGTGAAAGCCAGCGTCGGCAGCTCCTTATATTCATCTGCGAATTTTGCAAGCTCCGCTATGACGTTGACGAGCTTTTTCTTCACGAGCTTCAGCGCCTCGGTCATGACAATAATGTCCGTATTATCCCCCACATAGCAGGAGGTCGCGCCGAGATGAATGATGCCCTTTGCCTTCGGGCACTGCACACCGTAGGCATAGACATGCGACATGACGTCGTGGCGCACTTCCTTTTCGCGCGCCCGCGCAACATCATAATTAATATCATCGGCATGTGCCTTTAACTCCTCAATCTGCTCGTCCGTGATCGGCAGCCCCAGCTCCTGCTCCGTCTCGGCCAGCGCAATCCACAGCCTGCGCCAGGTGCGGAATTTCATATCCTGCGAAAAAATATACTGCATCTCCCTGCTCGCATAGCGCTCAGAGAGCGGACTTACATAACGGTCTGTGCTCATAGTAACCTCCTATTTTTCGTAGTCCCCGCGAATATCCACCGTCGGCGGATCCATCGGGTATTTTCCGGTAAAGCATCCGGCGCAGCAGGCGAGCCCCTCGATCATCTCTCCTAAGCGCTCCAGCTTAAGATATGCCAGAGAGTCCGCTCCGATGATCGCGCGGATCTCCTCAACCGTTCGATGATAGGCAATCAGCTGATCACGCGCCGGAATATCTGTTCCAAAATAACAGGGGTACAGAAACGGCGGCGCGGCCACGCGCATATGGACTTCCCGCGCTCCTGCGTCCCGCAGCATCCGCACAATACGGTCGCTCGTCGTGCCGCGCACGATCGAATCGTCGATCATAATCACGCGCTTGCCGTCGACCGCTTCCCGAAGAGCGCTCAGCTTTACCTGTACGCTCGACTCGCGGTTACTCTGCTTGGGCTTGATAAAAGTTCTTCCAATATAACTGTTCTTCACGAAGGCCGTGCCATAGGGAATCCCTGACTGCAGGGAATAACCCAGCGCCGCCGAATTGCCGGACTCCGGCACGCCCACGACCAGGTCAGCGTCAACCGGACTGTCGATCGCCAGATACTTTCCCGCTCGAATACGGGAAGCGTACACGCTCACTCCATCTATGTGGCTGTCCGTCCGAGCAAAATAGATATACTCAAAGATGCAGCGCGCCCTCTTTTCCTTTGGGATGCAACGGCTTCTGTCCGACTCAATCCCGTACTTCGGGGAAATACTGACAATTTCGCCCGGCTCCACATCGCGGACAAACTCTGCTCCAATCGTGTGCAGCGCCGCTGTCTCCGACGCGAGAATCCAGGTATTATCCCGCTTCCCGATGCAGAGCGGCCGGAAGCCGTAGGGGTCACGCGCGCCGATCAGCTTTCTCGGCGACATGATCACGAGCGAATAAGAACCCTTCAGCTTATCCATCGCATTGGCGACCGCCTGCTCCACTGTCTTCGTCTTCACACGCTCCCGCGCGATGTGATAGGCAATGACCTCCGAGTCGATCGTCGTCTGAAAAATCGCGCCGCCGTACTCCAGCTCCCGCCGCAGCTGCGGGGCGTTGATCAGATTTCCATTGTGCGCCACCGCAAGCGTGCCTTTGATGTAATTCAGCACCAGCGGCTGTGCATTCTCCCGCGTACTGCTGCCCGCTGTAGAATAGCGCGTATGCCCTACTGCAATGTCGCCGTGCATGCTCTCCAGCTTCTCGGGGGTGAACACCTCGTTCACCAGTCCCATGCCTTTCTGCGTCACCACCCTGCGCGGGCCATGCGTGTCGGCCACCGCGATACCGCAGCTCTCCTGTCCCCGGTGCTGCAGCGCCAGAAGACCGTAATAAACGGAGGAAGCCACATCTCCTCCGTCAAAATCATAAATGCCAAACACACCGCACTCCTCGTGCAGGCCATCCAGATTCTCTTCCTGTTCCGCCAATTTCCTGTACTCCATTCGTTTCTGCCTTCCAATGTCTGTTGTCATAAACGTCAGGTTCGCTTATTCAGTATAACTGCTGCCCGCAAAAAATGCAACCATAACAAAAAAGCCCTGAAACTCAGGGCTTTTTCAAAGGTCTTTTAGTAGAAAACATGGTCTCCAATGACATAACCGTTCGCACTGCCGGCCCGTTTAAAATGCGTCGCCGTACCGACGGTCGTCTCACCGTTAATCGCTGCCTGTGCCGCCTGTACACAGCTGGCACTCGGTCCCGATGCCATGATCTGCGCCACCCTTCCGCTCGCCGCAGGTCCAAACTGTCCCGGCTGGGAGATCACTCCCTGGATCGTACCCGGGTAGCCGGCACTGCGAACCCGGTTCATAACGACAGCGCCGATTCCAACCTTGCCCTCGTAGGGCTGGCCGCCGCCCTCCGCCTGAATCAGTGCTGCCAGAAGCGTCACCTCATCCGTCGAAGCCGCGATCGCACCGAGATTCGTCGTCCGCTTTGCCTTCTCCTCGGCAGCCTTGCGGGCAGCTTCCTCCGCCTCGATCTCCTCCATTGTCTTAGCCGCCCCATATTCGCAGGACACCTCGACATATTCCGCGGAAACGTAGTTTATTTCTCCATCTGAATACACGATCTCGAGCCAGCCGTCTTCTTCCTCTCCGACCTCGATCTGCTCTCCGCAGCCGATCAGATCAATCACTTTAGAATCTGTATTGGCTTCCGCGCGCACCTTCAGCGTCTCCACCGTAACGGTCGCAATCTTTGATACGTCTTCCTCCGCTCTCTCGGCGGCGTCCGAGCCAAATGCCAGGTATTCATCTCTGACCCAGCCCGTCACATTGCCGGACTGAATCTTCGTCCAGCCATCTGCCTGTTCGAGAATCTCGCCTGCATCTCCTTTGAACAGCTTTCCGACGGCTTTGGAATCCTCGCTCGTCTCTTCACGGATATTGACGGATTCCTCCACATTTGCTATCACGCGTCCCGCCCATTCGGTGCTCGCGAGCGCTGTGTCAATCTCTTCCTCGGTCAGATCGTCGAGAACATTCATCCACATATCTTCGCTCTCAGAACCCAGACCGGAAAAGCCGGTCAGACCCAGCCACAGGGCCAGGAGCAGAATCGAGAGCATCGCTTTTCTGAACATCTGAAACCTCCAAAACTATTACAAAAGTGTTACATTTATTACAGGGATTTTATCAGATGTTTCATAATTTGTCAACATTTCCCTATGATCTCTGCCGACAGGCCTCATACATCAGAATCGCAGCGGCCACGGACGCGTTCAGAGACTCGAGTTTTCCATGCATTGGAATGCGGATCAGAACGTCTGCACAGGCACTTAAATCCGCAGTCAGGCCATTCCCCTCATTTCCGATCAGGAACGCGCAGCCCCGGCGATAATCCGCCTCATCATAGCCGCAGGTTCCGCCAAGATGCGCCGCGTAACTGCGAATGCCCCGCCGCTTCAGCCCGCGCAGAACTTCCTGCAGATCGTCCGCATAGAGAAAAGGCACACGATAGACGGAGCCCATCGTCGCACGGATCGTCTTGGGATTGTAGATATCGACAGAGTCCGCGCTCAGGATCACGCCGTCCGCTCCGGCGCCCTCCGCAGTGCGTATGATCGTGCCAAGATTCCCCGGATCCTGCAGATTCTCCAGAACTATGAGAAACGGATGGGATTTCTGTGTAAGATCAGCCAGCGTATAGTGAAAACGCTCCATCAGACACAGGACTCCCTGCGGCGTCTTCGTATCGCTGACCGCCTTATATACTCTGTCGTCCAGAATCTCCATATCCGCGCAGTGGAAAAAAGCCTGTCCTTTTTCTTCGTACAGGCTTTCTGACACGTAGATCTTCCGGATGCGCTCCGGCGGCGCTTCAAGGAACATCTTCACGCCCTCCACAAGGAAGACTTCCTGCTCCTTTCGTGCCGACGATTTCTTCATAAGCTGCTGCAGGTTCTTCACCTGCGGATTGGCTGTGCTGGTAATCATGCGGACATATTCTTTGCAACGTTGATCATATACTCGGACACGCCCTTGTTCATGCCGAGCGCCTCATTGATATCATAATCCTGGAATTTTCCATTCTGATAGCCGACTACGCGGTTCGTCTTCCCGTCGCAGAGCAGATCTGCCGCCATCGCACCCATCATTGTGGCATAAACACGATCCTTGCAGGTCGGACTGCCGCCGCGCTGCATATAGCCCAGGATCGTGGCTCTCGTCTCCACGCCCGTGGCCGCCTCGATGCGCCTCGCCATCGAGGTGGAGTGCCCGATGCCCTCCGCATTGATGATGATGTGATGCTTCTTTCCGCGCTTGCGGCTGACAACGATATGGTTGATGATGCGCTGCTCATCATAGTCATAGGTCTCTGGAATCAGGATGTCCTCTGCGCCGTTCGCAATACCGCACCAGAGCGCAATATAGCCCGCGTCGCGCCCCATCACCTCGATGATGCTCACACGCTCATGCGAGGTCGAAGTGTCACGCACCTTGTCGATCGCCTCCATGGCTGTATTCACTGCCGTGTCAAAGCCGATCGTGTACTCGGTACAGGCGATATCGAGATCAATCGTCCCCGGCACGCCAACCGTATTAATTCCCTTTGCCGCCAGTTTCTGTGCGCCGGCAAAGGAGCCGTCTCCTCCGATCACGACCAGACCGTCAATCCCGTTTTTCCGGCAGATTTCCGCGCCTTTCATCTGGCCTTCCTCTGTCCGGAACTCCGCGCAGCGCGCCGTGAGCAGGAAGGTCCCGCCTTTGTCAATGATCTCGCTGACGGACTCTCTCGTAAGATCCACGATATCTTCCTCCAGAAGTCCCTGGTAACCCCGTCGGATTCCCTTTACCTTTTTGCCCTTCGCAAGCGCCTCCCGCACCACGCCGCGAATCGCCGCGTTCATGCCCGGTGCGTCGCCGCCACTCGTCAGGACTCCTATTGTATTCACTTTGTTCGCCATATCATTTCCTCCGAAAACAATGCCTGCACCTTTTAAGTCTAATGCATTTGTGCTTTCTTTTCAACCGGCTTTTCGAGCAGTTTCACATTTTTTTCACCGAAGCGGGCGTACAGCCGGCCGAGCAGTTCTTCGTCCGTCTTCACATTCCGGCTTGCCGGGAGAACCTTTTTCTGCCGCTCTTTCCGCACGTAGATGACAACAGAATCCTCCCCCCTGCTGTCCGTGAGCAGGCGGCTTAGCTCCTGCTCACGCGCGCCGTACTCCTCCAGATCCGCAAACTGTATCCAGAGCTCCTTCCGTGGCTTCTCAAAAGGTGTGACCTTCTCGAGAATCAGCTTGCTCGCTTTGTCGAGCTCCGCGGAGACGCGGCCGCTGACGAAAACCATGCTGTCTACGCTCAGCTGTCTGCCATATTTCTCATAATCCCGCGGAAAAACGATCACCTCCACGGAACCTGCCATATCTTCCACATTGATGAAGGCCATCATCTTGTTATTCTTCGTCGCCTTCACCGTTCTGGACGTGATCATGCCGCCGATGACCGCGCGCTCGCCGTCGCGCAGCTTTTCGTCCTCATCATCCTCTGGCGGAAGGAAATCCGTGGACACATGGCTGATCTTCCGCCGCCATTGCTCCTCGTACTCCTCCATCGGGTGTCCGCTGATATAGAAGCCGAGTACCTCCTTCTCCAGTGCGAGAAGTTCCTCCTTCCCATACTCCGGTATATGGGGAACCCGGACCTTGAACGAGGCTTTGTCCTCCTCCGGGGCGAAGTCAAACAGACTCATCTGCCCCGCGAACTCTGTCTTTTTCTTCCGCGTCGCCTCATCTACAATCTGCTCATACACGCTCACCATCTGATGGCGGTTCAGCGGAAAACTGTCGAAGGCCCCTGCCTTGATGAAGTTTTCGATCGCACGCTTGTTCAGCTCCTTACCTGCAGTCCGCTCGATAAAATCTTCGAGGTCCGTATAAAGCCCATGCTCTTCCCGCTCCCGGATAATCTCTGCAATCACAGGTTTGCCAATACTCTTGATCGCAGTCAGACCATAGCGAATCGCACCGTTTGACACCGAGAAGACGCCGATGCTCTCATTGATATCGGGAGGCAGGATGCGGATCCCCATCTGCCGGCAGCTCGCGATATACTCCGATACCTTCGTCGAGTTATCGATGACCGAGGTCAGAAGCGCAGCCATATACTCCACCGGATAATAATACTTCAGCCAGGCCGTCTGGTAAGAGACCACCGCGTAGGCCGCCGCGTGGGACTTGTTGAACGCGTACTCTGCGAAGTCCATCATCTCGTCGTAGATCTTATTGGCGACCGCCTCGGGAATTCCCCTCGCGATACAGCCCGGGACGCCCTCCTCCTCGTTACCGTAGACGAAGCTCTGGCGCTCCTTCTTCATGACTGAGGCCTTCTTCTTTGACATGGCGCGGCGCACGAGATCGGCCCGCCCCAGCGTATAGCCGGCCAGCTGCTGCACGATCTGCATAACCTGCTCCTGATAGACGATACAGCCGTAGGTAGGCTTCAGGATCGGCTCCAGCTCCGGGCAGTCATAGGTGACCTGATCCGGATGGTTCTTGCCCCGGATATACTGCGGGATGAACTGCATGGGACCCGGGCGGTACAGGGAGATACCGGCGATCAGATCCTCCAGGCTCTGCGGCTTGAGCTCCTTCATGAAACTCTTCATCCCCGCGCTCTCGAGCTGGAACACGCCGTCGGTCTTTCCAGTGCCGAGGGAATCCAGCACCTTCTGGTCCTGGTAATCGATCCGGTCAATGTCGATTTCCCTGCCGCTGCTCTTCTCGGCCATCTCCACCGCGTTCTGGATCACGGTCAGCGTGCGGAGGCCCAGAAAGTCCATCTTCAGCAGTCCCAGCTCCTCCAGCGTCGTCATCGTGAACTGCGTCGTGACTGAACCGTCCTGCGCCCTTGAGAGCGGTACATACTCATCCACGGATTTCTGGCTGATCACGACGCCCGCCGCGTGCGTGGAGGCGTGCCGCGGCAGACCCTCCAGCCTTTTGGACATATCTACGAGTTCTTTCACCTGCTCGTTCGTCTCGTAGAGATTTCGCAGCTCCGAATTCACCTGCAGCGCGCGGTCCAGCGTGATATTCAGCTCGCGCGGCACCATCTTCGCGATGGAATCGACAAAGGCGTAGGGCATATCCATGACGCGGCCCACGTCCTTGAGCACCGCGCGCGCCGCCAGTGTCCCGAAGGTGACGATCTGCGCCACGCGGTCCTTGCCGTACTTGCGGACGACGTAGTCGATAACCTCCTGCCTGCGTTCAAAGCAGAAATCCACGTCAATATCAGGCATCGACACGCGCTCCGGATTCAGAAAGCGCTCGAAGAGCAGCTGATATCTGGCCGGGTCGATGTTCGTGATTCCCAGTGAATAAGAGACGAGGCTTCCGGCTGCCGAGCCGCGCCCCGGCCCGACCGCGATGCCATTGTCCCTGGCAAATTTGATAAAATCCCAGACGATCAGGAAATAATCGACATAACCCATCGTCTGAATGATAGAAAGCTCATAGTCAAGCTGCTTTCGCAGCGTACCGTCGTCGTCAGGATAACGCTCCGCAAAACCCTCTGAGCACAGCTTATTTAAGTATTCCCAGGAAGTATAGCCATCCGGCACGTCGTACTGCGGCAGCTTCGTCACGCCGAACTCGATCTCCACGTTGCAGCGATCCGCAATCTTCTGCGTGTTTTCCAGCGCCTGCGGCGCATAGCGGAAGAGCTCCGCCATCTCCTCCTGCGACTTTACAAAATACTGCCCGCCCTCATAGCGCATACGGTCCTCATCCGCCAGGCGCTTGCCGGTCTGCAGGCAGAGCAGAATATCGTGCGGCTTTTCATCCTCCGCATAGGTATAGTGCACATCATTCGTCGCCACCAGCTCGATCCCGAGCTCCCGGCTCATCCGCAGAAGTCCCTGATTCACCATCTTCTGCTCCGGAATGCCGTGATCCCGCAGCTCCAGAAAGAAATTTCCCTTTCCGAAAATATCCTCGTAGCGCTTCGCGGCGGCGCAGGCCTCCTCGTACCGGTCCTTTTCAATATAGCGCTGCACCTCGCCTGCGAGACAGGCGCTCGTCGCGATAATCCCCTCATGGTAGCGCGCGAGAACCTCACGATCCACACGCGGCTTGTAGTAAAAGCCTTCCGTATAGCCGATGGACACAATCTTCATCAGATTCTGATAGCCCTGATTATTCTCCGCCAGAAGCACCAGATGATAGTAGCGGTCCTCCCCGCCTGTCGTCTCCTTGTCAAAGCGGGAATTCGGCGCGACGTAGACCTCACAGCCCAGGATCGGCTTGATGCCCTGCGCCTTCGCTTCCTTATAAAAGTCAATCACGCCGAACATCGCGCCATGATCGGTGATCGCCGCGCTGTCCATGCCGAGCTCCTTCACCCGCGCCACATATTCCGTGATCTTGTTCGAGCCGTCCAGCAGACTGTACTCCGTGTGTACGTGAAGATGCACAAAACCCATTCTTTACCCCCGCTTTGGTCTCCGGTAGTGTCAAAAGCTACCTCGTTTTTTGTTGCCTAAACCTTGATTT
>JAJPXQ010000154.1:26119-51883 GCA_021205385.1 Lachnospiraceae bacterium | reverse complement strand
GCAAAATAAGGAAAAAATTTTTATCATTTAATCAGTGAAGTGGCAAACTCGGGAAAGAAACGGATGTTCCGTGCGATTACGGAGGGCGGGATCGAGGACTGGCCACGATAGCTTATAAAATATACTTTTGAAACTTCATGAAGTATGGTAAAATAAAATAAGCAACTATTTCTGAACCTTACAGGAGGGGCAAAATGAAGAAGATATTGTTTGCAGCGTCAGAGTGCGTACCGTTCATCAAGACCGGGGGGCTTGCAGATGTATGCGGAGCGCTGCCAAAGGGGTTTAACAAGGAAGAGTGGGATGTGCGGGTGGTGATACCGAATTACACCTGTATCCCGGACAAGTTCCGCAATCATTTTCACTATATCACGCATTTTTACATGGGCACCGGTTCCTACAATCCGGGTGCGCATGTTGGCGTCATGACCTACGAGTATGAGGGCGTGACCTATTATTTCATCGACAATCTGGTCTATTTCGGCGGGGCGAAGCCCTATGGCGATTTCCGTACGGATATCGAGAAATTCGCGTTTTTCGACAAGGCGGTGCTCTCGATCCTGCCGATCATTGATTTCCGGCCCGATCTGATTCACTGTCATGACTGGCAGACGGGCCTCATTCCGGTTTATCTGAAGACGGAGTTCGCGGCGGGAGAGTTTTACCGCGGCATCAAGACGGTGATGACGATTCACAATCTCCGTTTCCAGGGGATCTGGGATATCGAGACAATGCAGGGGCTGACCGGCCTTCCGGACTACGTGTTCACACCGGACAAGCTGGAGTACCGGCGTGATGCGAATATGCTGAAGGGCGGCCTTGTCTATGCCGACTACATCACGACGGTCAGCGAGACCTATGCGCAGGAGATCCAGACGCCGCAGTACGGCGAAGGGCTCGATGGCCTGCTCTCCGCGCGCCATATGGATCTGCGCGGCATTGTGAATGGCATCGACTATTCGATCTGGAATCCGGGGACGGATGAAAAGATCGCTGAGAATTATGACGAGACGACGGTGACAGAAGGAAAGGCGGCGAACAAGCGCGCGCTGCAGGAAGAGCTCGGCCTGACGGTCGACGAGGGCAAGATGATGATCGGTCTGATTTCCCGCCTGACGGATCAGAAGGGACTTGACCTGATCGCGGCGGTCATGGAGCAGATTGTGGACGACAACACGCAGCTCGTGGTCATCGGGACCGGAGATGACCGCTATGAAAATATGTTCCGCCATTATGCCTGGAAATACCCGGACAAGGTCTCCGCGAATATCTGCTATGCGGATGAGCTTTCCCATAGGCTCTACGCGGCGGCGGACGCCTTCCTGATGCCCTCGGCCTTCGAGCCCTGCGGGCTGTCCCAGCTGATTTCGCTGCATTATGGGACACTGCCGATCGTGCGCGAGACCGGAGGCCTGCGGGACACGGTGGAGCCCTACAATCAGTACGAGGGCACGGGCGACGGCTTCTCCTTCGCGAACTACAATGCGGGCGAGATGATGAGCGTGATCAACAATGCGAAGTACGTCTACTTTGTCGAGCGCCCGGCCTGGGACGCAATGGTAGAGCGCGCGATGCAGAAAGATTTCTCCTGGGACGCCTCGCGTTACGCCTACGAGGGACTCTATTCCTGGCTGATCGGCTGGTAGGAAGATAAATATTTTGGCTCCCGCCTTGACAAGGGCGGGAGTTTTTGTTATGATCGTTGCAGTTGCAAAAGGAAATGCGATGATGAGGAATAGTACATTCGGACTCGAATCCAGAGAGCTGCCGGGCGGTGCGAGGCAGTGGAGAGGATGTTTGGAACTCGCCTCGGAGCGGCTGTCCGAAATCTTCGGTATTGAAGAGAGTAGACACAGACGGGACCCGGCCGTTACAGCGGGAAGGATATAAGAATCTTGATTCCGTATCCCATAAGTGTGTGAAATCATTCATGAAATCAGAGTGGTACCGCGTAGGACAGCAGTCTTTCGTCTCTGGAGCTATTATAGCCGGAGCGGAAGATTTTTTTATTGTGAAAGTTCCGGACGGCGGCTGAGCATATGGCAAGCTTGCTTGCACAGATGCTCAGACATCGGACGGGCAAGGCGATATGAGCAAGTAGCACGATAGTGCGGATTGCGAATATCGACGGCGATTGCGGGATAAGTGAGGCAGAAAATCTTTGATTTTCGCGGCCGAACTTATGCGTAGCTGCTCGAAGAGCGAAGCAATCGGCTTTCACATAAGTAGCATATTGAGAGAAATGAGGAGGAGAAAGGCATGATGAACTACAAAAAGTACAAGAGACAGTATTTTATGCCGCCCGAGCGCTGCATGGACTGGGCAGACAAGGACTATGTCGACCATGCGCCCGTCTGGTGCAGCGTAGACTTAAGAGACGGCAACCAGGCGCTGGTTGTGCCGATGACGCTGCAGCAGAAGCTGGACTTCTTTCAGATGCTCGTAAAGGTTGGATTCAAGGAGATTGAGATCGGATTTCCGGCGGCCTCGGAGACGGAGTTTGAGTTCCTGCGCACGCTGATCGAGCAGGACCTGATTCCGGACGACGTGACCGTGCAGGTGCTGACCCAGGAGAGAGAGCACATCATCCGCCGGACCTTTGAGGCGCTGAAGGGCGCGAAGAACGCGATCGTCCATGTCTACAATTCGACCTCGGTCGCGCAGCGCGAGCAGGTCTTTCACAAATCAAAGGAGGAGATCCTTCAGATCGCCGTCGAAGGCGCGAAGCTTCTGCAGAAACTGACAGAAGAGGAGGGCGCGAACTATCGCTTTGAATACAGCCCGGAGAGCTTCACCGGGACGGAGCCGGAGTATGCCCTGGAAGTCTGCAACGCAGTGCTCGACGTGTGGAAGCCGACGGCGGACCGCAAGGCGATCATCAATCTGCCCGTGACGGTGCAGCACTCGATGCCGCACGTCTACGCACAGCAGATCGAGTACATGAGCAAGCATATGAAATACCGCGAGAACGTGGTGATTTCCCTGCATCCGCACAATGACCGCGGCTGCGGCGTGGCGGATACGGAGATGGGTCTCTTGGCCGGTGCGGACCGCGTCGAGGGAACGCTCTTCGGCAACGGCGAGCGCACCGGAAATGTAGATATCGTGACGCTGGGCATGAATCTTTATTCTCAGGGCGTCGACCCGGAGCTTGACTTCTCCGACATGAATGAGATCAGCGACTGCTATGAGCGCTGCACCGGCATGAAGGTGTACGAGCGCAATCCTTACAGCGGCGCACTTGTGTTCGCGGCCTTCTCCGGTTCGCATCAGGATGCGATCGCGAAGGGCATGAAGTGGATGGAGGAGAAGAATCCGGATCAGTGGACGGTTCCGTATCTTCCGATCGACCCGACAGACGTCGGCAGAAGTTACGATGCGGACGTGATCCGCATCAACAGCCAGTCCGGCAAGGGCGGCGTCGGCTACATTCTCGAGAAGAACTACGGCCTGCTCATGCCGCCGAAGATGCGTGAGGCGATGGGCTATGCGGCCAAGTCTGTGTCCGACCACCTCAACAAGGAGCTTTCGCCTGAGGAAATCTATCAGGTCTTTACGGAGAAGTTCGTGAATGTCAAGGAGCCGTACTGGATTACGGAGGTGCATTTCCGCCAGGTAGACGGCATTACGACCGAAGTTTCGACCATCCACAACGGCGAGCGCAAGACGACGACGGCAGTCGGAAACGGACGTCTGAACGCTGTCAGCAATGCTCTGAAGAAGGCTTATGGCTTCGAGTACAATCTCGTGACTTATCAGGAGCATGCGCTTACCAGAAGTTCGAGCTCAAGCGCGATCGCCTACGTCGGCATCCAGACGCCCGACGGAAAGCTGCACTGGGGAGCTTCCATCGATCCGGATATTATCCGCGCTTCCTTCGATGCGCTGATGACTGCGATCAACCATTCCGTAGGATAAATCTTTCGACAGCATACATGGGCGTGCCTCACATTTTTTGTGTGCGGCACGCTCTTTTTTGACTTTTCTGTCATAAAATTGAAATAAAAAGGTCATAATAGTTAATAAAGTTGTAATAAATCTATTGACTTTTTGATGGCAGGTGGCTTATAATGCCGACCTGTAGCCGAAAATCAGGCTGCAAAATAAAAAAGATCAGACAGAAAAGGAGTGTATGTATGTGTAAACGCAATTGGATCGCCGCCCTGCTGCTCGGAGGAATGCTTGCAGCAGGAACGGTGTTCCCTGGACCCGGCGCCGGCGAAGTACTTGTCGTCCACGCAGCGGAGGACGCGTTTAGTCTGGAGGAACAGGAATATCAGATTCTGCTGCGGATCGTCGAGGCGGAGGCAGGAGGCGAGGATATCACCGGGAAAATGCTGGTGGCCGGCGTCGTGATGAACCGCGTGACGAGCGAGGCCTTCCCGGGCACGGTGAAAGAAGTCGTCTACGAAAAGACCAATGGGACCGCACAGTTTTCACCAACGGTAGACGGAAGGCTCGACACGGTCAGCGTTTCCGAAGGCACTGCGGAGGCGGTTGCACGCGTGCTGGGAGGAGAGGATATTTCACAGGGAGCGCTTTATTTTCGATCTGTCCACTGCGACGGGGGCTGGTTTGACAGGGCGCTCAACCGTGTCTGTGAGTACGGAAACCACATTTTTTATACTTTATAGAAGAAAGGGGAGTGTTTCCCCTTTCTTTTTTTCGAACCTTATGATACACTTTAGGGGCAGTTTTGAGCAGACAACGACAGAAAGAGGAACAAAAAGATGGATGTTTTATACAGAAGTACAAGAGGAGCGAAGGAGGAAGTTACGGCCTCCCAGGCGATCCTGCAGGGGCTTGCGCACGACGGCGGACTCTTCGTGCCGACCACGATTCCGCAGCTCTCCTGCGATCTTCGCACACTCGCCGGGATGAATTACCGGGAGCTGGCCTACGAGGTGATGCGGCTGTTTCTGACCGATTTCACGGAGGAAGAGCTGAAGGCCTGCATCGCCGGAGCTTATGATGAAAAGTTTGATACGGAGGAGATCGCGCCGCTTGTGAAAGTGGGCGGAGCCTGGCATCTGGAGCTTTTCCACGGGGCGACGATCGCTTTCAAGGATATGGCGCTCTCGATCCTGCCGCATCTGATGACGACGGCGGCGCGGAAGAATCAGATCAAAAATGAGATCGTGATCCTGACCGCGACTTCCGGCGATACCGGTAAGGCGGCGCTGGCCGGCTTTGCGGATGTGCCGGGCACGCGGATCATCGTTTTCTATCCGAAGGACGGCGTCAGCCCGATTCAGGAGAAGCAGATGGTGACGCAGAAGGGCGACAATACACTGGTCGTCGGCATCCACGGCAATTTTGACGACGCGCAGAACGGCGTCAAGGCGATCTTCGGGGACGAAGCGCTGGAGAAAGAACTGGACGCGGCCGGCTTCCAGTTTTCGAGCGCAAACTCCATCAATATCGGGCGTCTGGTGCCGCAGGTCGTCTACTATGTGTACGCCTATGTACAGCTTCTTGGGCGCGGCGAGATCGCGGACGGAGAGGAGATCAACGTTGTCGTTCCGACCGGCAATTTCGGAAATATTCTCGCGGCCTATTATGCAAAGCTGATGGGACTGCCGATCGCGAAGCTCGTGTGTGCTTCCAATGAGAATAAAGTTCTCTATGATTTCTTCCGTACCGGTGAATATGACCGGAACCGCCCCTTCATCCTGACGAGCTCACCCTCGATGGACATCCTGATCTCCAGCAATCTGGAGCGCCTGATCTACCGGATCGCAGGCGCGGATGCCGGAAAAGATACCGAGCTGATGACGGAGCTTTCGAAGAGCGGAAAGTATACGATCACGCCGGCCATGCGCGAACAGCTGAAGGATTTCTGCGGATATTTCGCCTCGGAGCCGGAGTCGGCCGCTACCATCCGCGGGGCCTGGCAGGAGGATGCCTATGTGATGGATCCGCACACCTCGGTGGCCGCCTGCGCGTACCGGAAATACAGGGAGGAGAGCGGCGATACCAGGACGACGGTGATCGCTTCGACCGCGAGCCCCTATAAATTCACGCGCAGCGTGATGGAGGCTATCGATGCGGAAAAGTACGGAAAGATGGGCGATTTTGAGCTGGTGGACGAGCTGCAGGCGCTCTCCGACACGGCGGTGCCGAAGGCGATCGAGGAGATCCGCAGCGCGCCGGTGCGGCACAGGACCGTCTGTGAGGTGCAGGACATGGAGCAGACAGTTCGCGATTTTCTTGGCGTAAAATAGGGGGCACGGGATGGACAGTATATGGAGTTTTATGGATATTCTGATACTTGCCTGTGGAGTGTATGCGCTGTATTCCGCCTATATTCTGAAGACGCAGGGAAAGATTATCCAGACCTTTCTGCTGGCGAGAGATACAAAGCCTGAGGACTGCAAGGATCTGCCGGGCTATGCATCGGCCATGTCGCCGAAGCTCTATGTGATGGGCGGTGTGATGGTCGCGTATGGAGTGATCTCTTTGATCAATACCTATATGGTCGAGGTGAACAGCCTGTACTGGGTTTTCATGATCGTGATGTTCGGCTGCCTGGTCTGGTACGCGATTGCGGCAAAACGCGCCTCAGAAAAATACTTTTGACTTGACTTTTCTAGCGGCGTATGTAAAATAGGTTGTGGTGGGCTCTAATACAGAAGATGTGAGCCCGGTGATAAATAACACACAGAATAAAAGAAAGAGGTAAGAGAAGTATGGCAAAGATTGATCTGACAAAGTATGGGATCACTGGAACTACCGAAATCGTACATAACCCGTCCTTTGAGACCTTGTTCGAGGAGGAGATGAAGCCGGAGCTCACAGGCTATGACAAGGGCCAGGTCAGTGAGCTGGGTGCGGTCAATGTTATGACCGGCATCTACACGGGACGTTCCCCGAAAGATAAATTCATTGTCATGGATGAGAATTCGAAGGACACTGTATGGTGGACGACTCCGGAGTATCCGAATGACAACCATCCGGCCAGCGAAGAGACCTGGGCAGCAGTGAAGAAGCTCGCGCAGGAGGAACTCTCCGGAAAGAGACTCTTTGTCGTTGATGCGTTCTGCGGTGCGAACAAGGACAGCCGTATGGCGATCCGCTTCATCATGGAAGTAGCCTGGCAGGCGCATTTCATCAAGAATATGTTCATCATCCCGACGGATGAGGAGCTTGCAAACTTTGAGCCGGACTTCGTCTGCTACAATGCTTCCAAGGCGAAGGTAGAGAACTATAAGGAGCTTGGCCTGAACTCTGAGACCGCTGTTGTGTTCAACATCACGAGCCGCGAGCAGGTGATCCTGAACACCTGGTACGGCGGAGAGATGAAGAAGGGTCTCTTCTCCATGATGAACTACTATCTGCCGCTGAAGGGCATCGCCGCGATGCACTGCTCGGCGAATACCGATATGAACGGCGAGAACACTGCGATCTTCTTCGGCCTCTCCGGAACTGGCAAGACGACGCTCTCCACGGATCCGAAGCGTCTGCTGATCGGCGACGACGAGCACGGCTGGGATGACAACGGCGTGTTCAACTTTGAGGGCGGCTGCTACGCGAAGGTGATCAACCTTGACAAGGAGTCTGAGCCGGATATCTACAATGCGATCAAGCGCAACGCGCTTCTTGAGAACGTGACGCTCGATGAGAATGGCAAGATCGATTTTGCCGACAAGAGCGTAACTGAGAACACCCGCGTGTCCTATCCGATCGAGCACATCGAGAAGATCGTGAAGAATGTGCGTCCGATTTCCGCAGCGCCGGAAGCGAAGGATGTGATTTTCCTCTCCGCTGACGCGTTTGGCGTACTTCCGCCTGTGTCGATCCTGACGCCGGAGCAGACGCAGTACTACTTCCTGTCCGGCTTCACGGCAAAGCTCGCCGGCACGGAGCGCGGCATCACCGAGCCGACCCCGACCTTCTCGGCCTGCTTCGGACAGGCATTCCTCGAGCTGCATCCGACGAAGTACGCGGAGGAACTCGTGAAGAGAATGGAGAAGAGCGGCGCGAAGGCCTACCTTGTTAATACCGGCTGGAACGGAACCGGCAAGCGTATCTCCATCAAGGATACCCGCGGCATCATCGATGCGATCCTGGGCGGCGCGATTCTCAAGGCTCCGACCAAGAAGATCCCGTACTTCAACCTCGAAGTGCCGACCGAGCTCGAGGGCGTGGATACCGGTATTCTCGATCCGCGCGACACCTATGCGGATGCTTCCGAGTGGGATGCGAAGGCGAAGGATCTTGCGGGACGCTTCATCAAGAACTTCAAGAAGTATGAGAGCAACGAGGCCGGCAAGGCACTTGTACCGGCAGGCCCACAGCTGTAATCCGGTAAATAATAGTAAAAAGAAAGAAGCCTCTACATGGGGCTTCTTTTTTAATATTGGGTATACAAATGAAAGACGAGAATATATGTGTCTGACTGTTCATACAATGAAGTATGGTCTGCAGGATTTTTACCATACTTTTTCAGACGATACGGTTGTCAAAGCGCGGGAAATGGGGTATACTAGATTCATGGATTTCCTGGGGTGTGCGACAGCTCCGTCATTTTGAACCTACATTTACGTTCATGGGATTCCAACATTTCAGGCCGGATGTCACGCCTCCGTCCCTTGGGGACGCCAGTGGAAGGCTGAACGTCTGTTGAGGTTACCCACCTGGCTTTTGGGCTAGGCGTCAAAATACGGGGAACGGCACTTTGGGAAACGAAAGATATCGGGTATCACGGCGCACGCCGCGATACCCGTTTCGTATGTTGGGAGGGAAATTTGTATCGGGAGACCTTAAAGCGGAAAGCGGCGCTGCTTATTCTTGCATGTGCTTTCCTGCTCTCTCTGATCGCCGGGGAACCGGACAGGTCCGGAGCAGGCGGGGAGGCACTGAAATCGCAGGAGGCTGAGCGGCTCGTGATATCCGACGACGATACGAAGGAGGAGGGCGATGCGTTTCCGGAGGAGGCCTGGACGCTTCCGGAAGCGGATGCGACGATCCGGGTGCTGCTGCTCTCGGACAGCGGGAGTATTTATCATGAGAGCAAGGAGCTGGATCGGGAGTATCCGGGGACCTTTACATATTATGAGGAGAGTGCGGGCTGGGTGATCGTGAACGAGGTACCGCTCGAGGAATACCTGCGGCTGGTCGTGCCGAGCGAGATGCCCTCCGGCTGGGCGGTGGAGGCGTTGAAGGCGCAGGCGGTCTGTGCGCGCACCTACGCGGTCTGGCAGATGCAGGACTATGCCTATCCGGAGTATGAGGCGCATGTGGACGACAGTACTTCCTATCAGGTGTACGGCAGTATTGATGCGCAGGAGACGACGGACGCGGCGGTGGAAGCGACGGCGGGGCAGATTCTGCTCTATGGCGACAGTCCGGTGAAGGCCTATTATTTCGCAACCTCCTGTGGCGTCACGACCGACGAAAATATTTGGGAGGATGGCGACAGCAGTCTTACGCCCTACATAGCCGGGATTAATGTCGGCGAGTCGGAGCGAATCCTCGACTTGACGGATGAGGAGACTTTCGCAAAATTTATCCGCAGCAAGCGGGCGGGCGATCTCGAGATCTCGGAGCCATGGTATCGCTGGAGCGCTTATGTTTCACCGGAACAGATCCAGGAAAACGTGAAGAAATGGATACGGGTTCGCTCTGCGAAGTCGGAGCAGGGGATCCTTCTGAAGGATGGAGACAACTATGTGTCAACGAAGCGGGAGAGTATCGGTGAGATCCGGAGTGCGGAGATTATAAGAAGGAACACGGGAGGTGCGGCGCTGGAGCTGCTGCTTGAGGGGACAGAAGGAACGCTGAAGATTCAGTATGAGTACAATATTCGTCTGATGCTCGGCGTGCCGGGCGGTGCGGTTCACAAGAACGACGGGACGGATGTGTCAGGCGGCGATCTGCTGCCGAGCGGCTATTTCGTGCTGGAGGAGGTCTGTGAGGACGGAGTTTTAAGCGGTTATCAGATTTACGGCGGCGGTTATGGGCATGGAGCAGGGATGAGTCAGAACGGCGCGCGCCTGCTCGCGGAGCAGGGAGCGGACTATGAGGAAATCCTGAACTATTTTTATACGGATGTAAGGCTTGCTATTTTGGAGTAGACAGGGTATAAATATAGATGTCACATCGTTTGGGAGAGTTGGCATGGGTAAGATTAGCGCAGTGATCGGAACAGTGCTGGAGATCAAGCATGATATGGATGAGAAACATGTCGGAGCCTATGCGGCACAGTCCGCATATTTCATCATGCTCTCTTTTCTGCCGTTGATTATCCTGCTCCTGTCAGCAATCCAGTATACCGGTATCGAGAAGGCGGAGCTCTATGGGATGATCGAGAGTTTCATTCCGCTCGGATTTCAGAGCTGGGTGATGAGCCTGATCGACGAGATGTACAGCCGCGCGATTGCGGCTATTTCCCTGTCGGCTCTGATGACAGCCTGGTCGGCTGGCAAGAGCTTTATGGCGCTGAACCGTGGGATGAACTCCATCTGCGGGCGAAAGAACCGGTCCTATCTGTTCATGCGGGCACGCGGTACGCTTTTTTCTCTGCTGTTCGTCGTGCTGGTGCTGGCTTCGCTGTTGATGGTTGTCTTTGGAAACAGTATCCACGAGCTGGTGCTGTTATATCTTCCGTTCATCGCGGCATTCACGAGTCTGATTCTTTCGTTCCGGCTGGTATTGATGTTTGGCGCTTTCACGCTGTTTTTTGCAGTCATTTACCGGGTGTTGCCGGGACGTGAACCGGGAGAGCAGCGTCATTTTATGGAACAGCTGCCGGGTGCGATGTTCGCAGCGGTGGTCTGTTATCTCTTTTCCTTTTTCTTTTCCATTTATATTGAGTACAGCAATGCTGCCAGTATGTACGGAAGTCTGACAACTTTGATTCTCTTTATGATGTGGCTGTATTTCATCATGTACATCGTGCTGATTGGCATGGAAGTCAATCAGTGGCTGGCGCAGCGGATAAAGGCAGTTTAGATGAGCAATACTTTCAGTGAAGCCCAGAAGAAGGCAATCGGGCACGTGCAGGGTCCTGCCCTGATTCTGGCCGGGCCCGGCTCGGGCAAGACCACCGTAGTGACAAACAGAGTGCAGTACCTGGTACGGGACTGTCACATATCGCCTTCCTCCATTCTGGTGATCACCTTCACGAAGGCCGCGGCCACTGAGATGAAGGAGCGCTTCGGGCGCCTGATGGAAAAAAGCGCGGACGCACCGCGCGGCTACGGGAATGTGTCCTTCGGAACGTTCCATGCGGTCTTTTTCACGATTCTGAAATTGTCCTACGGATTTACTGCGGGGAATATTCTGCGCGAGGAGGTCCGCTATCAGTATCTGAAGGAGAGTGTCGAGCGACAGAAGCTGGAACTTGACGATGAGAATGATTTCCTGGCAGGAATCTCGGCGGAGATCAGCCTTATCAAAAATGAGCGGATTCCGATCGATAATTATTTTTCCAAAAACTGCGCGGAGGAGATTTTCCGGAAGATTTATACAGAGTACGAGGAGCGCAAGAAGCGCGCACGGCTGCTTGATTTCGACGATATGCTGACTTACACCTGGGAGCTGCTCTCGAAGCGGGCCGACATTCTCGCGGCCTGGCAGCAGAAATATCAGTATATTCTCGTGGACGAATTCCAGGATATCAACCGCATCCAGTATGATATCTTGAAGCTGCTGGCTCTGCCGCAGAACAATCTTTTCATCGTGGGGGACGACGACCAGTCGATCTACCGCTTCCGCGGCGCGGATCCCTCGATTATGCTGAATTTCCCGAAGGATTATCCGGAGGCGGTGCAGATTCTCCTGAACGACAATTTTCGCTCGACGCGGCAGATTGTCGAGGCGGCGGGACGTGTCGTGCGCTGGAACAAGGAGCGCTTTCCGAAGGAGATCACAGCGCGCGGGGGAGAAGGCTCTGCGGTGCGTGTGTTGCCTTTCCCGGATCAGCAGCAGGAATGTCTGTATATTCTGAAGGAAATTCAGGACTGGCAGAATGCCGGAAAAAACCTCAGGGATGCAGCGGTCATTTACCGTACAAACACGCAGCCCCGTCTGCTCGTGCAGAAGCTGATGGAGTATAACGTACCCTTCCGCATGCGCGATACGATGCCGAATCTTTTCGAACATTGGATCGCGAAGAATCTGTTCTGCTATATCCGGCTCGCGATGGGCTCAGAGCTGCGGCGGGATCTGCTGCCGGTGCTGAACCGGCCGAAGCGTTACCTGAACCGGGAGTGCCTGCCAGGCGAGCGGATTGACTGGGAGCTTATGCTGGAATACTATGAGGACAAGGACTATGTGTGCGACCGGATTGAGCGACTGCGCTATGATCTGAAGATGCTCGGCCGCATGGGACCTTATGCGGCGGTCAATTACATCCGTCATGTGGTTGGTTATGAGGAGTATCTGCGCGAGTACGCGCAGTTTCGCCGCATGAACGTGGACGAACTTATCGAGATTCTGAATGAACTGCAGGAGAGCGCGAAGGACTACCGGAGCTATGGCGAATGGTTCGAGTATATGGAAAAATATAAGCGGCAGATGGAGGAAACGCGCCGCCGCCAGCAGGAGGCGAAGGATGGCGTACACCTGACGACGATGCACAGCAGCAAGGGCCTTGAGTATGAGAAGGTCTGGATCCTCGACGCGGCGGAGGGCGTCACGCCCTACAAGAAGGCAGTGCTCGACGCCGACATGGAGGAGGAGCGGCGCATGTTCTACGTCGCGATGACCCGCGCGAAGCGCGAGCTTACGATCTGCTGGTCGAAGAAGCAGGGCAGCCACGAGGCACGCATGTCGCGCTTCGTGGAGGAGATGGAGGACACAAAAAACAAATAAGACGATGGAAGTTGGACTGATTTTATGCTAAGATGATTGAGGAGGAACCATGGATTACAGCAAATATATAACGGACGACGTGCTTTTTAAATATGAATTTTACAATTATGGTCATGCTCTGGAGATATTGAACGGCTCATTTCCGGAGGAATGGAACGAAATACAGGATTGTCTGCGGTGTCTGAAACTCAGCGTCGAAGATATTAAAAAGGAAGGTGGTAATGAGTCGCCGATCCCAAAGAAGTTCGACGATGTGTTGTATCCGTATGGATGGAGGGAAATACGAATCAGCGGTGATCTGGTTGTGAAAAAGTATCCAAGACAGTCTTCGCAGAGACGTGGTAAGTTTGCAAAGGAGCCATTTGAAACGGAAACTATTGTGGGATATATAGACGGACATAACATTGATTTCCTGAAAAACAGGGTTGCGTTTGATTTGGAGTGGAACAGCAAAGATCAGACTTTTGACCGGGATCTGCTGGCTATGAGAACGTATTTTGACTGTGGGCTGATCGACGTTGGTGTGATTGTTACCAGGGCGGAAGAGCTCAATGATATATTCAGGCAGGAAAAGGATGAGAAAGGCAATTTTCTGATAAGAAAATATGGCGCAAGTACCACATGGATGGGGAAATTGCTTTACAGGCTGGATTCGCGCCGCAATGGGGGATGCCCTGTTCTGGCGGTGGGAATAAGAAAGGAGTGCGTAGAGGGCTATGGCAGACTTGGAGAATACCATAAAAAGCTTGCAGATGTTCACGAAGGGGAAAAAGTATAATACAATATACGCCGATCCGCCATGGCAGTTTCAGAACAGAACGGGGAAAGTAGCTCCGGAACATAAGAGATTGAATCGTTATGAAACCATGTCAATCAGCGATATTAAATTATTACCGGTTTCTGATATTGCTGATGATAAGGCCCATTTGTATTTGTGGATCCCCAACGCACTGCTCCCGGACGGGCTTGCAGTGATGGATGCCTGGGGTTTTGAGTACAAGGGAAATATCGTCTGGGAAAAGATTCGGAAGGATGGCGGTCCGGATGGTCGCGGTGTAGGCTTTTATTTCAGAAATGTTACGGAACTGCTCTTGTTTGGAATTAAGAAAAAAAGTGCGCCAAACCGCACGCTGCAGCCTGCCAGATCCCAGGTGAATCTGATTCGCTCCATGAAGAGGGAGCACAGTCGGAAACCGGACGAAATCATACCGATTATTGAGGCGTGCAGTCAGGGACCCCGGATCGAACTTTTTGCGAGGGGGCTGCGGGAAGGCTGGGATATGTGGGGAGATCAGGCGTCGGATGATTATGAGCCGACATGGGATACTTATTCTAATCATACGGTTTCGGTTTCCCATATTGCAGAAAGCGGCTGATTGTAGATGGGAATACAGGAGATACCGGGATGACAGAGCAGTATCAGACAATCTATGAGGGTGGCGTTGGCGAGATTACGGAAAAGAAATCCCGCTTCATCGCGACGGTCCGTCCGGTGAAGACGGAAGAAGAGGCACTGGCCTTCATCGAGGAGATGCGAAAAAAATACTGGGATGCGCGGCATAATGGCTGGGCTTCTGTGCTCGGGGTAGGGGAGGAGACGCTGCGCTCCAGCGACGACGGTGAGCCGTCCCAGACTGCGGGCAAGCCGATGCTGGACGTGCTGGTCGGGGAA
This sequence comes from Lachnospiraceae bacterium, assembly GCA_021205385.1. Lineage (GTDB taxonomy): Bacteria > Bacillota > Clostridia > Lachnospirales > Lachnospiraceae > Hominiventricola. Next base: position 37,395 of record JAJPXQ010000154.1, on the reverse strand, counting down.
GGCCTCACCAATGTGGCGCTCGTCGTCACGCGCTATTTCGGCGGCGTGCTGCTCGGTACAGGCGGACTTGTCCGCGCTTATCAGGCGGCGGCGCGCGCCGGACTGGACAGTAGTGTTCGCATTACCAAATACTGGGGCACAAAGCTTGCGATCAGAACGGATTACGGCGGCATCGGAAAGCTGCAGTATCTCTTCGGTCAGAGGGGCATTCCGATGCTGGATGCCGTGTACACGGACAACGTGAGTTTCACGGTGCTCGTCCCGGCGGAGAAGGTTCCGGAGATTACGAAGGCCGTCACGGAGGCGACCAGCGGCCAGGCCGATATCCGCGAGGGCGACAGTCTCTACTATGCGTTGCTGGACGGGGAGTACCTCCTGTTCTGATATGCAGAAGTTTAGAAAATTTTTCTAAATAAGACACAGTATTTTCACAGACAGAACTTGCATTTCAATTCGAAAGTCTTTACCATATATTTTGAAACCCAAACTATTCTCGCAAAAGGCGGATCGTCGGACGGTTCGCCTTCTTGCTGTATTTGGGCGGTGGAAGGAGAAAATACAGTATGAGTAAGATAATCGGGATCGACCTGGGGACGACGAACAGCTGCGTTTCAGTCATCGAGCACGACGAGCCGGTCATTGTACCGAGCGCGTCAGGGAGCAGGACGACGCCCAGCGTGGTGGCCTTTACGAAGAATGGTGAGCGGCTGGTAGGGGAGAGCGCGAGAAGGCAGGCAGTTACCAATCCGGACAGGACGATCAGCTCGATCAAGCGCCATATGGGCGATGACTGGGGCATCCGGATCGACGGCAAGGAGTACAAGCCGCAGACGATCAGTGCGATGATTCTGATGCAGCTGAAAAAGGACGCGGAGGAGTTCATCGGGGAGCCGGTGACGGAGGCAGTCATCACGGTACCGGCCTATTTCAACGATATTCAGCGGCAGGCGACGAAGGACGCCGGACGCATCGCGGGTCTGACGGTGAAGCGCATTATCAATGAGCCGACCAGCGCGGCGCTTTCTTACGGACTCGATCATGGGGAGGCGCAGAAGGTCATGGTCTACGACCTGGGCGGCGGCACTTTCGATGTGTCTATCATTGAGATCGGCGACGGCGTCATCGAGGTGCTGGCTACTGCCGGCGATAATCATCTGGGCGGAGATGACTTTGATGAGCGGGTCGTGGACTGGATTGTCAAAAGCTTCAGGGAAAGTCAGCATGTCGACCTGCGCCGTGACTTTGCGGCGATGCAGCGCGTGAAGGACGCGGCGGAGCAGGCGAAGAAGGAGCTCTCCTCCTCGGATCGGACGCAGATCACGCTGCCGTATCTTACGCAGTCGCGCGGTGAGCCGCTGCATCTGGATATGACACTGACCCGGGCGAAGTTTGATGAGCTTACCTACGATCTGATAGAGCGCACCGCAGGACCGGTGCAGAGCGCCCTGAGCGATGCGAGGATTTCTCCGTCCCAGCTCGGACGTGTGCTGCTGGTGGGAGGCTCCACGCGCATCCCGGCGGTGCAGGCCAAGGTGAAGGCGCTGACCGGCAAGGAACCTTCCCGCAATATCAATCCGGACGAGTGTGTGGCGCAGGGCGCGGCCATCCTGGGCAGCACGCTGCAGGGCAACGGCCTCGCCGCAGCGGGCACGGGACAGGATCTGCTGCTGCTCGACGTGATTCCGCTTAGCCTCTCCATCGAGACGGTGGGCGGCGTGGCCACGCGGCTGATCGAGCGCAATTCTACGCTCCCCACGCGTTATTCGCAGGTGTTTTCCACAGCTGCGCCCTATCAGCGCGCGGTGGACATTCATGTGCTTCAGGGCGAACGCCCCATGGCGCGGGACAATAAAACGATCGGGAAATTCCGCCTGAACGGCATTAAAAAAGCGCCGGCCGGCGTGCCGCAGATCGAGGTTACCTTTGACATCGACGCCAACGGCATTCTGCAGGTCTCCGCGAAAGATCTGGATACCGGAAAGGCGCAGTCTATCACGATCACGGCGAATGACCGCATGTCCGATGCGGAGATCGATCAGGCCATTCGCGACGCGGCGGCTTACTCCGGTCAGGATCAGGTGAGGCGCGAGGCCATGGAACTTCTCGATGAGTGCCGGAAGCTGCTGGGTGAGGCCGATCAGATCATCAGAAACAATGGAAAGCAGATGGAAAAGCAGCAGAAGAAGCAGATCAAGAGTGACAGCGCGAGACTGCAGAAGCTCGTGAGCAAGTGCCGCCTCGACAAGGTGACGGATGCTGACATCCAGGCGCTGCGCGAGGCGAAGAGCCAGCTTGAGAGCAGCACGGCGGGGTATTCGGAGCAGGGGTGAGGCTATTGTAATTTTTCCTGTAATGCGCTATACTTTCCTGAGTGTGACATTATCAGATTTTGAAAGCAGGAGAAAAGATGGCCAGAGTACAGCAGAAAAATCAGCCTCCGCAGGAAATGCGGCAGGAGTACAGCCTCCTGGGAGATGCCTGGGAGGCGGATGGAGCGCAGGATGCTGCAGCGGGACTTGCCTCGCTGGAGCAGTATACGTATTTTGACGGAGAGAAGATTGCGGCGTATTCCAAGCTGTCGAATGCGGCGCGTCGGGATGGAAAAACGCTTTATCAAAAGGGAAAGCTCTCGGATTTTCAGTTTCATACCGTCTATGACGCGTATTATGCCAATTCCGAGCAGCTTGGACAGGCTTCCTGCAGGGCGAAGTACGGCCAGTCGGAGTTTGAGATCTCGGTTGTTTTTTCCCGGTCGAAGCTGCGTTCCGCGAGCTGCGGCTGCCCCAAATGCCGGAAAAATTACTGGTATTACAGCGGGGAGGCGAGCTGCGAGTATGTGGCTGCGCTGCTTCTGTGGGTGAAGGATTATTTGCAGACGCACAACGCCGGGGACGCAACGGACAAAAGGACCTGGGCCTTTTTGAACGCTTATCAGGCGAGACGGGCGAATCTTCTGGTGGCGGACGCGACGACCCGCGAGGAGAGCTTGACGCTGCAGCCCCGTCTGATCAGGAAAAACGGGCAGTTGTCCGTGTCCTTTAAGGTCGGGACGGGCAGGCTCTTTGTCGTGAAGCAGCTGGATGAGTTCTGCGCGAACGTTCGTGACGCGGCGACCGCTACCTATGGTTCCAGTACGCAGATCAATCACCGCCGCAGCAATTTTACGGACGAAGGCCAGAAGTGGATTCGTTTTATTGAGCGTATCGTGCAGGAGGAGGAAGAATTTGGCCAACGGCTGGAGGATGCGACGCGCAGCAGATATTATTACCACAGAACGGAGCGCGTCGGCGCCAATCTGAACCTCTTTGGCTGGAGACTGGACGAATTTTACAGTGAGCTGGGCGATGGAACGGTCGAGTATGAGGATCGTGACGCTGCAAAGAAGAGCAAACAGAGCCTTCGGAGCGGAACAGGAAATCCGCAGCTGAAGCTTACGATTTCCGAGGCGAAGCTGAGCAAGGGGCAGAAGCAGGACGAATTTCATGGTGTCTGTGTGAGCGGCATGCTGCCGGAGCTGTATTTTGGGACAGACGTGGCCTACAGTATTGACGATGGCCGCCTGAAGCGGTCGGACAGTGATTTCCGGGAACGGATAGAGCCTCTGGCGGCGTCCACGAATGACGAGGGCGTTTTCTCTTTTGTCGTGGGGCGAAATTCCATGGCGCAGTTTTATTATCAGGTGCTGCCGAGGCTGCGCGATATCGCGGAGGTTACGGAGAAGGATCCGGAGCGTTTTCATGCCTATCTGCCTCCGCAGACCAGCTTTGTGTTCTATCTGGATGCGCCGGAGGGCGATGTGACCTGCGGCCTGCGGGCGCGCTATGGAGAGAAGGAGTTCTCCGTTCTGGATAACACGACTGACGCGCGCATGGCACGGATAGAGCAGTATCGGGATATTTCCTCTGAGCAGGAGATGCTGTTGCTCATAAGGCAATGGATGCCCTATGTGATAGCGGAGACAGACGAGCTGAGCTGCGGCGGCGAGGAGGACCGCATCTACCGCATGATGGCGGAGGGTGTGAATGAGCTGCTGGGGCTGGGTGAGGTGCGCTGCACAAACCGCTTCCGCGCCAGACAGCGGATACGGCGGATGAAGGTCTCGGTGGGAGTTTCCGTCTCGGAGGGATTGCTTGACCTGGATATCACGACGGAGGATGTGCCGCGGGACGAGCTGTTGGATCTGCTGGGCAGTTTTCGTGAGAAGAAATCCTATTATCGTCTGAAGGATGGCAGCTATGTCGATCTGGAGGATCAGTCGGTCGAGATGCTCTCGGAGCTGATGGAGACGATGCACCTCTCGCCAAAGGAATTCGTGAAGGGAAAGATGCATCTGCCCCTCTACCGGACACTCTACCTCAATCGCATGCTGGAGGAGAACGAGGGCGTATACAGCGACCGTGACAGCCGTTTCCGCGAGATGGTCAAGGGCTTCAAGACGGTGAACGATGCGGATTTCGACGTGCCGAAAAGCCTGTCCCGCGTGATGCGCGCCTATCAGAAAAATGGCTACAAATGGCTGCGCACGCTGGAGGCATGGGGCTTCGGCGGGATTCTGGCGGATGAGATGGGACTCGGCAAGACGCTGCAGATGATCGCGGTCATGTTGGCCGGGAAAGAGGCGTGCGCGCAGAGGGAGAGCGCTCTTTCGCTCGTAGTCTGCCCCGCTTCGCTTGTCTTCAACTGGGGCGAGGAGTTCGCGCGTTTCGCGCCGAAGCTGAAGGTATTGCCCGTTGTGGGCACACAGGGGGAGCGCCGTGCGAAGATCGCTTCCGCCACAGACTATGATGTGCTGGTGACCTCCTATGATTTGCTGAAACGGGATATCGATCTCTACGAGGATCTTCGCTTCGATATCGAGGTGATCGACGAGGCGCAGTATATCAAGAACCATACGACTGCAGCGGCGAAGGCCGTAAAGGTCGTGAAGAGCGCACACCGCTTCGCGCTGACCGGGACGCCGATCGAAAATCGTTTAAGCGAGCTCTGGAGTATCTTCGACTACCTGATGCCGGGCTTTCTTTATACCTATGAAGTGTTCCGGCGCGACTTTGAGACGCCGATTGTGAAATATCAGGATGAGCTGGCGATGGCGCGGCTGCAGAAGATGACCGGTCCCTTCATCCTGCGCAGGCTGAAGGAGGATGTGCTGAAAGATCTGCCGGAGAAGCTCGAGGAGGTGCGCTATGTGCGCCTGGATGGCGCGCAACAGAAGCTCTACGACGGCCAGGTGCTTCGCATGAGGAAGCTGATCGGCGGCCAGAACGACGAGGATTTCAACAAAAATAAGTTTGCGGTGCTTGCGCAGCTCACAAGGCTGCGGCAGATCTGCTGCGATCCCTCGCTGTGCTTTGCCGATTACCGCGCGGAGTCTGCCAAGGTGGATGCCTGCATGGAGCTGATCGGGAGCGCGATGGACGGCGGACACCGCATGCTTTTGTTTTCGCAGTTTACCTCGATGCTGGATATTCTGAAAACGAGACTCACGCAGGAGAAGATCGCTTACTATACCATCACGGGCAGCACGCCGAAGGAGGAGCGCCTGCGGCTGGTGAAGGAGTTTAATGAGGGGAGCGTACCGGTATTTCTGATTTCCCTGAAAGCGGGCGGCGTCGGCCTGAACCTGACCGGGGCGAACGTCGTGATCCACTATGATCCCTGGTGGAACGTCGCCGCTCAGAACCAGGCCACCGACCGCGCCCACCGCATCGGCCAGACAAAGAAGGTCACGGTGTATAAGCTGATCGCGAAGGATACGGTCGAGGAGAAGATCCTGAAGCTGCAGGAGACGAAGCGGGATCTCGCCGCCCAGGTGCTCAGCGCCGATGCGGCGGGGCAGCTGGGCAGCATGAGCCGCGAGGAACTGCTGGATCTGTTGGGGTAGTACAAGTACGAGCGGCCCATTCTGCGAATTATCAATGAGGCCGTGACTACTATCAGCTGCGAAGCCTGTTCAGCACGTCTGCGAGCGCGTCGAGCGTCTCGCAGACATCTTTTTCATTTGCGTTTTCGCCCATGTGACCGATACGGATGACCTGTCCGGCGAGGACGTCGAAACTGCCGGCGATCATGATGCCATGTTCGCGCTTCATGGCCTCCAGAATATCGGCGGCGCTGATCCCATCCGGCACGCGCACGACAGTCACGGTATTGGAAAAACCATTTTCCAGATAAAGGGAGAGTCCCATATCGAGAATTCGTTTCCGGCAGAGCTCCCCGAGCTTCCGGTGTCGCTCGAAGCGCCCCGGGTCGGCTTTCACATTTTCCAGGGCAGCTCGCAGTCCGTAGATGTCACTGATCGGCATCGTGTAGGGGAACCACTGATCTTTATAATAATCCCGGAATACGAGAATATTTGCGTAGAAGGAAGCAATGGGCGTCTTCCTTTCCTCCATGGCTTTCATGGCGGCCGGGCTCACTGTCACGAAGGTCAGGCCGGGAGGAGCGGAGAGCGCCTTCTGCGAGCCTCCGCAGACGATGTCGAGCTGTCCTGCGTCCACATGCAGCGGCTCGCCGAACATGGCGGACACGGAATCCACAATGGAAAGAATGTCATATTCGTGGAGTGCGCGGCCCATCTCCTCCACCGGGTTCAGCACACCGCTCGGCGTGTCGCAGTGCACCATCGCCGCGTACTTGAAGTCATGATGCTCCTTCAGATAAGCGCGGAACGCCTCCACATCAATTGCCCGGGTATAAGGGGCTTCATAGAAGACGGGCTCGCCGCCGTAGATTTTTACAAAGTCTGCGAAGCCGCGTCCGTATACGCCGTTGTCCACGACCAGAACCCGGTCGCCCGGTTCGGTCAGAGAAGCACAGGCGGATTCGAGACCGAGGATGCCCTCGCCGTCCAGAATATAGGCAGGATTTTCAGTTTCCAGAAGCTCGCTGATCAGCGAACAGGTGTCACGGTAATAATCGTAGAATTCCGGGTCGAGATCCGGGTTCGTGCAGGCGAGGCTCCTCGCCATGCGCACATTTTCGCGGACCTGTGTGGGCCCGGGGGTCATGATTTTATACATATTCAAGCGCTCCTTATTTTAAAGTGTCTGTTTGCGGACAACTCTCCTTACGCCCTCAGCAATCGGCAGAACCAGTACCGCGGCGACACCGATCTGCACGAGATTTCCCGGTATCGACAGAGCCGGGACGATCCAGTTTCCGTAGATAATGCCTTCCGCGATATAATAGCCGACAATCTTGATAACGCAGGCCACCGCGATGGCAAGCGCGTTCCAGGCGAAACCATGGTGTTTCTCTGTGATCGCGCCGACCGTCCAGCCCATCAGTCCGACGACTACGAAGGTGAAGGGAGCCCAGAGCACCCAGCCGCCCATCAGGTCGAAGAGCGCCATGCCGATGGAGCCGGACAGCGCACCGGTTCGTTTTCCGAAAAGAATGGCCGCGAGGAACAGAGGAACATTTCCCAGGTGCACCAGACCGCCGTTTGCAGCGATCGGCAGACGGATATTGACAAAGCCCGTGGCGACAAAGGTAAGGGCGATGCACACGCCTGTGATCGCAATTTCCGTGACGGAGATGCCGCTTCTTACGGAAGTGATTTCTTTTGTGCTCATAAGATGTCTCCTGTTTTCTGTAAGTTGTTCCCTATACTAACTCCAAACTGACCATTTTAAAATGACCAGATATGTAATTTTTAATATAGCCAGATAAAGAGCTTGTCAGAGAATCTAAAATATGATACGCTTCTTTATATCATGACTACAGACGGAGGAATTAGAAAATGAACTTTTTGGAGGAGCGCATTTCGAAGGATGGTATCGTAAAAGAGGGGAATGTTCTGAAGGTTGACAGTTTTCTGAATCACCAGATGGACATCAGTCTGTTTGAACAGATGGGGGCAGAGTTCAAGCGTCGCTTTGAAGGTGCGCCGATCAACAAGATTCTGACAATTGAGGCTTCCGGCATCGGTATTGCCAGCATCGTTGCACGCTATTTTGACGTACCGGTTGTCTTTGCGAAGAAATCTCACACGATTAATCTCGAGGGTGAGATGTATGTTGCAGAAGTTGAGTCTTTTACCCATCGCTGCAAGAATCAGGTTATTGTATCGCAGAAATTCCTCGCCCCTGAGGATCATGTGCTGATCATTGACGATTTCCTCGCCAATGGCTGCGCGCTGCAGGGACTGATTTCGATTGTTAATTCCGCGGGAGCGACTGTTGAGGGCATCGGCATCGCGATTGAGAAAGGATTCCAGCAGGGCGGACGCATCATCCGGAATCTGGGTTATCATCTGGAATCGCTCGCCATTGTGGAGAGCATGGATGCAGCGACCGGTGAGATTCGCTTCGCCAGACAGCCGGAGTTATAAGAAATCTGTAAGGAAAAAGAAACAGGCCGTCCAGAGAGCTTTTGCTTTACACTGAACGGCCTGTCATCTGTCAGACTTCAAATTTATATCCCATACCCCAGATTGTCTTGATCAGTTCGCCCTTTTCGCCGAGCTTGCTGCGGAGCTTCTTTACATGCGTATCAATCGTGCGCGCGTCTCCGAAGTAGTCGTAGTTCCAGACGTTGTTCAGAATTTTCTCCCGGGACAGGGCAATTCCCTGATTTTCCATGAAGTAGGCGAGCAGTTCGAATTCTTTATAGCTCAGCTCCACATCGTGTCCGTCAATGCTGACCTGATGGGCGGCTTTGTTGAGCTCTATCCCGCCGGCTTTCAGCACATCTTCGCTTGCCAGCAGATTGGAACGGCGCAGGATCGCCTCCACGCGCGCAACCAGAATCTTCGGGCTGAATGGCTTCGTCACATATTCGTCGACGCCGAGCTCAAAGCCCTGTAATTCGTCACGTTCATCCCCTTTTGCCGTCAGCATGATGATCGGTACTTTTGAGTAGCCGCGAATCTCACGGCAGACCTGCCAGCCGTCCATCTTGGGCATCATCACATCCAGTATGATGAGCGCGATATCTTTCTGTTCAAAAAAGATGTCGACGGCCTGCTCCCCATCGCCGGCCTCGAGCACTTCATAATTATTCTTTACAAGGAAGTCTCTCACAAGCTTCCGCATGCGGCTCTCATCGTCCACCACTAAAATCTTCAGTTTCTCCATAAGCCCACGCTCCTGCATTTGCATTTTTCTTATCTTAACAATGATTTATGTCCATTTTGTGAAGGATTGGCTTGACAAACAGGTTTCTTTTCGTTATAGTAAAGCAGCTACGGAAAATCTTTTGCGTTGCCTCTACAATCTTTCAGGGCTTGTAAAGGTTTCGACGGGGGTTTTGAAGTTGTGGCAGCCATCCGAAGGCACCGCGCAAGGTGCAAACTTAAATATAAACGCTGAAGATAATTTAGCACTCGCAGCCTAAGGGCTGCTGTCCGACCTGGGGCACCCGCACTTCAGGACCCGGGCATCATTGATGCGGGAAACGACATGCGCTAAGCTTTGCGCGCATGGGCGTATGATGAAGCTACTGAAACCGTAAGCCTGCCGTCTGGCGTGCGGAGGAGGGAATGACAAACAAACGGCTGTGATGGGAGACACCGCAATGGAAGGGCTTTCGGACAGGGGTTCGATTCCCCTCAGGTCCACTTCGGAAAGGTTCTGATATTCAGGACCTTTCTTTTTGTAATCAGATGGAGACAGGATGACGATGAAAATTACAGAATACCTATGGTCCCGGCAGGACACGGGCTACCGGGATTTTCAGAGGAAGCTGATGCCGACCGTGTCGCCGGAGGCAGTGATTGGGGTGCGCACGCCGATCCTGCGGGCCTGTGCGAAGGAACTGAGAGAGACAGAAGATGCGCGGCAGTTTATGATGGAACTGCCGCATACTTATTTTGAGGAAAATCAGCTCCACGCTTTCCTGCTCTGCGAGGAGCGGGAATTTGACACCTGCATGGAAAAGCTGACGGCATTTCTCCCCTATATCGATAACTGGGCGACCTGCGACCAGTTATCGCCGAAGGTTTTCCGGAAACATCATCAGGATCTGCTGCCATATATCGATCAGTGGCTTGCTTCCGGGCATCCTTATATCCTGCGCTTTGGCATCGGGATGTTGATGCAGCATTTCCTGGATGAGGATTTTGACGGGAAATACCCGGAGCGCGTCGCCACGATCCGCTCGGAGGAGTATTATGTTAATATGATGATCGCCTGGTATTTCGCCACGGCACTGGCGAAGCAGTACGACGCGGTGCTGCCCTATATTACGGGGAAAAGACTCGATCCGTGGGTACACCGGATGACGATCCGCAAGGCCAGGGAAAGCTTCCGGGTCACGGAGGAGCACAAGGAGTTTCTGAAAAGCCTGAGATGAAGTTTTTTCTTTACCCGGTTTGCCTCTTATGTTATGATAAGGGGCGAAAGTGAGGAAGAAAAGTGGCAGAGCTTACACCAATGATGCAGCAGTACATGAAGACGAAAGAAGAGTACCCGGACTGCATCTTATTTTATCGTCTCGGTGATTTCTACGAGATGTTTTTTGACGATGCGAAGACCGTCTCCCGCGAGCTGGAGTTGACGCTGACGGGAAAGAGCTGTGGCCTCGAGGAACGCGCGCCGATGTGCGGCGTGCCCTACCATGCGGTGGATGGCTACCTCAGCCGTCTGGTTTCAAAGGGTTACAAGGTCGCGATCTGCGAGCAGATGGAGGATCCCGCGCTTGCAAAGGGACTTGTGAAGCGTGAGGTGGTGCGTATCGTGACGCCGGGGACGAATCTGAATGCCCAGGCGCTCGACGAATCCCGCAATAATTACATCATGAGCATCGTCTATGTCAGCGACCGGTTCGGCGTCTCCTTTGCGGACGTGACGACCGGCGATTATTTTGTCACGGAACTCGACTCCGCGCGGAAGCTGGTAGATGAGATTGCGAAAATCACGCCGCGGGAACTGGTCTGCAACGAGGCGCTCTTTGTCAGCGGCGTCGATCTCGACGATCTGAAGGAGCGGCTCGGCATCACACTTTATTCTCTGGACAACTGGTATTTCGATGACGAACTGTGCCGGAAGGAAATCTGTGAGCATTTCCATGTGAATTCCCTCGAAGGGCTGGGCGTGCAGGACCTGGACTGCGGCGTCATCGCCGCCGGGGCGCTGCTGCGCTATCTCACGGAGACGCAGAAGACTTCGCTCGCGCATCTCAGTAAGCTGCAGCCCTATGTGACGGGCAGCTACATGCTCATCGACAGCTCGAGTCGGAGAAATCTGGAGCTGGTGGAGACGCTGCGCGAGAAGCAGAAGCGCGGTTCGCTGCTCTGGGTGCTTGACCGCACGAAGACGGCCATGGGCGCGCGCACG
>JAJPXQ010000154.1:0-26019 GCA_021205385.1 Lachnospiraceae bacterium | reverse complement strand
GCGCGCGCACGGAAGGAAAATCCTGGCTGGCCGACATCGAGACGCGCGAGCGGGAGCGTACCGGAATCAAGAATCTGCGCGTCAAATATAATAAGGTCTTCGGTTATTACCTGGAGGTGACAAACTCCTTCAAGGATCTGGTGCCGGACGACTATATCCGCAAGCAGACGCTGACGAATGCCGAGCGCTATATCACGCCGGAGCTGAAGGAGCTGGAGGACACGATTCTCGGGGCGGAGGAGAAGCTGACGGCGCTCGAATATCAGCTCTTTTCAGAGGTGCGTGATCACATCGGTTCCCAGGTGCTGCGCATTCAGCGGACGGCGAAGGCCGTGGCGCGGCTGGATGTCTTCACCTCGCTCGCCTGGGTGGCGGAGAAAAATCATTACGTCCGTCCGAAGATCAATAAGCGCGGAGTCATCGATATCCGCGGCGGACGTCATCCGGTCGTAGAGTGCATGCTGCCCGGAAATCTGTTTATTGCAAATGATACCTATCTCGACAACGGTGCAAACCGCGTCTCGATCATCACCGGTCCGAATATGGCGGGCAAATCCACCTACATGCGGCAGACGGCGCTGATCGTGCTCATGGCGCAGCTCGGCAGCTTTGTCCCGGCGGACAGTGCGGACATTGGCATTGTCGACCGCATTTTCACGCGCGTGGGCGCTTCCGACGACCTTGCGAGCGGGCAGAGCACCTTCATGGTGGAGATGAACGAGGTGTCGAATATCCTGCGGAACGCCACGCCGGACAGCCTGCTGATTCTCGACGAGATCGGACGCGGGACGAGCACCTTCGACGGCCTCGCAATCGCCTGGGCGGTCATCGAACACATCGCGGACAAGCGCCTGCTCGGTGCGAAGACTCTTTTCGCGACGCATTACCATGAGCTGACGGAACTCGAGGGCACGATGGACGGCGTCAACAACTACTGTATCGCGGTCAAGGAGAAGGGTGACGATATCGTATTTCTCCGGAAGATCGTCAAGGGCGGCGCCGACAAATCCTACGGTATCCAGGTCGCGAAGCTGGCCGGTGTGCCGGAGGGCGTCATCGCGCGGGCGAAGGAGCTCGTGGAGGAGCTGAGCCAGGCGGATATTTCCGTGCGTGCAAAGGAAATCGCAGAGGAGCGGCGGACGAAGACGAAAGCGAAGAGTAAAACAAAAAAATACGATGAGGTAGATCTCGAACAGATCTCCCTCTTTGACACGGTGAAGGACGACGACGTGGTGCGGGAGCTGACGGAGCTCGACATCACGAACATGACGCCGATGGACGCCATGAACACCCTTTACCGTCTGCAGAATAAGCTGAAGAACAGGTGGTGAATCGATGGGCAGGATAGCGGTGCTGGACCAGCAGACCATTGACAAGATTGCGGCGGGCGAGGTCGTCGAGCGGCCAGCCTCCGTCGTGAAGGAGCTGGTGGAGAACGCCATCGACGCGGGCGCTACGCAGGTGGCCGTGGAGGTGCGCGACGGCGGCGTAGGGTATCTTCGGATTACGGACAATGGCAGCGGAATTGAGAAGGACGACATTCCGCTCGCTTTCCTGCGCCATTCGACGAGCAAGATCCGGAGCGCGGACGATCTTTCCGGCGTCACCTCGCTCGGCTTCCGCGGGGAGGCGCTCTCGAGCATCGCGGCGGTGGCGATGGTGGAGCTCATCACGAAGACGCCAGGCAGCGTGACAGGCAGCCGCTGCTGCATCGAGGGCGGCGTGCAGAAAAGCCTCGAGGACGCAGGCGCGCCGGACGGGACGACCTTTATCATCCGCAATCTTTTTTATAATACGCCAGCCCGGAAAAAATTTCTCAAAAGCGAGATGAGCGAAGCCTCGGCAATCCACGAGCTGATGACGCATCTGAGCCTGTCGCATCCGGAGGTTTCGTTTCGGGTTATGATTGAGGGACAGGAGCGCATCCATACCGCCGGGAACGGCAATCTGAAGGATGTGATTTATCATATTTACGGTCGGGAGACGGCCCTGCGGCTGATTGAGGTGGAGCGCGAGGAAGGTCCTTTGCGAATCAGCGGCTATATCGGGAAGCCGGAGATTTCCCGCGGGAACCGCAACTATGAAAATTATTTCGTCAACGGACGTTATGTGAAGAGCAATATTATCGCGAAGGGCGTCGAGGACGGCTACCGGACCTTCATGATGCAGCACCGCTATCCCTTCGTGTGCCTGGATATCCGGCTCGACGGAAAGCTGCTCGACGTCAATGTGCACCCGAGCAAGATGGAGCTGCGTTTCAGCAACCAGAATCTGGTCTATGATTTCCTGCTGCGGACCGTGAAGGATGCGCTGTCCGGGCGCGAGCTGATCCCGGAGGTGCGGCTGGATGAGCCGGGCAGAGCGCGGCGAAGCGAGGCGACGGCAGGAGAAGGCATGGAAAAACGCTGGCGCGCGCCGGAGCCGACAGGAAAGCCTGTGGAACCACGGGATAAAAATCTTGATTATTTCATGGAGCAGATGCGGAAGCGGGTGGAGGAGCGGCACCAGCAGGAGTCTGCTCAGCAGAGCGCAGAAGTGCCGGAGCAAAATAACGCACAGGTCGGAGCCGTTCCGCAGAAAACAGACTTTCTCCGCGAGAGCAACGGCTACGAAGCCCCGGCTTCGCACGGCGAGCCGCAGCAGCTCGACCTCTTCGACGGAAAGCTTCTGTCGAAGGAGGCTGCTGTATCGCACACGATCATCGGCCAGCTCTTTGATACCTACTGGCTTGTGCAGTACACGGACAAGCTTTATATCATCGACCAGCACGCAGCCCACGAGAAAGTGCTCTATGAGCGCTTTATGAGGGAGCTCTTGGAACGCAGGGGCGATTCTCAGCTACTCTCGCCGCCCATCATCCTGAATCTCAGTATGCAGGAAGAGCAGCTCTATCTGAAATTTCAGCAGAGTTTCGTGGAGATGGGCTTTGAAATCGACGAATTTGGCGATCATGCGTACGCAGTGCGCGCTGTGCCTTCCAATCTGCCAGGCATCGACCGGCAGGATATTCTGATGGAGCTGTTCGACAGCCTCTCAGACATCACAGGCAGCGGGACGAGCGAATCCCTGCTCGACAAGATGGCCTCCATGGCCTGCAAGGCCGCGGTCAAGGGAAAGCACCGCATGTCGACCGAGGAGGCGAAGGCGCTGATCGATGAGCTCCTGACCCTGGAGAATCCTTACAACTGCCCGCATGGCAGGCCGACGATCATCTCCATGAGCCGCTACGAGCTGGAGAAGAAGTTTAAGAGGATTGTGTAGATATGGATAAAAAAACGGAAATACAAAGCAGAATTGAATCCGGCCTGACGGAATTCCCGATCTGCGAGTATGCCTTCATCGACCCTGCGGACTTAAGCTTTTCAGACCGTGTGCGCTGGGTCTGCGAGCACGAGTGCGAGCGCTACAATACCTCCTGGGCCTGTCCGCCGGCGGTGGGCACGGTGGAAGAGTGCCGCGTGCGTTGCGCGCGCTTTACAGGCGGATTTATCTTTACGACCGTGAGTGAGGTCGAGGATATTGAAAATATGGAAGAGACGCTCGCAACGCGCATGGAACATGAGGAGGTCACCAGACAGGTGCGCGACCTGTTCCGGAAAGAGAAGCCGGAGGAGCTGCTCGTGCTCTCCACGGAGTCCTGCGCGATCTGTCGGAAATGCGCCTGGCCGGACGCGCCCTGCCGCCATCCGGATCGGATGTTCCCCTGCGTCGAGAGCTATGGCATCATCGTGCCCGATATCGCGGAGAAATATGGCATCAGCTTTCTGAACGGGCAGAACGTCGCGACCTGGTTCAGCCTGATTTTATATCGTTGAATTATGGCTGCGACCTGCTCGTCATTCATAATTTATGAAGAAACTGTGAAAAATGTGAACTTTGTTCTGGAAAATTGACATTCAGTCTGAAAATCCCTTATAATAAAAAATGATTAAGTAGCCATATCTTTCATGTGACTGGACAGGCGTGGGGAGATGCATCTTTTATGAAAAGAAATATAAAACGAATAATAGCTTTGATTCTGATTCTGGCAATGACGGTGGGTGATTCTACCGTCTCATTTGCTGTGGAAGATAATACGGGAACTCTTGAAACGACACAGGCAGTTCAGGAGGATGAGGGCGAGGAAACGGAAGGAGAAAGCGACGCTCCCACGGATGACAGTATTTCCCAGAGTGAAGATGAATCGGACAGTGGAAGCGGGGAAAGTGACAAGAGTGCGTCTGAAGATGGAAGCGATAGCGGGAATACAGGCGACGATTCAGGTACAGACGTAGATGAAGACAGCGATGTAAAAGAAGGAGATGATGGAAGCGGATCCGGGGAAACCGCAGCCGATGGGGAAAGTGACGGTGATGAGGGCGAAACAGACGATGTCAGCGTGACAGAGATGTCTGATGACAGTGAAGATACAGCTTCCGAATCAGATGATGCAGAGGAATCAGAGATGCTCGAGGAGGAAGAGGAAGCACAGGATGAAATTTCAGAATCGACGATTTCGGACGAACTCACTATGACGGGAAGTTCCTGGCTGAGCGATGATTCCCTGCTCACATCCAGAAAAACTGCGATTGAGGGAGGCACCTTCCGTTCTCAGATTGAAGATGATGAGATCGCTCTGGATCTTTATGATGCTCTGGAGCAGTTCTATGCAGTGGAACAGGCTTCGGGAGATGCTGAGGTGAGTTTTACTTCTGCGCTGAGCTTTAAAGCAGAGCTGGATGAAGAGGGCGCGCTGGTTTCCGACAGCACCTATGAAATGATTTGTGAAGATCTCTCCGACAGTCTCAGCAAGGCCTTCCATGCTTTCTGGCAGGATTACCCGGAGGTATTCTGGATTGAGAGCGTGAATATGCAATATGAGGTTACAGTGACGGACGGGATCGGGACAATCGAAGGTGTCACGCTGGTTCCTGTGGAGTATGAGGGCGCGTACGCGCAGCTGGAAACTTACTGGTCAAATGTGGAGTCCGTGAGTGCGGAGCTCTATGAGGAAGGAATCTCCAGTTTCCGGCTGATACAGCGTATCCATGACTATCTTTGTGAGAATCTCAGCTATGCATCCTCGATTTCTGATGGTTATTTACATACTTCGGCGGCCGTGTTCCTGGGGGAGGAGACAGTCTCAGGGGAGAGCTATGCGAAGGCGTTCAAGGTGCTTTGCGATGAGATGGACATCCCCTGTGTCCTGATCTCCGGAACGGCAGGGAACGAAGGATTGCTGAATGCACATATGTGGAACTATGTGCGCCTGGAGAATGGAGGGGAATGGTATCTTGTTGATGCTGCCCTGGACGACCAGGAGGAGATTTCTTACGATTATTTCCTGGCGGGCGGCTCTGCTCTGAACACCAATGGGGAGAAGCTTTCCGCAACGCATGTACCGACATCGGTCGTAACAGGCGTGGAGGATTTCTATTTTGTGTATCCGACGCTCACCGCTGTGGATGAGAAATCCTATCCGGTTCGGGTCTATGTGATCGAGGAGGATGAGGACGGAGATCAAAAGAGCACGCCGCTGGGTTATTATACGACGCTTGACGAGGCGAAGTACGCAATTGTGGAGGAGAGCCGCACCGGTGCGGACAGTTTTCATCTGGAATTACGCAATGATGTGGAGCTCTCCGGGGACGCGCTAAGCTTTCCGTCTACGGTGAGCTATGCGAATCTGGATCTGAATGGACATACACTTCTGGTGACGGCGGATTCCGTAGTACAGGCAGATTTGTATGATGATTCTACTGATGAGTCCGGACGCGTGAAGGCGGAGGAGGGCGTCACCCTGTCTCTGGGTGCAACCGTTTCCGTGAGCGTGGCGAACTTGTCTGTTGCGGGCACGCTTACGGCAGAGGCAGGCAGTGTACTGAACGTGACGGGGACGGCTTCTCTTTCAAATATATCGGTCGTAGAGGGAGAGGAAGACGAATGCTTCCATATCAACCTGTGTGAAACGCTGGATGAGGAGGGAAATACACTTTCTCTTGGATCCCTGTCAATTTCGGGAACACTGACGAAGGCAGACAGTCTGGATTATGCGATCAGTATGGGCAAATGGCAGATTGCGGCGGATGCCACGAGAACGGAGGTTACCTTCGACGCGGAGGAAGTCCTGACGGAGGTCACGCTGACGGACACAAAAATTCCCGCGGAATATTTTATGCTTTCCAGCAATCCGGGGCAGAAGCTATGCGTGATACGCTCCGGTAATCAGCTGATTGCGAGAGGTGTGGCTGTCCGCGTTTCTTACAACGGCGTGAGCAGGGATTATACGACTTTTGATCTGGCCATCAGCGGCATAAGCTCAGATTTCGGGTCAAAATCAGGTAGCTATACTTTCACGTTTGCGAGCAATGCGGCGATGACGAAGAGTGTGACGCTGCCGACCTGCGTGACGCAGCTTACTTTGACGACGGATTCGGAAGAAGAGGAGAGTGGAAATCTCACTTATTCCTATGCTGAATTTGACTTTAAGGGCTTCACGCTTTCTTCATCGAAGGCAATCGTGACGCTTGGCGAGGGGCTTTCTCTGGTGAGTTCCGGTTCGAAGAACGGAACGCTGAGCCTGACTGTGACGCCGTCGTCAGGAAATTATTCCTTTAAGGTTGCCACGCTGGAAGAAGGGGAGACCCTTTCGTCCGATTACGTCGACTGTGACAGCACGCTGCTCATCGATGGTGTGAATATCACGGCGAGCAATGGTTCCATTCTGCTTGCGGATGAGGGGACGAGTGCCTACACGCTGGACTCTGTTATCACCACAAAGCAGCTCTGTGTTAATTCCGGTGACTGGACGGTCAGCACGGTATCCGGCTCCATTGAGAACAGCGGGACGCTGCATGTGGAGACCGCAAAGACGATCTCTACTCTGGACAATAAGAGCGGTGCGATCTTTGTCTGCGGAAGTTTTGTGCAGTCCAGCAGCGGGAAAACTTATCTGGAAGCGGGATCCACTTTTGTAGTGGAACAGTCTGCCACCATCTACAATACGGTGCTCGGCGGACAGAACGGCGAGACCGCAGGTGACGTCCATTTTTATCAGTATGAGGGCGCATCAATTTCCTTCCTGACGAAGGTGTCGCAGACGAACACAGAAGTTTATTTAAGCTGTGGGATTGTCGCGCTCGACGAGGAAGGAAATCCGATCATGGATGAGGAGAGCGGTTCCTATACGGTTGCAGCGGCGGAAGCGCGTTCGACGCTCTTCAACACAAAGATTTCCAGTTTCCCGGTTTCGTACTGCAAGGTCGAGCAGCCGGAGGATAACGCAGGCTATACGGTCGTCTATCAGAACGGACAGAAGATCTGTGTGGGCGGCGAATGGATTTCCATTTATGCACAAAACACAAATGGAAGTGAGACGCTGCTCAGTTCCTTTACCCGCTGGACCGACGCACAGTCTTATCTGAATACGCTCTCCAATACTTCCACCACTTACATTGTGGAACTGTCAGAAGACGTGATTGTAGAAGAAAGTCTTACGATGCCGACGAAGGTGGGTGGCCTGATTTTCCGCGGAAAGAGCGAGGATGACAGAGTCGTATTTTCTTTTGTTGGCAATCTGACGCTGACCGTGAATACGACTTTTGAGAATATCGAGCTGCAGCCGACAAAATATAATAGTTCCACTGCATCCTACGTACAGTATGCCAGCGTGATCACGCTGAGCGGGAAAAATCTGACGCTGACAAATGTGAAGGCAGAAAAGGGATATATTGACTATATAAAGGGGACCACAGCCTCTACCCTCACCGTGACTGATTCGGAACTGTACACCACCAGATATCTGACCACGATAGGAACTGTGAATGTGACGGACTCAGAGCTTACGGTTGGCACGAGCCTCAGCTGGAACGGTTCCGCGATTGCGTCGGTGACTTACCTGAATCTGACAGGTTCCGCCGTTACGGCGCAGGGCTCCGTGGCGGTCACAAATACGCTGACGATGGAGAATTCCACGCTGGACACAAACGGTAAGATGAGTCTCGTAAATATAGTTTCTAACGATGCGAACAATACGATCGGCTATGGCGGAAATATCTCCACAAAGATCCTGACGATTACGGGAACCGTGACTTCGGATAAATTGTCCGGTCAGGTGGATGTGACAGTCACGGAGGGAGCGGCGATGACTGCAGAAACCGGCGAATGCCCGAGTGTGCGCAAAGCTGCAATTAGTCTTATTGTGCATTCGCTTGCGGATGAAGGCGGAGATGGATACAGCGACGGTGCGACGCTCTTAAATGCGACGAAGGCTTCAGCCAGCTGGTTCGTCATCGGAAAGACGATAACGGAAGCGGATGATACAGAGACAGTTTCCGTACAATATACCACCTATAAAGATGGAACCGTTATTCGCTGTGGGGATACGACTACGGGCGCAGCTGTTGTTCTGTATTCCCTTGATACAGAGGGAACCTATCTGACAGACGGCGGCTTTGCCACGCTGCAGGAGGCCTTCTCGGAGATCGACCGTCTGGCTGATATAAGTGCGGAGTATAAGATTACGATACAGTCTGATACGGCTGAGACTGTAACAAAGACGAGCACCAACCTGACTTTCCCGACAAAGACGAAGGCTGTCATCATCACCAGCGGTGACGAGACGAATAAGACGATATATTTCAATTCCTCTGTCACGCTGAAGAGCAATGTGACACTGGAAAATATTACGTTGTCTCCGAAGAGCTCCGCTACGATTGCGCTGAGCGCCTGGTCATTGACACTGAATAATTGTTCTGTGGCGGATGAGAAGAAGATTACGGCAATTTCCGGATCGAGCGTAAGCGGGGCGTCCTGTCTGAATATTTCCGGCAGTGATCTTACGGTGGCCGGTACTGTGTCGGGTGTTGGGACGGTCAGTCTGAACGGAGCAACTCTGACCGCGCAAAGCACGATCAATATAGGAAATCTCTGCGCGCTGACGGGCGAGGAAGCCCTGATCGGCTATGCGACTGTTACACGCAAAAACAGTGTTGTCACCGCAGTTTCGACGAGCATGACGATCAATGGAGAGGTGTACGCGGAAAGCGGCGTAACGCTGGGTCTTCAGGAAAAGGTGAGCGGAGAGTATATACCTTTGGAATTGCTGGCAGACGAGATGGCAAATCTGGGCAGCTCCGGCATCAACATTGCCAAAGCGCCGCAGGTGTCCACCACGCAGATTTCTGTGCGGACAGGAGTGGATGGAAAGACGTCTGACGCCCTGATCAAGTCTTCCGGTTATCTGACTTATACGACAACCGCTCCGGGCGTTCTCCTGTCCTACACGGATGCGGACGGCAGGGCAATGCAGACCCGATGCCTGACGGTTGCCCAGGCCTCGACGGAGATCAACAACCTGAAGACAAAGCGCGATTATACGATGGAACTTCAGGAGGCGATCACGAGTATCAGTCTCTCCTCGCCCACTGCGCTCTCAATGCCATCGGCTTCTTATGTAAGCAGCCTTCTGATTGACGGAACGCAGATGGAAGAGTCTGTTGAAAGTATGGTGACGGTATACTTTACGGGCAGTATCACGCTCAGTGCAAATACGACGCTAAAAAATCTGGATCTTGTCCAGATGGTGAAATCCGGTTCGGTTTACTATAAGACCTCAGAGAAATACAGCGACATGCCGCCGGTTATGACACTTGCCGTCGGTGCTTACACGCTGGAAGTGGAAGGGGATGTGGTCTTCCACACGCCGATTTCCATGACGGGAAGCAGCAAGGGAACATTGAACATAACGAGTGAATCCCGTCTGTTTACCGAGACGAATGGAAATAGCTTAAGTGAGGCCGGGAATGAGGAGAGCCTGATCTGCGGTTCTGTGAAGAGCTTTGCGCAGATCAGTGTTAAGACTGGTCAGACTCTTATTTTAAAGGAATACACGACAAACGGGAAAACCTATACGGCACCGGGTCTGAGCGCTACGACGCTGAACAACCGGGGCGTTATCGAGCTGCACAGTCATCTGGCAAAGAACTATGCAGCGTCCGCTTCCTTTACGACTGCGGTGTTCCTCAATGGAACGCTCGATGTGGAGGGAAGCGTAAGCTTTACGAATCTGACATTGTCCGGAGAGACAGAGATTACCGTAGATAAGACTTTCAATATTACGGGCACGTTGACCAGCACGACCTCGGAAGCGTATCTCTATACCAGGCGTCAGGGCGCCAACAAGGCACCGTATCTGAATGTCTCCGGGACTGTGGCATTGCAGGATAGCAGTACGGATCGAATCCATGTCGGCGTCTATCCCGTGGTGACGGATACAGACAGCGAGTTTCCGGTGACGCTGACGGGTTCACCGTCCGTGACCGGTCAGCTCCTGACCGCGAAAAGCGGCACAGCAGACATGTTCCTTCCATGGGAAGAGAATGTGGGTATGTGCGATGAGTACAGTGCGAGCGAACCAAACGGTTATATCCTGAAAAAATCAGGAACTGCAATCTATGTCTACCAGAGTGAAGAGATCGTTGTCGCTCTCTGTGAGGGAGATCTGTCAGGGCAAAGTCTGGAGGATGCGGAAACAGCAGGGGCAGTGCTGGACTATTATCCGAGCTTTTCCGATGCCGTGACGGCGGTCAACACGTTAAAGAACTCATCGACGACCTATACGCTGATGCTGCTTCAGGATGTGGGAAGTACCTCATCACCGGTGTCGATCACGATGCCAACCTATGCGAAAAAAATCTTCATCACCAGCCAGGAGGATTCGGAGGGGAAGGCGAAAGGAATTTATTATACAAACACGATCACGTTGAAATGTGCGACAGTGTTTGACGATGTGATTTTTGCACCGATGAAGTCGAAAAATACAGGAACGTCTCTGGGATTCTCCACAGGGGTCTATGATCTGACGCTGAAGGATGTGGAGGTGAGCAGCGCTTTGTCCGGTATGGCGCTCAGCTCGATTGCGGGCAATGCGAAGCAGACTACGACGCTGGACAGCTCAGGTCTTTCTCTGACCGGAAATGTACAGAGTTCCCTTTCTCTTACGATCTGTCAGGATACGGAGATCAAGGGCGTGGTATCTGCCACGAACCTCTGCCTGGAAGGCGGCGTTACGCTGACAACAGGCAGCACAGTGACGATCACAAACGTGCAGAACAACGGAGACGAGATGAACACGATCGTCTATGGAAAAACGGCGAAAAATGTCACTTATCTGACGATCAGTGGGGATGTGGGAGGAACGAATGAAAACCCGCTGGCACTGAACCTGTGTTCCGACGCGACGGCGGAGGAT
This sequence comes from Lachnospiraceae bacterium, assembly GCA_021205385.1. GTDB lineage: Bacteria > Bacillota > Clostridia > Lachnospirales > Lachnospiraceae > Hominiventricola. The sequence goes on along the minus strand of JAJPXQ010000154.1, from coordinate 14,789 downwards.
CTGATTCTTACCATGGATTCCAGCGGTCTGAAGACCAGTCTGACCGAGGCGAAGAAGCTGGCGAATATTACAAAGGCGCCCACTTCCGCGTTTACGATTCTGCTGGATGGCGAGTCGCTGGATAATCTTGCTACGGCTTATGTTGAGGAAAACACGGATGAAGACAGCACGACAGAGAGTGTGACCAAAAATTATTATCTGGTAAAGGCGGGCAAGGCAATCTATCTGACAGATGATGAGATGCCCACGGCGCTCACCCTGGTCTATGAGGACGAATCAGAGGATGAAGTCTGGACTTTGTGCCTTGACTGGGCTCAGACGGTGAATGAAATCACGGCGCTTGCAGATGTGACGATGGACTATATTGTCTATCTCGATGACGATGTCCTCGATACAAACATTACGGACAGCAGCCTTTACAGCACACTCAGTATGCCAGCCAGCAATAAGGCGGGTTCTGTGACCGTGTGCCCGGAGAATAATGATGCGGATGCCGATGAGGAGACGACCGGGAGCAGTAGCAGCGAGGAGACGCAGGAGCGGACGACGATTCAGTTTTACGGAAACATTACCGCCTACGGCAATCTGACACTGAAAGACATTGAGCTTAAACCCACGCGCAGCGCCTCGGTGGCGACGACGGCGATAGATTTCAAGATTTCCGTCGCGAAATCAAACGCGGGCGCATCTCTGACACTGGATAATGTCAGCACCTGGACAGATGAGAACTGGGAAAACGGTGATACCGAGACGACGGGATTCATCAGCCAGATTACAGGAACGAGTAATGCCACGAGCGTCACACTGATTGACTGTGATCTTCGTCTGAAGACCGGAATCAGCAGCATTGGAAACCTGGCGCTTCAGGATACGACGCTTATGACCTGCGGTACCTCGTCGATCTATGATCTGATTCTGCAGGGCAATTCCTCCTGGGATGCGCTGGGCAAGACCTCTATAGTGAACGTGGACAGCTCTGCGATGACAGGAGGTTATCTGGGAAGCAAACAGGTGGCGAAGACGCTCCTTTCCCAGCTGACAATTACCGGTACCGTGTCGAATCCAATGCTTTTCCGTATGGCGACTGCTGCATGTACGACCAATGATGTCCGGTATCTGGACGAGACGACAGGGGAGACTTACAAGAATGTGATGCTTGCTATCGCGCTCAAGGCAGATGCGGATAACTTTATTGCGTATCCCTATGGAAGCTGGACGGACACAGACGGTGAGACCACATTGACGCTTGTTGACAGTGAGGAACTTAAGAAGGATAACTGGATCTCCTACAAGGACAGCAGCGGCTACGTATATAATGGCGACATCGACGATATGGCTGTCAGCATCACGAAGGGAACTTCCGTGACCTATGCGACTTCCTTCTATGAGGCCGTGACAATCATCAACAATGCGGCGGACACGACTGCGGATTACACCATTTGCTTCCTGCAGACGGAGGATGAGGATTATGTCTATGTGGGAACCGCAAAAGACGGTGCCTACGGTGCGCTGACACTGCCCACAAAAGCAGCTTCCGTGACAATCTGCGGCGCGACAGCCACTGATCCGTGCACAGTACTCTGCTACACCGGTACCATGACGCCTCGCTGCAAAGTGACATTTGAAAATATTCTGTTGACCGAAGGTACATACAACAGCAAGACAGGGGTATTTACGCCGTCTTATGCTGTAACCCCTGTATTCGGAAGCTATAATTATGAGCTGACATTCGCGGCTACAGCGGCGACGCTCACGAATGATGCGGAGACGAATGACTCTGTCAAAGATGCCGACCTGGTATTCAGCTATGTCAGCGCATCAAAAGGAGCTCTGACTGTTGAAAACAGGGACATCTATGTGAAGAGCTATGCAGTTGTGACGAATCTGCGGCTTGAAGACGCGGAGCTTGGCGCGGACTCCTATATTACGGTGACGAATCTGACGCTGGAGGGCAGTTCTGCACTCACTACCTGCAAGGCGATGAAGCTGACGACGCTGAGCGGTGAGGGAGATGACGCAGTTGTCCGCCTGAATACCGGTTTTACGACAATCACGAAATCGACCCAGAGAGCAACGACGCAGCTCACCATATCAGGTAACATCAGCGGTGTATCGGTAGAGATAGCACCTTATATGTACGACCTGAGCACGAAGACCTACCACACCATGACCGTGGATGAGGCGGCTGCGCTCAATATCAGCGAAGGAAAGACACTGACTTCTTATGATAAGATCGCAGTGCTGACAAAGGCTGCAGCGGCGGATATCACGGTATTGATGGATGATGAAGAAGGCGGGTTCACCCAGGCAGCGTATGAAGCAGATGATGGGGAAATGACAGCATATACGCTCTATAAGTATGAGGGCGGACTCTACATGACGAATCAGCAGATGCAGGTTCGGCTGATTGGCTACACAGACAGTGACAGGACAGAAGATTTCTATCAGGCTGACTTCCTCAGCTGGGATCAGGCCGTAAAAGAAATCGACCGTATCGCAGATACCACTGTCTATTATGACATGCTGCTCATGACGGACGCAGGCGGCCCGACCACGGCATCTACACCGCTGGGCACAGTCTCCATGCCGACGAAAGCAGCGGCTGTGCGTATTGCGCCCTATGCGGAAGAAACAGAGGAGACGGCGGACGAAGATGGTGATGAGCACAGTACGGAGGAGACGACGGACAGCCGTTATCTTTTCTTCACAGGTACGACCTTTACCATACGTTGTGATACGACCTTTGACAATGTAGGATTGATCGCGGTGAAGAAGACGACCGTTTCCGGCGTGACAAGTTACAGCTCTACGACTTTCAATATTACAGGAAACAATTGGGATCTTGTATTGAAAGCAATGCCGTCCGGCGCTGTGACGGAGACCGGCACGGAGTATGAATGCCTGATCGGAACCCTTAACGGTGGTTCTAAGGGAAGCTTTACCTTATACGAGGGAATCTCGGAGACGACGCTTGCCGCGGTGGCGACGAAGCTGACGAATTACGGGACGGTGGAATTTTATAACGAGAACTGTAATACGGAGAATCTTGTAATTTCAGGAAGTTTAAGCGGCGTCACGAATCTGATTCTGCATGAGAATGTCAATCTTTCCGTACCGTCAGGCGCGCTGACTGCGACCAATCTGACGCTGACGGAGAGCAGTCTGAGTGCAAAAAATATCACCAGCACCGGGACAGCGACACTGGAGAGTGCAAGGATTTCTGCCGGAACCACGACAGTGGGCGATGGTATTGTCAAGCTGGGAACCATCGTATGCCAGGACTACAACAATGAAATCTATGCGAAGCAGAGCAGCAGCGGCTCCAGCCAGCTCACGATTACCGGCTACGTGTCCTGTGAGGGAGCGGAGACGGAGAGTGAAACAGACGCAGCCATAACGGTGGGACTCTATTATAATAACAGCGCTTCCAGATATGCGCAGCTCTATGACGGAATGACGCTTCTGACCGCATCAAAAGCCTCTGCGTCCTGGTTCGAGCCCTGCTACACGGTTTACACGACGACGACGGAGACAGACGAGGATGGCGAAGAGACCACGACGACCACCGAAACCGCAGGCATGGGTTCTAAGACAGACGGATACGGACTCGTGAAGTCCGGCAGTGCCATTAAATATACTGACAGCTCAGATATGGAAGTGCGGCTGTATTATCTGGAAAACGTGGACGATGAGACGACGGTTCTTTCCAGTACGCTTTTTGCTACCTTTGAGGAAGCAGTTACGGAGATTAACAACCTGAGCCGTTATCGCACAGGCACGAAAGTTTATGATGATTATGAGATTGAGCTTCTGAAGGATGTGGAAATCGGAAACACTTCCGGCAATGGAGCCTACAGTTCTCTGACGCTGCCGACGAAGGCAGGTAATGTAAGAATCTACAGCGAAGGCAGCGAAACGTATACGATTTACTACGCCGGAACACTGACGCTTCGCTGTAACACAGAACTTGATCACGTGGGCCTTTCCCCGATGAAGGCGGTCAACAAGGTGGGGGTAGCCACGTCGGCAGCCTGGGCTCTGGGAGCCTATACGCTGACGCTGGATCAGGTATGCACCAGTGATGCGGATGGAAACACACAGGTCAGCTCGGTAAGCAGCTCGACCGGCTCTGCGCTTGCACTTCTGGGAAATTCGCAGCTTACGGTTTCCGGAAACTTCAGTGTCTACAAGATCTGTTTTGTACAGGATACGGAAGAAGCAGCTGCCGTGTCGGAAGGCACGGAAATCATCTATGACGAACCTGTATTGCGCGTGGATGGAACGCTGACTGCGACGCTGATTTATCTGGATGGGGATGTGAGTCCTGTCATTCAGAAACCGGAGAGCAGCAGCTTTACCCTGAACGGCGCCAGCCTTGATGTGGATGGAGACGGGGTAAAGGAGAGCGTCTCTGTTGTAAAAGAATCGGATGATTCTGGTCTGACAGTACATATCCTGTCAGATGAGGTGGCAGCTGGTACGAAAGTGCTGACAGACAAATATCTGGATCTTACGGACTATACCGTAATAGATGATTCCGACTTCACCTATCCGATCTATCAGAGCGGCAATAATCTGATGGTAGGAAATCTGCTGGCGGATAAGACACTTGAAGGCTTTGTCAGATTGAGCGATGGGGCGGAGGTCACCTACAAGCTGAGCAGTTCGAAGATTGACTATACCGGGAGTGAGATCAAGCCGGGTCTGATCCTGCAGTGTGAGGAGGAGACTCTGGTCGAAGACACAGATTATACGCTTACCTACAGTGATAATATTCTGCCTGGAACTGCTACAATCACAGTTGCCGCAGCGGAGGACGGCGCTTATGAGGGGACTGCAGAAATCACCTTTACCATTCGTAAAAAGAGCCTGGCGTCAAAGAACATAGAAATCACTTTTGACGGGTCGCTCACAAAGATGACGGTGGACGGGACAGAGACCTGGGCGCCGGGAGTATATGTTGTCGATAAGGACAGAACCGATGATTCCGGATATCTGGAACTGAAAGAGAACAGTGATTATGCGCTGAGCTATCGCCTGGAGAGCGATGGGACGGTCAGCGCAGTGATCAGTGAGTATACAGATGGATATTACAGGGGAAAGGTCGTCAAGAATTTCAAAAAAGTGACTGCGTCGACGACCTATACGCTGACAAACTGTATCGCATCAGATACGAACGGTGATACGAGCGCCGGAGCGGTTATCCGCCTGGCGGATGAAGATGAGGGGGAGACTGTTGACACAGAGCTCCTGATACAGCTCAGCGTCAGTGGGAGCGACCTCGCGGGTCTTACGAACCTGTATGTTCTGGAGATGGATAACCAGGGAGACGATGTCGTGGGTTATGTCGGCAACGCGGAGGCTGTATATTCTGAAGACAGCAAGACCACAACGCTGACGGCGACGCTGGCCTGGGATGATGAGTCATCGGACAATTTCAACAGCTCCATGATGGATCGTTATGCCCTCGTTGCGGTGACGGATACCGGCTATCAGGTTATCAGTAAAAACTCTCTGCTGGTACAGAATCCGGAAGTGACGGCCGTCACGACAAACAGATATTATTCCTATTATACGTACAACAGTGACGGAGAGCGGGATATCGACACCAAAAAGGGAATGCAGGGTGCTTCCGCATATGCCGGTGATCTGGGTGTGCAGGCTGAAGTTATCAACATCAAGCTCAACGAGCTCATCAAGACGACGACAAATGTAAAAAAATATGGTTCAAGCGCTTACGTTGCGTATAAATATAAGGGGAAGACTTATTATTTCTTTAATATGATCTCTTACCAGAAGACGATCTATGCTCTGAATGGTTGGGACAAGGGAGCGGAATATGGCATTACAGGCAGAACCAATGTGACGGTGGATCTGCTGCTGGGCTGGGATTCTGAGCTGACTTATCTGATTCATCCATCTGCACGAACATCAGGGCACACATATTATGCATTAAATATGCAGGAGGAAAAGGCGCGGGAGACTTTTGAAGCTCTGTTCTGCTATCTGGGTTACAAGCTGGGTGGAAGTGAATATGGTGGACAAAGTGCGAAGAAATACCGGGTGTTGAACTGGACGCTTGGCAATGAAGTGAACTGCTGTAAGGCCTGGAATTATTCGGGTAATCTGTCTACCAGCGCCTGCGCATCTAATTATGCAGAGGCCTTTCAACTGTTGTATCAGGCAATACGTCGAACGGATTCAAATGCCAGGTTCTTCATCTCGCTGGATCACAGCTGGACGGCTTCAACGGAGGGGCACAGCGGAAAATCCTACCTCGACAGCTTTGCCGCATACATGTATAAGACGGCGCCGCAGATAAGCTGGAATGTGAATTATCATCCCTATTCTCAGCCGCTGACGAGGGTGGACTTCTGGAATGACAGCAGCAACACGACGAGCTCGACCAGCACGAAATACATTTCGATGCAGAATCTGAGCGTACTTACGAATTATCTGGGAACGCTGGAGACAAAGTACAAGATGACGAGCCTTTGCACAGACACGCGTCAGAGCACAGAGAAGGGCTATATTCGTGTGATTCTCGGGGAACAGGGTTATACCGCGCGTTACGGCTACAGTTCCGAGATGAGTCTTCAGGTGACAGCGTTGCAGAAGCTGCACAGCATTGCGATGGCAAATACACGGGTGGACGCCTACATGAACCGGGCGTATCTGGATGATGCCAGTGAGGCGGCGAGCGGTCTTTATCTGGGACTGATGAATACCAGCGGGCAAAAGAAGACCTCCTACGCAGCATTCAAAAAATTATAACGAAAAGTAGCATAGATTCCCGCCCTGCGCATAGACTGTGATAAACGCGCGGGGCGGGCAATTTTAATGGGATTTCGTGAGCGGATGACGGAGCGCTTCCGGCTTCCAAAAGATCTGGTCATGGGAGCCGCCGTCCTGACGGTGACGGGCAGGAGCGAGGCATATATCGAAAATTACCGCGGCATCATCGAGTATACGGAGGAATGCATCCGCCTGCAGACGAAGACCTGCCAGATGACGCTCTGCGGCGAGAAGCTGCACATCGACTACTATACCGAAGATGAGATGAAGATATCGGGGCGGATAGGAGAGATTCGTTATTGCTGACGAGAATTCTGAAATTCCTGAAGGGCTATGTGCGCATCCGTCTCAGCGGCTATGCGCCGGAGCGCTTCTTTAATCTCTGCGGACACCATGGGATCGTGCTCTGGGATGTCCGCTTCACCGGGACGGAATATGAAATGTGTGTCAGCGTCGGCGGCTTCAGGAGCCTGCGTCCCCTGGTGCGCAAGACAAGGACAAAGGTCGTGATTCTGGAAAGATACGGCCTTCCTTTTTTGCTGCATCGCTACCAGAAGAGAAAGCTCTTTGTGCCGGGAGCGCTGTGCGGAGCGATACTGTTGTGGCTGCTTTCGCTCTTTATCTGGAATATCCATATTGAGGGTAATTATCATTTAAGTGACGATGTAATTCTGAGCTACCTGAACGATATCGAAGTTGTACACGGCATGCGAAAGAGCGAGGTACACGGCTCAGAGATCGAAGCGGATTTAAGAGAATATTTTCCGGAGATTACCTGGACTTCGGTCGAGGTGAAGGGCACGCGCCTCATCGTGCATGTCAGGGAGAGCGAGGAGGGTGAGACGACAAAAATCGCCGATGAGGAGCCTGCAGACCTGGTGGCTTCTCAAAGTGGAACGGTCGTTTCGATGATTGTGCGCAGCGGAACGCCCGCCGTCCGGGAGGGTGCGTCTGTCGGGGATGGAGACATCCTCGTGGCAAGCCGTGTGGAGATTTATAATGACGACGGTGAGCTGGCGAGTGTGAGCTTCGTTCACGCGGACGCCGACATTACAATCCGCCATCAGGAGTATTATGAAGAAAGTTTTTCCGTGCAATATGAAAAGAAGGTCTATACCGGGCGCAGGCGTCTTTCTTTTTATGTGACGCTCGGCAGGCATCGTTTTACCTTTGCGCTCCCTGGTGCATCCTTTGAGCAGTCCGATGTCATCACAGCAGAAGTGCCGCTGAAGCTTACCGAAAATTTTTATCTGCCGATCACAATTGGAAAAAATACGGCTCAGGAGTACGAGATACAGGACGCCGTCTATACGGAAGAGGAGGCCACGGCGCGCGCGGAGGAGGAACTCGCCCTCTTTTTTGAAAAATTAAGTATAAAGGGACTTCAAATTATTGAAAATAATGTTAAAATAGATACGGACGGGGAGCAGTGCACCGCTTCGGGAACGTATGTGATCGATGAAGAGGCTGTGCAGGAGAGCGCCCCGGACATGAGCCTGCAGACGCAGGACGATTCGGAAGAGGAAGGAAACGGGACATAGGTGGCATTGCAGGATCAATTGCTGGATATTCCGTCCGAACACGCGCAGAACGTATTCGGACAGTTTGATACGTATTTAAAGAAGATAGAAAAGACGACTGGCGTGACGATGGTCGCACGCGACGGGGGTGTGAAGCTCATCGGCGGCGCGGCGCAGGTGGAGAGGGCACGCGCAGTACTGGAAGAATTACTGGAGCTCTCCGCGAGGGGAAATCAGATCACCGAGCAGAATGTAAACTACGCGCTTGCGATGGCGATGGAGAAGAAGAGCGGCGCGTTGCTCGAGGCGGACAGCGAGCTCATCTGCCATACGATTGGTGGCAAGCTGATCAAGCCGAAGACGCTCGGGCAGAAGCAGTATGTGGACGCGATTCGCAGGGACATGATCACCTTCGGCATCGGTCCGGCGGGCACGGGCAAGACCTATCTCGCGATGGCGATGGCGATCACGGCTTTCAAGGCGGACGAGGTGGAGCGCATCATTCTGACGAGACCTGCGATTGAAGCAGGAGAGAAGCTCGGTTTCCTGCCGGGAGATCTGCAGAGCAAGGTTGACCCCTACCTGCGGCCGCTCTACGACGCGCTCTACCAGATCATGGGCGCGGACAGCTTTCAGAAAAATATGGAAAAGGGCCTGATCGAGGTTGCGCCGCTCGCTTACATGAGAGGGCGGACCCTTGACAATGCCTTTATCATCCTCGACGAGGCGCAGAATACGACGCAGGCACAGATGAAGATGTTTCTGACACGTGTGGGCTTCGGCTCAAAGGTCGTTGTCACGGGCGACGAGACGCAGAAGGATCTTGCCCCCAATGTGAAATCGGGTCTTGAGGTGGCGGAAAAGGTGCTCGGCAAGGTAGAGGGTATTTCCTTCTGCAGGCTGACGAGTCATGACGTGGTGCGCCACCCGCTGGTGCAGCAGATCGTGACCGCCTATGAGGAATATGAAAAGAAGATGGCACGCGGGAAGGAGGGGCGGTATGACGGTAAATCTGGAAGACGAGTACGGTCTTGATCTGGGGATTGACTGTGAGGAAACGGCCCGCCTGGTGGCGGAGCGCGTGCTGGAGACGGAGGGCTGCCCCTACGAGGCGCAGGTGAACGTCCTCCTGACTTCGGACGAGGAGATCCACCGCCTGAACCGGGAGTTCCGGGATGTGGACAGGCCCACGGATGTTCTGTCCTTTCCGCAGACGGAGTATGAGAGACCGGCAGATTTTTCCTGGGCGGAGGCGCACGAGGCGGATTGCTTTGATCCGGATTCCGGCGAGCTGCTGCTCGGCGACATCGTGATTTCCCTGGACCGGACGGCAGAACAGGCGAGGCTCTACGGACATTCCGTCCGCCGTGAATTTGCTTTTCTGATTGCTCACAGCATGCTCCATCTGCTGGGCTATGACCACATGACGGAGGAAGAGTCCGCGGACATGGAACGCAGACAAAGCGCGGTGCTGGAGCAGCTTCACATTACACGAGAGGATCAGTCGTCGAATGGGCAATAAGAAAAAGGACAATTCCAACTATATCGTGCAAGGAGGCATCCTGGCGGCGGCGTCGGTCATCGTGCGCGTCATCGGGATGCTTTATCGCGTCCCCGTCACCCGCATCATCGGTCCGATAGGAAACAGCTATTACTCGGCGGCCTATGAGGTCTACTCGATGATGCTGCTGATCTCGTCCTTCAGCCTGCCGCTCGCGGTGTCGAAGCTGGTGTCCGCGCGCATGGCAAAGGGACAGGTGAAGAGCGCGTACAAGATTTTCCGCTGTACGCTGATCTTTGCGCTCGTCTCGGGCGGGATCGCGGCGCTGCTGATCTTCTTCGGCGCCGGATTTTTCAGCGAGACGCTTGTAAACACGCCGCAGAGTAAGCTCGCGTTGCAGGTGCTCGCGCCGACGATTCTGATTGTGGCGATCATGGGCTGTCTGCGCGGTTTTTTCCAGGGTATGGGCACGATGGTGCCGACTGCGGTCTCGCAGATCGTCGAGCAGATCGTCAACGCGGCAGTCAGCATCGGCGCGGCCTATCTGCTGTTCAGCTACGGTACAAAGCTGGACCATCTGCTCGGCACCGAGACGGCGGCCTATGCCTACGGGGCGGCGGGCAGCACGCTCGGCACCGGCATGGGCGCGTTGGCGGGACTGCTCCTGCTCGTTTTCCTGATTCTTGCTTACCGGCGCACGATGCGCAGCCGGATGAAATCTGACAGACGGGAACGCGAGGAATCGACGGCGCAGATCTACTGGCTTCTGCTCGTCACGATCGTGCCGGTGATTCTCAGCACAGCGGTCTACAACCTGAGCGGCATCATTGATCAGGGTATTTTCAAACATCTGATGGAATATAAGGGCGTCGACGGCATGAAGATCGACGAGCTCTGGGGTATTTACAGCGGAGAGTACAAGCTGCTGACCAACGTGCCGATCGCGGTGGCCTCGGCGATGGCCTCCTCGACGATCCCGGCGCTCACGAGAGCCCGTGTGGCGCGCGACCGTAAGGAAATGCGTCGCAAGACCGGGAACGCAGTCCGTTTCGTCATGGTAATCTGCATTCCCTGTGCGGTTGGGCTTTCTGTTCTCGCTGCGCCGATCCTCACGCTGCTCTTCGGACAGGAGGAGTATACGGCGACTTCTGCGCTGCTCCTGCAGACGGGAAGCATTTCCGTCGTGCTCTATGGCATGTCGACGCTGACGAACGGCATCCTGCAGGGCATGGACAAGATGCGACTGCCGGTTATTCATGCGGCGATCTCTCTGGCGCTGCATGTTGGTCTGCTCGTGGGACTGATCATGCTGACCGATCTGAATATTCACACGGTTGTCTGGGCGAATATCTTCTTTGCTTTCCTGATGTGCGTGCTGAATTCCCGCTCGATCGCAAAATACATGCGCTACCGGCAGGAATTCCTGCGCACTTTCCTCGTCCCGTTCGCCGCTTCTGCGGTCATGGGACTCGTGGCCTGGGGCGTTTACCATGGTCTTTACGCCGCGCTGGGAAGCAATACGATTGCGACGCTCGTGGCCATCGTCGCTGCAGTGCCGGTCTACGCGGTCGCGCTGCTGTTGTTGAAGGGATTGAAAGAAGAGGAAATTCTGGCCTTCCCGAAGGGGCGGACGCTGCTGAGGATTGTGAAAAAACTGCACCTGATGTAGAATGATTTTTGAACAGTGACGGGATTTCTCCCGTCACTTGTAGTCCATCACCAGGAACATCGGTTTGATCGTGACGACCTCGTCGTACTCCTCCTGCTCGACCTTTACATCAGAGTTCAGCGCCTTCAGTTCCTCTTTCATTTTCTCAAAGGCTTCGTCCGTCTTTTCAGCCTTTCCCTCCAACACGAGCCGCTTCATCCGCCTCAGCGTGATGGGATGGGCATAGCAGGCGGGTACGGGGAAGTTTCCCTCATAGGAATTCAGATATCGTTCCATATCGGCGCAGGCATCCTGAAGCTGCGCGTCGATATATTTTTTATTGTTGTTGCGGGTCGGCAATACGTTCGCTCCGGCGAAGAGGAAGACCGCTGCGAGGCCGAATAGCGTGAAATAGATGCCGAAGCCCGCGCTGGTGATGATCGACCAGACGCCGTAGACGGCCATCGCCGCGCCGATGAGGACGATGAAGAGCGCTACCCAGCGGTAGGCGGGGTTCGAACGCTCATTGACGCGCTTGGCCTTCGCGGAGTAGCTCAGAGAGCGGGAGAGCGCGGGCCGCTTTTCGAGATAGTCGATGGCGCGGTCCAGCTTCTTTACCGTATTCTCCGCTTCCGGACTGAGTGTCGGGCGCGGTCTTGCGGCTTCCTCAGCGCGCTTCTTTTCGAGCTTCTGCTCCGCGGCGGCGCTGAGTGTTTTGATTTCGGGGTGTTCTGCGCGGATCGCGTCGAGCATCTCATCCACGGTTTCCTCCGCCTTGAACAGGCACTGTTTTTCCTGTCCATTGTCGTAGAGCACGACCAGGTAGGCGAGTGTGGCGAACATCCCTTTCCCTGTGAATCCGCCCTTGCTCATCGCGACGCGCTTGAACACGCGCGAGACGGCGCTGTAAGGAACATAGTAGCGTCGGTCGATGTAGAAGCTGTTCAGATACAGTGCCTTGCGGCCCACGCCGCAGGGACCGAAGCGCAGGCACTCGCCCTTGTCCTTGCGAAGCTCCTCTTTCTCCAGCGTTTTCGTGCTCAGTGCTTTTGTCGGAAACATAGGAAATCCCCCTTAGATAGAAAGCACCGCCGCGGAAGATGAATCCGCGGCGGCAGATACTTGTACTTACGCAGCTGTCGGCGCCGGTTTCTTTGTTGCGCGGATAAAGATCGCAAGGAAGACCACCGCGAGGATGATGCCGGCCGGGTAGGCGATCGTCGTGCCGAGGTTCAGGCACTCGCCTGCATAGAAGAAATAGGTCATGGAGACCGCGCTCATGAAGGTCGCCGGAACGGCGGTGAGCCAGTAATTCTTCTTCTCACGGAACAGGTACATGCTGGCGGTCCAGAGGACAATCATCGCGAGCGTCTGGTTCGTCCAGCTGAAGTAGCGCCAGATCACCGTGTAGTTGATGTAGCCGAGCGTGTTGCCGATGCCGAGGATTGCGCCTGCGCCGAGAATCGGGATGCAAAGCTTCAGGCGATTCTGCCACTTGGTCTGGTCAATATGGAACCAGTCCGCGACGGTCAGACGAGCGCTTCGGAAGGCGGTATCTGCGGAAGTCACCGGGCAGACGACGACGCCGAGCATGGCGAGCGCGATACCGATGCCGCCCATGGTCTTCTGGCAGACATCGTAGACCGCGACCGACTGGCCCTGTGCGTAGATCTCCGCAAGGCCGGTCGTGAGGCCGCCGCTGATCTCGTAGAGCGAGCAGCCGGCTGCCGCCCATACCAGAGCAATGACGCCCTCCGTCACCATTGCGCCGTAGAATACGAAATGTCCCTGTTTCTCACTCTTGAGGCAACGGGCCATCAGCGGGCTCTGTGTCGAGTGGAAACCGGAGATCGCGCCGCAGGCCACGGTGATGAACATGACCGACCAGATCGGCGTGCCGCTGGAGTGCATGTTGTGGAAATTATCCCAGATCTCAGGGATCGTGTAGGCCGGGTTCGTCAGGATACCGATGATGACACCGACCGCCATGATGATCAGGCAGATGCCGAAGACCGGATAGAAGCGGCCGATGATCTTGTCAATCGAGATAAAGGTTGCGATAAAGTAGTAAATCAGGAACAGAATCAGCCAGAACATGGACTGCGCCAGAATGCCGGTGCCGCCGGAATTCGACACGAGCACCTTCATAAGGCCGGCCGGACCGACTGCGAACACAGTTCCGACCATGACCAGCAGCACGACGCTGAACACGCGCATCACATTCTGCATGACCGGTCCAAGATAGATACCGCAGACCTCGGCGATCGACGCGCCGTCATGCCGTGCGGACATCATGCCGGAGAAATAATCGTGGACGCCGCCGGCAAAGATCGTGCCGAAGGTGATCCAGAGGAAGACGATGGGACCCCACTGCGCGCCGCCCAGCGCGCCGAAGATCGGGCCAAGTCCGGCGATGTTCAGCAGCTGTACCAGAAACAGCTTCCACTGCGGCATCACCACATAGTCCACGCCGTCGTTGATACGCACGGCAGGGGTCTCCCTGTCATCTGGCGCGAAAGTGTTTTCGACTATTTTACCATAGACGAAATACCCGCCGATCAGCAGGATCAGACACAGGAAAAAGCTAATCATTCATTTACCCTCCTTTTGTAATCTGTGGAGCTTATCAGCTCCAGTTTTTTTTACTCACCTATTATACTACTCACATAATTTTGTTTAAAATACCGAAAAAGTGAAATAAACATACAAAAAAAGTATAAAGATTGCCTTTTCGGTTCATACTGAAGAAAAAGGAGGAAGATGAGCCTATGACAAGGAAAATTCTGGGGATCGCGCTGTGCGGCGCAGCAGTCGTGATTACAGCGGCTCTCATCGTGATGCTTTTCAGGAAAAATATGGAGGCGCAGCCGGAGCAGCAGAGCGGGACAGAGCTGGTGGAACTGCTTCCTGTACAGGAACAGCCGGAGACTGCTCAGACAGAAGAGACCGACATGACGGAGACGAGCACGGGAGCGGAGGCGGAACAGGAGTCCGTCTTCCGGTTTCTGCTCCTTGAGAGCAATGACGCGGTGATTGTCTATGAGCTCCCGGGGAAGGAGCTCTTTGAATATACGGATGTAAATTTTGAGGCTCTGCCGGAGGCCCTGCGCAATGAAATTCAGCAGGGCAAGTATTTAAAAAGCGAAGAAGAGCTCTATAATTTTCTCGAAAATTATACAAGTTAGGATTGCCACAGACGAAAATATGATGTAAAGTTGTCATGGACGGATCGCCAGCTTCCCATATCTGGATGCAACGTCACAGGAGGATAAGTTTGAAACTGGAACGTGGCGGTTAGAAAGCAAAAAGGGTATAGCAAACAAAC
>JAJPXQ010000031.1 GCA_021205385.1 Lachnospiraceae bacterium | reverse complement strand
TATACAGGTAAATCCACGTTGCTGCAAATCGGAGGTCATTACATATTGTCTATTGAAAATAATTGGTCACGAGCAGTCTTGATGAATTTTTTGGGTACTGATTTGTATGAACGTCAAGGGAAAGCTATAACTAATTTTGAAATGTTGTTACCCGCTAATGGTAGCGATCTGGCTAAGGCAATTACCAAAGACCCATATAATTTTGATTTTTTAACACTGCGAGAAAATTATGATGAGAAGGAATTAAAAGATGCCTTAATGAACAATATTCAAGATTTCTTATTGGAATTAGGAAAGGGGTTTGCATTTGTAGGCAGAGAATACCGATTGCTTGTGGGCGAAACAGAACAATTTCTGGATATGCTTTTTTACAATATTCAAGAGCATTGTTATGTTGTTGTTGAAGTTAAAACGCGGGATTTTGAGCCAGCGGATATGGGACAGTTAGGTACATACATATCGGCAGTCGATGGAATTCTCAGAGGGAATATGGAACGACCGACGGTTGGATTACTTATTTGCAAGACCAAAGATAATGTGCTGGCACAGTATGCTGTAAATGTTGTAAATGTACCAATTGGTATATCTGAATATGAACTTACCAGAATCGTTCCGGAGGATTATAAGAGTTCTATGCCTACGATCGAACAAATAGAAGAAGAATTTTGTAAAATATTTGAAGGTGAAAAGTAGCTGCTATAAAGACCCTCAAGCAGACTACTTCCAATTTGTCGAGGAAAAGTTCATCACCTCCGGCCCGTTTGGAAACGAATGTCCGAAAGGGTTTTGTGCGATGGCCTGGCAGGCAGTCTGTTTATAGGCAACGACGCTTGCAGGCGGCGGTAAAGTGTTTGGACATGTCTCACAAAGGATGTCCCGTCAAATGTAATCCAGCGTGATGATGGATGGAAGGGCTTTTGCATCCAGGGCATTCTGGATTTCTCCCTGATTGGAGTATTATCCAGAATCTCAACTATTCTGGCGGACGAAGGTATCTCAATTTTTGCGGTATCCACTTACAATACGGATTACATTTTTATAAAAGAAAAGAATTATCAAAAGGCTTTGGATGTACTCGAACATTCTGGATACGCCATAGCAGACAGATAATTATTCCGCTTTTTCAAGTGACACACTATACATAGACAGTCTCAGACACAACGTCCGGGGCTGTTTTTTTATTGCCCAGGAAAAGGAGGAAAAGAGAGTGAGCAAATTAGTTCTGGCAGAAAAGCCCTCGGTCGCACAGAGTATCGCCAGGGTGATCGGGGCGAACAGGCGTGGCGATGGTTATCTGGAAGGAAACGGTTATGTAGTCAGTTGGTGTGTTGGCCATCTGGTGGAGCTTGCCCCGCCGGAAGCCTATGGAGATCAGTATGCAAAATGGCGGAAGGAGGATCTGCCAATCTTCCCGCAGACGTTCCGGTATCAGGTGTCCCCGTCCACAAAGAAGCAGTACGGAATCCTGAAGAAACTGATGGCGCGGGAAGATGTCGAGAGCCTTGTGTGTGCCACCGATGCAGGAAGGGAAGGGGAACTGATCTTCCGTCTGGTGTATCAGCAGTGTGGGTGCAGAAAACCGTTTGAAAGGCTCTGGATTTCCAGTATGGAGGACAGCGCGATCAGGGAGGGATTTGAGCATTTAAAAGCGGGAAGCGAGTATGATTCCCTGTATGAAGCGGCTTTATGCCGGGAGCGCGCCGACTGGATTGTCGGGATCAATGCGACCCGGCTTTTTTCATGCCTTTATGGAACGACGCTGAATACTGGCAGAGTTATGTCCCCGACGCTGGCGATGACGGTGATGCGGGAGGCCGCGATCTCCGCCTTTCAGCCGGAGGCTTTCTATACGGTGCAGCTTTCTATGGATGGCTTTACCGTATCTAGTGAGCGGATGAAGGCGCGTGAACAGGCGGACGCATTGGCGGAGGCCTGTAGAAAGGCCGGAACCGTGCAGGTAGAAACTGTCACGAAGGCGGAAAAGTCGGAAAAAGCTCCTGCGCTTTATGACCTTACCAGTCTCCAGAGGGAGGCAAACCGGCAGCTCGGCTACACGGCGCAGCAGACGCTGAATTATGTGCAGAGCCTGTATGAAAAGAAGCTGGTCACTTACCCCCGCACGGACAGTCGATACCTGACGGATGATATGGCAGCGATGCTGCCGGGGCTGGTTAAGATGACCGCCGCGACGTTCTATCCGGACGCCGGGGAGCTGCCAGTAAATGCGAAACAGGTTATCAACAGTAAGAAGGTGACAGACCATCATGCCATTATCCCTACGAAAGAATTGCGGAAATGCAATTTCCAGGAGCTTCCCAAAGGAGAAGCTGCAATCCTGCAAATGATCGCGCTGCGGCTGATCTGCGCCGCGGGGGACGCCTGCCGTTATGCGGAGACGACGGCGGTGCTCTCCTGCGCGGGGACGACTTTTACGGTGAAAGGAAAAACCGTGCTTTCCGAAGGCTGGAAAGGGTTGGAGCAGAAGTACAGCGGCAGGAAGACGGCGGAGAAGAAAACCTCCTTGCCCTCCCTTGGCGAGGGAGACGTGATTCCGCTTTTGTCTGCGAAGGTAAAGGCAGGAACTACGACGCCCCCGAAGCATTTTACGGAGGATACCCTGCTCAGCGCCATGGAGACAGCGGGAGCCGAGGATATGCCGGAGGAGGCAGAGCGGAAAGGACTTGGTACACCGGCCACCCGCGCCGGTATCATTGAAAAGCTGGTGCAAAAGGGGTTTCTTGAGAGAAAGGGTGACAAAAAGGTAAAATATCTGATTCCCACGCAGAAAGGGATATCCCTGGTGACGATTCTGCCGGAGCAGATCCAGTCCCCCGCCATGACCGCGGACTGGGAGGAAAAGCTTTTGAAGGTGGAACGGAACGAATACAGCGCGGATTCTTTCATGGAGGAAATCTGTGGGATGATGCGGGAACTGATTGACACTTATGAGATTGTGGAAGGAGCGGATGTGCTGATGCAGAATAATACGGTGATTGGGAAATGCCCGCATTGCGGCAAGGAGGTCGTGGAGCGGCAGAAGGGCTGGTTTTGCTCGAACAGCGAGTGCAGGTTTGTACTCTGGGCGGACCATGCCTATTTCAATAAAATAGGGAAGCACATGACAAGACAGATCGCGGGGAGGCTGATGCGCGACGGCCATGTAAGGCTGAAAGCCTGCAAGAGCCAGCGAACCGGAAAGGAGTATGACGCAACGGTGTGGATGACCACGGAGGCGGATGGCAGACCGCGGTTTCAGATGGAATTTGGAAAGGGAGGTAAATGATGGAAGGCGAGAAAGTACCGGTGTATATGCACAGCGCAGCCTATGCCCGTGAACATGGCGAGCTGGAACAGTATCGCAGCTCACGGAGGGTGAATATAGCCTGCAAAAACGCGATTGAGGAGGCTGTCAGGGACAACTTTGACGGGATGCACCTGAAAGAAGACGCCGCTAAAGCGGTAGTGCAAGAGTACGGCGCGGAGCGGGTCGCCTATATACTGGCAGATACTGTGCGCTATAAGGATTGGGATAGAAGATTTTCCAGTGACACGAAATCATGGGCGGAGAGTATTCCGATTGTGTCAGACCCTGATTCTACAGGAACGGACAGGAGTGGGAGGTATGTCGTGGAAAGCCATCCGGCCATCCTCAATGGATTTATCGGCCTTGCCCGCAAGGAGTTCGCCCGTGCAAAAGAGGAGAAAAATCAGGAGATCCTGAAAGCTTTTCTGGAGAGCGAAAAAGACAGCTACGCGATTTTGCAGTTGAAACAGACGGAAGAGACAGCGCAGGAGTGTTTCATGAATTACAAATGGTTAAGAAACCACGGGAAAGAACCGCAGATGGAGCATTATGATGTGGTCTATACAGGGCGTCTGCATTCTGGAAAAGGTCTTGAAGATCTTTTTGTCCAGTTCAATCTCTTTCGTCCTGACGATTTTACAGGACATTCCCTGTCGGTCAGTGATATCGTGGCGCTGAGGCAGGGCGGGGTCGTAAGCTGTTACTATGTGGACAGCGTTGGTTTCTGTAAGCTTCCGGATTTCCATCCGGAGAATTACCTCAAAAATGCAGAGATGCTTTTGGAGGACGACCTGTCGATGGTGGACGGAGTGGTCAATAATGGACCAAAGAATCCGGAAAAGGAGCGCCCTTCCGTTCGGGAAAAGCTGAAGAATACGCAGGAGTTGATGCCTTCTGCAAAACCCGTTACGCATCGTAAAGAAAGAGGGTTGGAATGAGTTTTACGACAGAGGAAATGATGCTGATGATGCTGTACAGCCCTGGCGACAGAGTGGGGCTGATGCAGGAACTGATAAGGATGCGCGGGGAGCTGACGAGATCGGAGCGGGAGCTGCGCGCTCTCACCGATACGGTTCTTATGAAGCTCTCGGAGATTACCGATAAAGAATTTGATCAGCTCCCGCTTTATCCTGATTTTGAACTCGAGTAAGGAAGGAGGAAACCATGTCTGCGAAGTTTGATTATTACAGCACACTCGCGGAAGACACAGCCAGTCACCTGACAAAGAGCCGTGAACAGTGGACGGCGTTCCTGCGAACGGCGGGGCGTGTCAGCAAATACACCTATGAAGAGCAGCTTATGATCTTCGCGCAGCGCCCGGACGCTACTGCCTGCGCCGAGTATGAGCTTTGGAACAGCACCATGCGCCGTTATGTAAAGCGTGGAGCCAAAGGGATCGCCTTGATTGACAATAGTGGGGACCGGCCGCGGCTCCGTTATGTATTTGATGTGTCCGATACAGGCGCAAGGAAAAATTCAAGGGAAGTCAATTTCTGGCACATGGAGGACGAATACGTGCGCCCTGTGCAGGCAGCTCTGGAAGGAGCCTTTGAGGTGACGTCCGCAGATCCCCTCGATGTGCAGGTTGAAAATATCGCAAACTGGATGGCGATTGATTATTGGCAGGATCATGAGGAGGAGCTGTGTGACATCGTTGCGGAAAGCTTCCTGGAGGGGTATGATGATGACAACAGGAGAATGTCGTTCATAAGCGCAGCCGCAGTCAGCATCAAATATGAAATTTTAAGCCGCTGTGTGGCAGATCCTGACGAATATTTTGAACCGGATGAATTTGCACCGATTTTTGATTACAACACCCGCAAATCTGTCAATGCGCTGGGAACGGCGGTCAGCGAAGTGTCCGGCAGAATATTCAGGGAGATTGAGGTCACAATCCGCAACTATGAACGAAGCAGACGTACAGAAAGGAGCCAGAGGTATGGAACTGAATTATACGAGGAACGGGGATTATCTGATTCCGAACATCACATTGAAGGAGAGCGAAGGGGAGCCGCTGCGGAAATACGGCAGGATGCGCAGGGAGTTTCTGAAGGAGCACCGTCCGATCCTGTACAGCGACCTGTCGCTGACGGAGCAACTGTTCCCGCACCTGCGGGAGATCGACGAGACAGCGCAGCGGAGGCTCGACCAGATGATGGAGGAGCTGCTTACGAAGAGCCCGGCGCCGGACAAGAAGACGCATCAGATGGAGTGGGTGCAGCACATGAACAGCCTGAAAGCGCAGGCGGAGGAGGTTATCTTGACAGAACTGGTGTACAGCTGACGGGAGAAGGGCCGGATTCCACGGGGGAGCCATCAGAAGAAAGAGAAGCGGATACAGATGGTACACCGATATATGAGCAGATGACGTTATTTTTCCCTACGGAAGCAGAGCAGATCAGAGCCATCGACCAGGAAGCGGAGAGCGAAAAGCCCTCCGCTTTTTCCGTCACGCAAAGCGACATTGACAACGTCCTCCGGCTGGGCGGCAGCAGCGATCAGAGCCGCATGGTTGTCGCCGCTGAGTATATGAAAGGAAAATCCGTCACGGAGCTGGCTGGGTTCCTGCGCACGGAGTACCGCGGCGGCATGGGGATTTTTACCGATTCCGGAAGGCTGTCCATATGGTTCGGGGAAGAGGGAATCCGGCTCGCAGCGGGCGACCGCGCGAGGGAGAAAAAAGCGGGAATGCTCCTGTCCTGGGAGGATGCGGCGGAGCGAATTGGAAAGCTGTTGGACGAGGGTCAGTTTGCCACCAATGTGGAGATTGAGGAGACACCTGGTTATGCCCGCACTCAGATCGCTGAAAAGCTCTGGTATCTTCGGCGTGATTTCTCAGAAATAACTGAGGGAGCGGGATTGTTGACCTCATTGCAGCCGTATCACGGCGGCGGTTTTCCAGATGAAACTGAGCGGCTGGCTAAAGCGATGGCTGATCCGGAAGTTCTGGCGGCGGTAACGCGCGACATGACGATCTTTACCAGGGTGTATGAGCAGAGGCCGGACGTGCTTCGTTTTCATTATCACAGGGCTCCAGAACTGCATCGAAGCCTGCGGGAACTGGGCATGACATGGAAGGAATATTCTTCTGAGATGACCGAAGTGCCGCAGCCTGGATATTTCATTACCGAAGATGAAATTGACGAAGCACTTACCTACGGAAGTTCCGTGTCGGGAGGAAAGGGGCGGATTTACTCATATTTCATGGACACCCACTCGGCAAAGGAATTGGCGGACTTTCTCCGAGAGGAATACGGGGCAGGTGGCCATAGTGGCGCTTTAGCAAACAAATCTCATAGCTTTGAGGATCACAACAGCAAGGGAATCACGTTCAAAAAAATGGATTGCATTCCTGTCACGTTGTCGTGGAGTAATGTTGCAAAAAGAATCAGCACCCTGGTAAAGAATGACAGGTATCTTACAGAGAAGGAGAAACAGGAGTTTGCAGCGGTTCGTTCCGAAGAGGCTAAGAATAGCGAGACGGAGCAAAAAGCGGCTGCCCAGGAAACTGAAATACAGCGGGCAACGCCCCCTCCCGTTTTTCGTGATCCGTTTGAGCATTTTCTGCCCTTTGTGCTGGATATGGTTGTCAAGGACATTCCATATCAGAATGCCTGCAAAAACTCTGATGCGCAGGAAGCAAGAACCGAAGCGGATGCGGCTATTAAAAGAGCGATTGCCTCTCTTAATAATCTCGATCTGTCTCGTTTCTATTATGATGATGCGGATTTCCATTCTCGTATGGATGATGCGGTTTTCAATGAGACTTATTATAAGCTCAAAACTCGCCCGCTGAATGAAAGAAATGATGGGCAGATAGAGGATGATCCATTCCCCGATATAGACCCGGCAGCGGTCAGGGAAGAACTGAAGCGGCGCGGCATCGTGAATGGCGAACTGGTTGATCCGGATAAGGAAAGTCCCTTTGTCCGTCAGGTGATGGCGGATGTGGAGAGGATTGCTGCAGAAGACCGCTTTCATGTTATTGAAACAGAGTTTGGTAGTGACGGCGCGTACTCCATCTGGGATGATAAAACGGGTGACTATTATGTGGACACCGACGGCAACCATGTATATTTTTCGGACAGATGGGTTGCGGAGGACTATCGCGACGAGCTGGTTGAGCGGGCGCAGGAAGAGGCGGCGCGCTCAACGCTTGACAGGGCTAAAGAACTGCTTGACGAATACTGCATGGAAGAGTTCGGCGAGCCGGTAGACTTGAGCAACATGAGCAGAATCGGTATCGGCTTTACGACAATCACCGATGAAGATATTCCGATTGAAGCGTCTGTGAATCTGGAAGAGTTTAAACTGGAACGTTATCTGAATGGTGTGTTGTTCGATACCAGACAGTACGGTTCTCTGGAGGAATTGGTCAGCAAGGAACTGGAATATCTGGACTTTGATATGCTCATGGACGCTACGGATGACGAGATTAAGGAGGTGATGGCGCAACCAGAAAAGGAGTCGGAACTGCCAACGAAGGATGAAGATGTTTTTGAGTATCAGGGGTATCATTTCAGGGCGATTGGCAGGTTCCCCGCGAATGAGGATTTTCAGTCACTGTCGAGACAAATCCGTTCCCATGCGTTACCGTATATGGCGACTTATGAGGATTCGGAGGTTAAGTATTCCCATGATGAATTTTACCAGGCAAGCCGGAACTCGGAAGCCGATGTTTTCCTTTGCGTGGAGACAGGGACGATCTGTACTCCCGGGAGAAATGAACTGTTCGAGTATTTTGGAGAATATGCCCCGTATCTGGGAAAAGAAGCAGAAGCGTCAGTAGAATTGAACGGAGATACGCCGGAGCAGGAGCAGGAGCAGGAGGAAACGTTAGAGTTTCCCTACCGCGTCGGAGACACCGTATATCTGGAGGACGGCAAAGCATTCACGATTGAGAGCATTGGACTATTCGATGTCCAGCTGCGCGATCCGTTGCTACAGTACCCGGTACTCCGAGCAGAGAGCCGTGAAAACTTCTTACGTTTGGTGGAGCGTTATCCACAGAATCGTCAGCCGGAAGTGACAGAGGAAACAGTCGCCGTCTATCCAAGCGAGGAAGCGCGCCTGCCTTACGATGTGGAAATACGACGAATGCGATTTAATGAAACGACGAGAGAGCAGCAACAGAGTGGTACACCTGATCGGGAAGCTGTCTCAACAGAAGTGACGGAACCAGTTCGATCTCAAGTCCCCGCGCGCAACTTCCGTATCACCGATGACCATCTGGGCGAAGGCGGTCCGAAGCAGAAGTACGCACGGAATGTGGAGGCAATCCGCACCCTGTTCATGCTAGAAGAGGAAAAGCGGAACGCGACGCCGGAGGAGCAGGAAATCCTTTCGCAATACGTTGGCTGGGGTGGCATCGCGGATGTCTTTGACCCGAACAAAACAGGCTGGGCGAAGGAGTATCAGGAGCTGAAAGCACTGCTTCCGGAGCATGAGTACGAGATGGCGCGGGGCAGCACCCTGAACGCGCACTATACCAGTCCGACGGTGATTAAAGCCATCTATGAAGCGGTTGGAAATATGGGATTCAATGGAGGAAACATTCTCGAGCCTTCTATGGGCGTCGGGAATTTTTTGGGCCTTCTGCCGGATGCTATGGCGGGGAGTCGCCTGTACGGAGTGGAGCTGGATTCCATTACGGGCAGGATTGCGCAGAAGCTCTACCCGAAAGCGAATATCAAGGTGGCGGGATTCGAGACGACGGATCGGCGTGATTTCTATGACCTTGCGGTGGGTAACGTGCCGTTTGGCCAGTATAAGGTCAGCGATAAGCCCTATGATAAGCTGGGATTTTCCATCCACAATTATTTCTTCGCAAAGGCGCTCGATCAGGTTCGGCCGGGCGGCGTGGTGGCATTCGTCACATCTCGTTATACTATGGATGCGAAATCGCCGGAGGTCAGGCGGTATCTGGCGCGGCGGGCGGAACTTCTGGGAGCCATCCGCCTTCCGAACAACGCGTTTAAGGCTAATGCAGGAACCGAGGTGGTGTCGGATATTATCTTCCTGCAGAAGCGGGAGCATCCGATTGACATCGAACAGGACTGGATTCATCTGGATCTGTCGCCGGAAGGCTATCCGGTCAACCGGTATTTTGTAGATCATCCGGAGATGATACTCGGGACGCTTACGGAAGAGAGCACACAGCATGGTATGGACATCACCGTTGCTCCCATCCCGGGTGCGGAGCTTTCTGAGCAGCTTCATGAAGCGGTATCCCATATCCATGGGAGCTACCAGGCCGTGGAAATGGAGTATGAGGAAGCTGAAGAATCAATAAAGGTTCTGTCTGCCGATCCGGACGTGAAAAACTACTCCTTCACGGTGGTGGGCGGAGATGTCTACTTCCGCGAGAACTCGGTTATGCGTCTGGTTGAACTGAATGAGACGGCGAAAGCCAGAGTGAAAGGTCTGGTCGAGCTACGTCAGGTCGTGAACGAGCTGATTGAATATCAGGTGGAGGATTATCCGGAGGATGCGATTCGTGAAAAACAGAAGGAACTGAACAGGGTCTATGACGCGTATACCGCAACCTATGGCCTGATTAACTCCCGAGGTAACGCACAGGCATTTTCGGATGATTCTTCTTATTATCTTCTCTGTTCTCTTGAAAATATCGACGAGGATGGGCGGCTTATTAGCAAGGCGGATATGTTCACGAAGCGCACCATTCGTCCGGAGCGGAAAGTTACCAGTGTGGATACGCCGAGTGAGGCGCTGGCTGTCTCCATCGGGGAGCATGGAAGGGTGGATCTTCCCTATATGGCCGAACTTCTCGGGACACAGGGGGAGTATGATACGATCACGGAGGAGCTGCGTGGCGTTATTTTCAAAGACCCAATGGCGTCGGACGAGCCGGAGGCGGGATGGCAGACTGCGGACGAATATCTTTCCGGAAATGTACGGGAGAAACTGCGGATCGCACAGATGGCCGCGGAAAAAGACAGCACGTTTGCCGTCAATGTGGATGCGCTCACCAGAGCACAGCCCAAAGATCTGGAAGCGTCGGAGATTGACGTTCGGTTGGGCGCGACGTGGGTGGATAAGCAGTATATTCAGCAGTTTATGCAGGAGACTTTTGAGCTGCCGTTTTATATGCGCCGCTCGGTGGAGGTGAAGTTTTCCCCGCTTACCGCAGAGTGGCAGATTACAGGGAAAAGCTCCGTCAGCAGGAACGATGTGACAGCGTATGCGACCTACGGAACGGAACGTGCCAACGCATACCGGATTCTGGAGGATACGCTGAACCTCAAAGACGTCCGCATCTATGATACGATTGAAGATATCGACGGGAAGCAGAAGCGTGTACTCAACAAGAAAGAGACGACGCTTGCGCAGCAGAAGCAGCAGGCGATCAAGGACGCTTTCCAGGAATGGGTGTGGAAAGATCCGGCGCGCCGCGAAGCACTCTGTAAAAGGTACAATGAACTCTTCAACAGTACCAGGCCGCGGGAATATGATGGCAGCCATATACGTTTTGGCGGAATGAATCCGGATATTAAGCTACGTGATCATCAGTTGAATGCGATTGCCCATGTACTCTACGGAGGAAATACGCTGTTGGCGCATGAAGTCGGTGCAGGAAAGACTTTTGAGATGGCCGCGTCGGCGATGGAATCGAAGCGATTGGGCCTGTGCCAGAAGTCACTCTTTGTCGTGCCAAATCATCTGACGTTGCAATGGGCTAATGAGTTCCTGCGGCTGTATCCCAGTGCAAATCTGCTGGTCGCTTCAAAAAAGGATTTTGAGACTGCGAACCGTAAGAAATTCTGCGCGCGTATTGCGACCGGGGACTACGACGCGGTGATCATCGGCCATTCTCAGTTTGAGAAGATACCGGTATCTGCGGAACGTCAGGAACGGCTCCTGCGGGAGCAGATTGACGAGATTACGGAAGCCTTAAGTGGAATGAAATACAGACGTGGCGAGAACTTTTCGATCAAGCAGATGGAGAAGACCAGAAAATCATTGCAGGCAAGATTGGATAAACTGCTTGCCGCGGATCGCAAAGATGATGTGATTACCTTTGAGCAGCTCGGCGTGGATCGGTTGTTTGTGGATGAGAGCCATTTTTACAAGAATCTTTTTCTATTTACCAAAATGCGGAACGTCGCAGGACTGGCAACGTCAGAGGCACAGAAGTCGCAGGATATGTTCATGAAATGCCGGTATATGGACGAGATTACCGGTGGGCGCGGCGTGGTCTTCGCGACCGGTACTCCGGTGAGTAACAGCATGACCGAGCTTTACACGGTGATGCGCTATCTCCAGTATGGGACGCTGCGACAGAAGGGTCTGACGCACTTCGATGCGTGGGCGTCAACATTTGGGGAGACTCAGACAGCCATAGAATTAAGCCCTGAAGGGACAGGATATCGCGCGAGGACGAGGTTCGCAAAGTTCTTCAATTTGCCTGAACTGATGAATATGTTCAAGGAAGTTGCGGACATCAAAACCTCAGACCAGCTCGATCTGCCGGTGCCGGACGCAAAGTTTGAGACGGTCGTGGTGCAGCCATCGGAACATCAGAAAGCGATGGTGGCGAGCCTGTCCGAGCGGGCGGCGAAAGTCCACAGTGGGTCGGTTGACGCTTCCGTGGATAATATGCTGAAAATCACATCGGACGGGCGAAAGCTGGGACTGGACCAACGACTGATGAATCCGCTTCTGCCGGATGACCCGAACAGTAAACTGAATGCCTGTGTGAAAAATGTATTGAGAATCTGGGAGGAGGGGAAGGAAGAGAAGCTGACCCAGCTTTTATTCTGTGATCTGTCCACGCCAAAGAAGGACGGAAGCTTTAATGTCTATGACGACATCAGAAGCAAGCTGATCGCGGCGGGCGTACCGGAGCAGGAGGTGGCGTTCATCCACACAGCGGACACGGAGGCGAAGAAGAAAGAACTGTTCGCTAAGGTTCGGAGTGGTCAGGTGCGCGTGTTATTGGGAAGCACTCAGAAAATGGGGGCCGGAACGAACGTGCAGGACCGGTTGATCGCCGTGCACCATCTGGATGTGGGCTGGAGGCCATCGGATATGACGCAGCGCAACGGTCGTATTATCCGGCAGGGGAATCGAAATCCGGAGGTGCAGGTCTATCAGTATGTGACAGAAGGAACTTTTGACGCGTACCTGTATCAGACTCTGGAGAACAAGCAGAAATTTATCTCGCAGATCATGACTAGCAAATCTCCGGTCCGCTCCTGCGACGATGTGGACGAGCAGGCTTTGTCTTACGCGGAGATCAAAGCGCTCTGTGCGGGCAATCCGCTAATCAAGGAAAAGATGGACCTGGATATCGAGGTGGCGCGGCTGAAGGTCCTGAAGGCGGACCACTTGAGCCAGCGCTATCGACTGGAGGACAAGCTGCTGAAATACTACCCTGCGGAGATTGAAAAGCAGAGCCGTTATATCAAAGGGTTTTCGGAGGATATCAAAACCGTGGAGGCGCATCCGCAGATCAAGGACGGCTTCGTTGGGATGAAGGTGGGCGAAAGGACTTATACCGAAAAGGTGGAAGCAGGGGAAGCAATCCTCGCCATGTGCAAACAGGTCAAGGGAGAAGACGCGCTTCCGTTGGGCGAGTACCGCGGATTTAAGATGGCGCTGTCCTTCAACTTTCTTTCAAATGAGTTTGAAGTCAGCCTGAAAGCTTGCATGAGCCATCGCGTCAGCCTGGGGAAAGACGCCAGGGGTAATCTCATCCGTATCGACAATGTCCTGGCGGCAATCCCCACAAAGCTGCAGCACGCCGAGGAGCAGCTGGAGAACCTGACGACTCAGCAGGAGGCGGCGCGTATCGAGGTGCAAAAGCCGTTCGCGCAGGAAGCGGAACTGGCAGAAAAATCCGCACGGCTCGCGGAGCTGGACGCCGCGCTGAATATGGATGACGGGCATGGCGTTGGCGAGGAAATTTCGGAAGAACAGGAAGGAGGAGAGAGGGCATCGGTGCTTGAGGATCTGAAAGCAAAAGCGGGGATGGTGCAGCCGCCCCAGCGCAGCGTCGGAAAGGAGCAGAGCCTGTAATGGAGACACGGAATCGACACGGCCACTTTCGGGCGACGGAGGAAGAGATGGCGCGCATCCATCAGAAGATGGACGAGATGGGGATACACAGCCTCGCGGCGTATCTCAGAAAGATGGCGCTCGACGGCTACTGCGTGAAGCTCGACTTGCAGGATGTAAAGGAGATGGTATCCTTGCTTCGTTATGCCAATAATAACTTGAATCAGTACGCGAAGCGCGCCAACGAGACGGGAAGTATCTATGAAGAGGATATCAGGGACCTGCAGGAAAGGCTGGATGAAATCTGGGAGTGCGCGAGGGAAATACTTTCGCGGCTCGCCGCCATCCAGTAGGTGTAAAAATCAGGTATGGGAATTTCTCATGCCTGTACATAAAACGAAATTTCCAGGCACTTGACAAACTTGCCGTATGCATCACGGGTAGATAAAATGCAAATAAAAAAGCCATGGGCGGGAAAGGAGCAGCGATGAATGTAGCATTGATGACGGAGTATTTTAAAAAGATATACAGCGATCCGATAGCGTCAGCGACAGTTGATGATCCGGAATATAAAAATCGGCTGGGGGAGTTCCGCAAAGAAGAAGGAGTGTTGCAGCGAGCCTTAGATGAACATGATGCAGCACTCTATCGTAAACATGAGAAAGCCCTTGATTACTATTTTAGCGTGGAGGAACGTTTACTGCTTGATGTCCATTTGATGGGAGCGCGTGACAGGGAACGGATGTTGGAGTAAAAGAAAGACAATGGGCTGTGCCGATGGATGAGTGACTTTTTGAAGGGAGGGAGAGTGAATGGCGGCGACAAGACTGATTGCATTGCATGTCAATAAGGGCAAGAGCGTCGCCCGCTGTCTCGCCGACCGGACAGACTATTCGCAAAACGCGGAGAAGACGGACGGCGGAAAATATATTAGCTCTTATGAGTGCGATCCGAAAACTGCCGATCAGGAATTCCTTCTCTCCAAACGGGAGTATCATCATATCACTGGCAGATCGCAGGAGCGGGATGTTATCGGATACCAGATACGGCAGTCCTTCAAGCCTGGTGAGATTACACCAGAGGAAGCTAACCAGATTGGGTATGAACTGGCGATGCGTTTTACAAAAGGCAAACACGCCTTTATTGTAGCCACTCATATCGACAGGGCGCACATTCATAATCACATCATTTTCAATTCCACCACTCTGGACTGTCGGCATAAGTTTCGGAATTTTCGGCGTTCCGGATTGGTGGTACAGCGGCTGAGCGATCTTGTCTGTTTGGAACATGGAAAGTCGGTGATCACGCCGAAACCTTATGCAGAGCGACAGAAACGAACAGAGTACCCGAAGCACCCTTCCAATCGAAACGAAATCCGCGCGGCGATTAACCGTGCCCTGGAGAAGAAACCGAAAGATTTTGAAGCGCTGATCCGCTTTTTGCAGGAGGACGGATATGAATATAAAAATGGGAAACTGCCGGCCCTGAAAGGAAAAGGCGGCGCGCGTTTTATTCGATTCCGTTCTCTCGGAGATGGTTATAGTGTCGATGATCTGAAGGAAGCAATCGCAGGGAAGTCCAGGCAGGTGTCCGGAGGCAGCGTCAGAGAAAATCGAAAGACGCTTGACCTGCCCATCAACATTCAGCAGAAGCTGGCGGAAGGAAAGGGCGGCGCTTATACGAGATGGGCCAAGGTGTATAATCTGAAAGCCGCGGCGAAAGCAGTTCTGTTTCTGGAGGAGAATGATATTCATACTATAGAACAGCTCCGAGAGAAAACTGCCGCAGTCACAGAACAAAATCATGCGTTGCTCGCATCTGTGAAAGCGTCGGAAAAACGAATGGCGGAGATCATGGTGTTGCGGACACACATTATCAACTATGCGAAGACAAGAGAAATCTATGTGGCTTACCGAAAAGCCGGCTACAGCAAGAAGTTTTTCGAGGAGCATCGCGAAGAGCTGACCATTCATAAGGCGGCCAAGGAAGCGTTCAACCAGATGGAGATTAAAAAACTTCCGAAGGTGAAGGAACTGAACGCTGAGTACGCCGCGCTGATGGCGGAGAAGAAGAAAACCTATGCGGAGTACCGCAAGGTTCATGCGCAGATGCAGGATTATCAGATCGCGCTGCAAATCTCCGAAGCGTGTGTTGGCGACGACATGGAAAAAGAAGAATGTAGTCGGCAGGAGCAGGAACAGAAGAAGAATAGATAAGATGATTCCGGTACGGATTTCCACTGAGTTTCAGTGGAGCCGTACCGGGGAATTTTTGTTTTACAAAAATCATTCATATATATAACGCCAGAAATCCTGTTTTTTGACAAAAATTTTTTGAAATTTTGAAGAAATGTTTTTCTCAAGCGTTCCGCAGGAACGCGCAGCCATCGCGGAAGCGATGATCGGGGGATTGGGGGCAGCCCCTAACAAGTAGTTGAGAGATTTCGCCGACGGCGAAAATCTCGAAAACCGGCATAGCGGTTCCGCTATGCCCTGCTTGCCAAGTTTATACCGAGTTTTTATAAAAGCCTGAATGTACAGCCA
>JAJPXQ010000001.1 GCA_021205385.1 Lachnospiraceae bacterium | reverse complement strand
ACCAGAGTAGGACTTTCACCTACTTGTATTTCAAGCGCCGAACTGGCGCACCCTTATGTTTATGGTATACTAACAGAAACACCATGATAACCGGAGGCAAATTATGAAGCTCTTATACTCCAATATCCTTCCGCTCGGCACGCGCGAAGGGCAGGAAACGATTATTGACTGCATAAATGAGCAGATAGAAATGGCTGACCGCGTAGAAATTGCTGTCGGATACATATCACTTGCATCACTCAGCGAACTTGACCAGCTTGTCAGCGAAAACAGCATCGGCAGGATCTGCCTGACTATCGGAATGTACTATATTGAAGGAATGCCGGAAAACTCTTACCATACTGCAGTGAAACTGAATCAAAAATGGTCAGAGACAGGCATTGGAGAAATTCGTATTGTAAAAACCTTTAAATACCACGGAAAGCTGTACTGCTTTTATAAAAATGGAAAACCGTTTTCCGCAGTCATAGGTTCGGCCAATCTGGGAGTGATCAAACCGGAAGCGTCCAACCGCCGGCAGTATGAGGTATCTGCACTCGTCACAGATGAAAATGAAGTTGCCGAAATTGCAGCACACATTGAAGACCTGAAAGCACCGAACTGCTCTGACAATATTGCAAATATTAAAAACATGCCGCTTGTACGTGAAAAGAATACCGCTCTTGATGGAATAGATCTGGTGACGGCTGTACCGCAGTCCAACATCAACTTTTACGCAAGATGCCAGGCTTATATGTCGTTCCTTCTGAAATTAAAAGTTCCAAGTTCTGATGAAAGACATATAGACGATGGAAAGCACTACACAAAATCAAACATCAATGTCTGCTATGCTGCTCCCAGAAGCAAGCGTAAAGCCCGCGACTGGTATGAAACGCAGCTGACTGTAGGCGCTGATGTATTCTGCAGAATTGCTTAACCAAAACGGCACCAAAGGTGCTGATATACTTGGCAAAAACATTTTTTATTGTAAATCAGCTGACGGATTATTCGAAGGTAAACTTAGAGCTCAGGGCAATCAAAGTAATACTCTTTACGCAAAGCAGTTTTCTGTAGATAAAAATCTGAAGGCAGTCGGCACTTGGTATTACAGGATAAATGCAGAAGTTGGCGATATTATAAAAGTATCCTGGCAAAGCCCATATGATATTTTAATTGAAAAGTTGTAAAAGAACAGCGGACCTTAAAGTCCGCTTTCTTATTCGTTGATATTTGCTTCAATATAAGGATACTCAATCCCTGCAAAACATTTCAATACAGCTTCACATATAATCTGCGCTCCACGGCACGGCACCGCCATTCCTATCTGCTTACGAACACTTTCCTTGCTCCCCTTAAACTCATACGTATCAGGAAATGTTTGAAGCCTTGCTCTCTCCCGGTTCGTCAATGCCCTGGGTTCAGCCCAGTGATATATATGTGTGCCTCCGCCACCGCTTCCTGTAACTGTATATGATGGTTTATTGGGATCAAGACGTTTATATATCTGGCTGATTCTAGCGCCCTTAATGTTCAGTTGTAATTCTTCCGGTAAATCCGCTGTAAAAGCATTCTGTCCCGGCAGAATATGTTCCAGCCTTTTAACAACCATTGGAGACTGTTTTGTCCTCTCATTATTAAAAGCATTATCTGGAATTGGCGGATCCTCTATTGCCTTCCTGCACGAATTATCTATACCCTTATATGGCTCAGTCGATGGCACATGATATACAACATCAATATCATTCCGAATTCCTATGATTATAATCCTGTGCCGCGCCTGTGGAATACCGTACTCTTCAAACTTGTATAAATGCGGAGTAATCGTGTATCCAGCATCACGAAGTTCTGTCAAAATTTTTGTAAACGCTTTTCCTTCATTCGCATTTCTTAAGCCACCAACATTCTCTGCAAGGAACCATTTCGGTTGAAAAATCTTTAAAGCTTTGACTCCATACGAATAAAGAGGCCCATATACCCCGTCCATACCTTTCTGTTCTCCTACAACACTGTAATCGTTACAGGGAAAACCGAAAGCCAGGGCATCAATCTCTTTCAGTTTCGTCATATCAAATTTACGAATATCTTCATGATAGACAGTCTGCGGAGCATCCGGGCAGATATTATGCCTGTATGTTTCACATGTGCTCGCATCATAATCATTTGCCCATTGATGAACAATCGCAAATTCCGGATCACCAATATCTGCGTGCGTCGCTCCCCAGGCGATTCCGCCGGGGCCGCAGAACAATTCTCCTAATTTAAATATCATATTCCGCCATCCTCTCCGGCACCACCAGCCAGCCTTCTTGAATTTAAAAAATCAATAAAAAGCTGCACTGTTCCTATTTCTGAATCACTCAGACTTTCCAACCCATGTAATTTCATATCCGGTTGAATATCCGAAGGTTCAATATAACCTGCTTTCAAAAGTATTTCAAACGGGTGAGTTTGAAGAGCCCTTGCAATTTTACACAGATTTTCCCAGTTTGGAGTCTTTCTGGAACCATCTTCGATCCGCTTAATTGTGCTGTCACTTACCCCGCTTGCTTTTGCAAGCTTGTCCTGAGACAGCCCTAATTCTTTCCTCTTAGTCTTAACAAACTGACCCAAATCAAACATACCACCACCTCATGTTTATTCTACTCGTTTTGCTGCTTTTTGTCAACTATTATTTTATTTTTTGCTGCTTAAACGCAGCGTTTTTTCCGTCCAATAAGCCACTCATCATGCTTCCGGATGCTCCGGAGCGCCCTGCCCAGGCTGGGTGCCCTCCCGTGCAGATGATACGGATGACGGAACCTGTGCTTGTGATAGATCACACAGGCTCCCTCTCCCGGATATTCTGTATTATGGATCGTCCAGTAATGGCCGGTATTCTTTGACTGGACAGAGACATCATACGCATCCAGAACGATGATATTAAAATAATCCCGATCCACCTTTTCAAGCACCTCTGTCCTGAACATCCACAGCCCCCTTTCCGGCCGCCCATGCTTCCAGCGCCTCTTCAATGGCCGCGGCAATCTGTTTCTTTTCCATCCCGGAAAAATATTTTTCCCGCCACGCATCAGGGATTTTCAGGCTGATATCCCGCTTTTTCTTTTCCGGCCTGTCAGAACCGGCGAGGACGGATGCCACAGTTTCCGCCGTCAGGCTGCCAGCCTGCTCCCGCAGTTCCTTCACCTGCCCCGCGTCCGGCATTGTCTCCGCAGCTTCAAGCGTCATCCGCTGTTCTGCTTCCGAGAGATACGACAATCCCACACCGGCTACAAATGCCAGTTCACCGGAATCCACCCTGTCCTTCAATTCCGGGATCAGATGGTTCACACGCATCAGCCGCGCCGCGGTTCTCCCGGACAGGCCGTGTTCCTCACCCAGGCTGTCGCGGTTCGTCAAATGTTGGACATCGTGTCCATCTTTTCCTTCCAGAGCCGTCAGTTCCTGCACGATCGCCTCCCGGTTTCTCTGGTAAAGCACCTTGTCATACCGTTCTTCCAGAACAGCTGCCTTCTCCGATACAGACAGTTCCGAAAATGAGCGCTGGATCATGTTCGTCTCGATCACATACACATATGCATCCTGTTCTGTCAGATTTTCCTTAACGATGGCGGGAATTTCCATCAATCCCGCCATACCTGCTGCCCGCATCCGGTTATGCCCGGCCAGCATCACATATCCGTCATCCCGCTTCCAGACAATCACCGGCACCAGAACGCCATGCTCCCGGATGCTCTCCACCATTTCCTCCAGGCGTTCTCCTTCATACAATCGGAAAGGATGCTCCGGGAACGGGCGGATCCCATTTACCGGAAGCATCTGCACCGCATTCTCCGGTATTCCCACAGGTGCATCTGCGCCGCCCAGCAGATCCACCGCGTCATTAAATATCTTTCTCTTCGGCGCATTAGCTTTCATAAGAAATCAACTCCTTTGCAAGTTCCTGATAGGCTGCGGCCGCACTCGCCTTCGGACAATACTGGTCAATCGGCATACTGTAGTAAACGCTCTCCCCAACCTTTACGGTCTTCGGGATCCTTGTCTCAAAAATCCGGATCTGCTGATGGAAATTCTCCTTCACTTCCTCCGTCAGTACCCTGCAAAGCGTCGTTCTCGCATCACACATCGTCAGCAGGATACCCGCAATTTCCAGCCCCGGATTGATCCGCCGCCTGATCTTTGCCGCCGTCCGCAGGAAGTCCTGCAGCCCCATCATCGCCAGAAGCTGAGGATTTACCGTGACAATCACTTCATCCGCAGCCGCCAGTGCATTAATAGTCAGGGATCCCAGTGACGGACAAGTATCAATCAGAATATAATCATACTTCTCCCGGACCGGCTCCAAGATGTCCGACAGCATCCGCTCCGCGCCCATCTCCAGCCGCAGCTTCGCGTCTGCCACTGACAGATAAATAGATGACGGAATAAAATCCACGCCGTTCCCTGTCCTGATGAATTCTGACAGATCCTTTTCAGGTGCATCTTCCATCGCCGCCATCATCAGATGCCCGATCGTATGCTCCAGGGAAGAAGTTTCTTCCACACCATAACAGGTGGTCAGGTTCGCCTGGCTGTCAAAGTCAATCGTCAGGATCTTCTTTCCCATTTTCTGCAGAGAATAAGCAAGGTTGAAAGTCGTAACCGTCTTCCCGACTCCGCCCTTCTGCGATCCAATCATAATAATCTTTCCCATGTTGTCCTCCTTGTCCCGGCAGACCGGTTCCCGGAACCAGTCTGCCTGATAAATTTACAAAAGATCACTGATCCGTAAGTCCATTTCCGTATCTGGCCTGCCGCTCCGCCACCATCATTGCCTGGAATTTCTCCATCTCCGCATCCATAAAGGCTTTTTCCTCTGCGATCCGCTGCTCCCGCTCATGATCCAGAGTGATAACCAGCTTTCCATTCTCGCATTCCACCCGGATCAGGGAGTCGATATCAAATCCCAGATCTTTCAGCCACAGTCCCTTCAGCATGATGGTCGGCGTGGTTCTGTAATGATAACCGCTCTGCCCAAATACCTTCAGTTCCCTGATCTTCTTCATTGTTCTTCCCAAAACTGCTTTTGCCATAAATGTCTGCCTCCTTCTGTTTGACATTGTTTTTCAGAAATTCACTGCCTCCGCCAGTGTGATGACCAGCTTCCCATCCTCACACTTCACCTGCACGGTGTCCCCGATCTCAAATCCGAGTGTCTGCATCCAGAGTCCCTGAATGCGAAGCTGAGGCGTCGCCTTTCTCCCATAACCTGCCGGCACTTCTCCGATCGTCAGCAGTCTGGAATCCTTTCTCACTGCCATCCTGTTTTCACCTCTTTACCATTTTCTCTGCCTGGACTTAACCGGAATACAGCTTTCAGGGTACAAAAAAAGGACCCGTCGGCCGTCAAGAATCTCCGATTAAGTCCTACCTTAATTTCCATATTCAGTTGTACCCCAGAGCATAATACGCCTGAGAATTGCCTGTGAACAGTCTGGACACCTCGTGTTATATTAATGCACAAGGTCGATATTTTATGTTTAAAACGGGCCCGTCCCAACTTAAAATGCCCTGTCCTTCGGCATTTTTTGTAGGACTAAATCAGCCAAAAACCTTTGTTTATGCGGTTCTTGCTAACCTGTCATTAATATAGCACAATCCCCAGTAGCCATTACCAGCAAGTGTTTGCGAAAGCCAGACTCAATCTGCTCACATACCGCACGAATCGCTTCTTTCTGGTAATAGCGGTCTGTAATCCGATCATCAATCGGAATCGACATCAAATCTCTATGCTCCATTCGCCGATTAATCAGTTTCTGCAAACCATCCCTGCTAAAAATGCCGCTTACTTTCCGCTGTATACTGGTCTGATCATCCCAATAATAAGTGTCAAAACCATTAGTCGTAAACATAACTGGACGTCTGCCGAATTTCTTTTCCAGGCAATCCGCATATAACATTGCCTGTTTCCGTCCGGTGTTCGGGTCTTTACTGGTCCGCTTTGCTTCTACCACAGCTAAAGGTAAGCCATCTTTCCCAAATAACACATAATCAGCATACCCTTTCTGTCCGATAACACCAGCCATATCGTCAACCGGATATTCCTCCTGAACATCTGCGTCGATACCAGCAAACTTCCACCCCATCTGCTTCATGTCCACATCAATATATATTTTTCTGGTTTTAAATTCCGACAAATCCTCTGCCGTAAATGTACGATCCTGCTTATGCTGTTCTTTGGCACTTGTATACTTCTCTGACATTTTCTCGATCTGCTTACGTAATTTTTCAATCTCGGCTTCTTTTTCGTCAAGCAGGCTCTCTTGCTCCTTGATTTTCTTCGTGTCAACTACAACTTTTTCCTTCGGAATCTGCAATTCATCAAATTTGCGCTCTATGTAGTCGCTGCCGTAGCAATAATCCACCCATTGAATAAACTCAAACAATGCACGTAAAGAAGCCAGCGCATCCGTTGCCTGCACATTTCGCTCTGTATGCACCGCCAGATTCCCAAGCTTAATAATATATGGCAGTTTTCCCCAGGTGTTATAGTCTACTGCGAAGCGAAAAGTCTGTTCATGAATCAGAGATTGGAGATTGTCTTTATAGGGCATCTGCATCGTATTATCCGCAGAATATACCCACTTCACAGCCAGTTCAAGCGCCTTTCTACATCCGACCGCGCACATAGCAGGAGATGTGACGTATACCTTTTCCGCTTCAATCGCAGCGGACGCAAAAAGTAAGTATTCTTTTTTCTCTTTTAGAAATTCAAAGTTTGACATAGCATCCTCTCCTGTCTATATTTATTTGCTGTCATACAGCAGATGTCGATACTCAAATGACTAAGATATTTCGATTTGTCGGTTGCTTGCACGAAAGCGGCAAACTGATTCTGTAATACCTTTGGAACATCAAATATACGGCATTCCTTCAATGCAAATATTTTTAATTCCGCAAAAGTTGTACCTGATGCAATGCTCAAATAGTCAGTCATAATTCTATCTTTGAGTGTGTACAAAAGGAAAATTGGATTATACTCATTACTAATTCCATGAACCCATAGCACACGACCATCTTTGAAATAGAACGGCTCATTTGTATCAACTACCCATATGCGTCCATCAGGACAAATTGATGGCATTAGCAAATCACCTCTCTGCGGTGTACCTGATGCATTACACAGTTCTTTGTAATGTTGCTCCGTAATGTATAGTTCAGGAGTTATTGTCTTTCCCTCCGCCAAAGCCCCCACTTCTGTTCCTCTGTAAAATGGGACACCTCTATCTTTAAGTTCCTCAACAAAAACACGTTTACTTGACCCAATTTCTGCTATATCTACCAGTCGCTTCGTTTCCCATCCCTTCGGATTAGTCTTGCAATCCCCAAACATCTCGATAAACCGGGAGAGGATTATTACGCTATATATTTTTTGTGGCTATTCTTTACATTATTCTGATCCACCATAGCATATTGCATCGTAGT
This sequence comes from Lachnospiraceae bacterium, assembly GCA_021205385.1. Classification (GTDB taxonomy): domain Bacteria; phylum Bacillota; class Clostridia; order Lachnospirales; family Lachnospiraceae; genus Hominiventricola. Next base: position 8,454 of record JAJPXQ010000001.1, on the reverse strand, counting down.
ATCAATTTTAGCGTGTCCGAGGAGCATTTGTACCTGTTCAACTGGCATTCCCTTATCAATTGCCCTTGTTGCCAATGTTCTGCGGAACTTGTGAGGATGTACCTTCGGTATCCCAAGTTTTCTTCCAAGCTGTCTCAGCCGAATTTCAACACCACTTATTTCCAGTCTCGCATACGGTTTCTGCAGCGACACGAAAAGTGCCGGATTATTGTCTGACCGGCTTTCAAGATAATTCTTAAGATGAATCTTTGTTCGTGCATCAAAGTACACCGGGCGTTCCTTGCTCCCTTTTCCGAAAACCACGCATTCCCTGTTTTCAAAATCAATGTCTACAATATTCAGCTTTACTAATTCTCCCACACGCATACCTGTTGAAGCCAACATATCAATGATTGCCAAATCACGAATATTACCGCATTGATCACGCATAGTTTCCAGCGATTCATCACTGTACGTTTCTTTAACTGTTTTAGCTGTACGAATCTTATGAATACGTCTCATTGGACTCTTTAAAATATAATTTTCTTCTTCCAGCCACGAGAAAAAGCTGGACAATACCCGGCGTATATTATCAATGTTGCTTTTACTACACTGTCTATTCTTCTGATATTCAGAAAGGTAATTGCGAAGATCATCTGTCTGCATATGGGTCACATGAATATTTATCGTCAGAAACATCTTGGCAATCGTAGTCTCGTAATAATGCATTGTCTTCTCGCTACAGCCTTCTACGCATTTTGCCGACAAGAATAATTCAAGCAATTCATTATTAGATTTTTCTGCAATTTCATTTTTTTCTTCAGACTCAACAATTGTAACATTCCATAAATAATGATGGAGAACATCCTGCAACTGCTTCAGTTGCGCATTGTCAAGATAAGGGAGCATTTTTCTGGTAATTTCAGTGATGATTTCTTCGTTCATGATAATACAGTCCTTTCTGTACCGTATCATCCTGCGCCCCATTCATTATCCAAAATATTTCTGCATCAGCATTTTTCGATGGCATACACGAAAGCAACGAAACAGTTTTAAAAGTTTATCATCAGGAATATACACCTCAATCTGCTTCAATTTTCAGAATCCACCGTTATAATACGCCCTCGTAATATAATAGGATGGTTCATAGAATGCTCCGCATGTATAGTTATCCAGGGTTTCACATAATTCATCATTATATACCCGAATCAGGCCATCCACATAGTTCTCTTCTGACCCTAATGTCTGTAAAATCAGCCGCTGATAAACTTTTCCCATTTGTGTTGGCGTTGGGATAATTTTAGCCAGTTCTCCATCTACGTCAAGAACATCAAAGTTCCCAGATTGTAACTCATATTCCTCTATCCATTCATCCTCAATTTCCAGTGGATTCTCACAATGCAGAACATTCGCCACACTGATCAGCCGCATCCATTCCAACCGGTCAATCCTGTTTACAACGTAACGATCCCTCTGATGAAGCCTGCGCGCAACTCGTTCTATCATATAACATAAAAAATACAGGTCGTCCTCAGTTACCTCTTCATCTTCGAAATATATATTTGTCATAGGAGATAACTCCTTTCATACGTCAGAGTCTGCAACGCTTTTTTTGTACAAAAAACGATCTGATGAGTGGGATACTTGAATTTTACCAGAACCCAAAAAGCCTCTCTGCTGATATTCCCATTCATAAAATCTTCGATATAATCCCAGATCGTATCATCAGCCATTGGTCCTTCCACAATATCAAAGGAATGCTCAATTCCACGCCTGCAATCAACAATGAAGTCCAGCCATTTTTCCGTCATTTTCGAAAATTGTAATATCTCAAGATCGTTATTTTCTGTGTAATCATAGATATTCACTACATGGTTTTTCTTCCTGGCCAGAGCCCATCTGCGAGCCTGCCGCTCCAGACTCGTGCAGTAAAAACCATAACCGAAATCTTTATAGTGACCATTCGTTAAAATCTCTGGTCGTTCTACGCACATATGACTTCCGTGATATAATTTCATATGTTTCATTGTCCTTTCATCCAAAATATTGTTGCATCAATGATTTTTTCAGAATTTCCAGTTCATTAAGGCTTTTCTGTATTGTCAGTTTCGATTTGTCGGTAGCCTGCACGAAAACCGTAAATTGCTGCTGCAATTCTAATGGCGGCAAAATAATCTTTCTCTGCTGAAATGCTTTGAAATCAATGTTATCTGCCGTCACACTACGAACCACTGCAAGCACGTCCGTTTCAATTGCCTTAAAAAAGTGCATCATGAATGAAGATGTTATTTTTTCATTCGGCACAAACGCTTTTATATCTTGATTTATGGTAACTGGTACACTATTAATAGCCACTGGCAATGTGTGTTTTAAAATGCCGCTCCGTATTACCATCAACACAGAATTAGCAGGAACTAAGTTTGTTGTGCTATGCTCTATTGCTTCATGCGTAATATGATCCATGCTATCACTGACAATTGATGCTTTCATATCCTTGGGCGAAACCCACGGTATATCACCAGTAAAATATTCCAAGTGACTCTTTGAAGGTGTCCCGCCTCCAAAAATCGAACTGCATACATCTGTTAGCACTGCAAAAGGCCACCCCTTTTCATTATGCATAGGATCGCCAAACATCTCGATAAACCGGGACTTGACGAGCTTATCAGCCTCCTTTAACTGCTGCTTGCAAAGAGCGATGATTTCGTCAATGCGCCCCAAATTGTAAGCAAATTGCTCTTGCGTACTACGATTTGGTAAAGGAATCTCAATGTCGCGCAAAATCGAAAGGTTAATATTATTCTGTGCAACCCCTCGTCCAATGCTATTAACCTGTTCTTTTAGTGAAGCGAGGAAGTAGTACAGGTAGTTTCTGTCCACCGCATCGTCAATAATACTTATACCTGCAATCGCTTGGTTCGTAGCAGCTTCTATGTCGAGTATATAAACCTCTCCAAGCGTGGCAAAAATCGTATACAATATCGTTCCTTTTGCAAACAGCTTTGCCGACGAACAATCCAATCCTTGTTCGGTAATCTGTTCTTCTGTCGTTTTGAGGAATTTGCCGCTGAAATCACTGATTTTTACCCACGGAATATCCCCGTCTTTCCAGTATTCTTTCTTACTACGTGAAGGTGTTCCTCCTGATTGTATCAAACAAATATCGCGCAATTTCATGCTGCCACCTCCAAATCATCGTAAAGTTTTGATTTCACAAGATAATCAAGCATATTAACTTTTTCTTTGTATAAGCCAATAAGACAATCTATAGAATCCAATATACCCGCAATTTGCCGCTGACGATCAATCGGGATTAAATTAATTTGCATTTTACATAACACTGAAAATTTTAAATTGTCCCTTACACTTCCGGTCGCATATGCCCTTATGTAAGTCAACGCTATATCGCTTTTTAGAAAATAAAGTAAATATCTCTGATCAATTTTTTCGTTCACGCCAAAAACAACATAAAGAGGGCTAACAATTACTCTTTCCTCACAATTTTGCCAACCTATAGATCCAACATTGATCCGAGAAGGATTATATGCAAAATAACCCCGCGGAACGATTTTATATATCGATCTATCTTTGCTAGATACATCTTTGTTAAAATAGCCAGTGCAGAAACCTTGTTCGTTCGTTACGCTATAAACATGAATATCCTCGTCATTCTTATTCCGAACCGAATATTCAGAAATCATTGTTCCAAGTTGTACTTTCACAGCATCCTCCTCAATTCTTTCAATCCTTTTGCGATCTCTTTTTCCAATTCATCCAACTTATCCAGAATTTCTGAGGTAGGCGGATATTCCACAGGTACATACTCTGTCTTCTTATACTTATTAATAGACAGATCATATCCATTATCCACTATTTCCTGTTTTGGCACAAAAAAACTCTGTTCCGTTCGTTCCCTATCTTTTTCTGAATCTAGATTATGGAAACGCTGGATAATATCAGGAATGTCATTATCTGCAATCTCCGAACGTTTATCATCCAGACTGAATCCATCGGCTTTCATATCATAGAACCAGACCTGATCCGTTCCACCTGCCCCAGTCTTAGTAAAGACGAGAACCGCCGTTGAAACTCCCGCATAGGGTTTGAACACGCCGGATGGCATAGAAATTACCGCGCGCAGCTGGTGATTTTCAATCAGTTCTTTTCGGATCGCTTTATGCGCTGCCGATGATCCAAACAGGACGCCGTCCGGAACGATGCAGGCACAGCGGCCGCCTTTCTTCATAATACGGAGGAACAGTGCCAGAAACAGCAGTTCCGTTTTCTTTGTATTTGTGACTGCTTTCAGATTGTCATTAATGCTTTCGGCATCAATTGTTCCTTTGAATGGAGGATTGGCAAGGCAAACGGTAAACTTATCAGAAATCTGATTCTGTTTCGATACGCTGTCTTTATAGTCCACATCCGGATTGCTGATGGAATGCAGCATCAAATTCATTGCCGAAATGCGGAGCATGGTTCGATCTATATCATATCCAGTAAATAATTCTCCTGAAAAATGTTCCCACTGTTCCGCAGTCATGGTATCCTCATAATTTTTTCGTATATATTCCGCAGCAGAAACGAGGAACCCGGCGGTGCCGCAAGCCGGATCACAAATAATATCATCAGGGGTTGGCTGAATCAATTCTACCATCATATCCCGAATATGCTTTGGAGTCCGGAACTGACCGTTCTGGCCGGCTGTTGCCAGTTTTCCCAGCATATATTCATATAAATCGCCCTGCATATCCAGATCAGCAATGTCATGTTCATATAAGTCATCCAGTCCAGTAATGATTTTCTGCAAAATCTGTGGTGTCGGAATAAGGAACATAGCATCACTCATGTATCGCGCAAATGCAGTGTTATTGCTATTCGTACTGTCCGGTTCATCCTCAATTTCAATCAGTTCTCCCTGCTCGGTAAAATCTGGCAAACGTCCATATTTCAGGTTTTTGATCGCAGGAAATACACGCTGTGAAATCACATCGTAAATCTGTCTCGGATCATTATTTTTGAACTTACTCCAGCGCATAGATTGACCAACCGCAGACTGCGGGAATATTTTAACCATTTTTTCGCCGGTCATATTTTCAAATTCCTCAGTCTCCAGTTCCTTTTCGTCAAGAGAACGTATAAACATCAGGTATGTAAGCTGCTCAATTACTGTCAATGGATTCGTGATCCCTCCGGCCCAGATGTCTGTCCATATCTTGTCAATTTTGTTTTTGATTATTCCTGTAACCATTTTCTCTTCTCCTAATGGCTTGTCGGCCATTTAACTGTACTCATTGATTGCGCATCATATCAGAAGCCTTGCAGCTCCAATTACAAATATCTGTCAGACCATATTCTCATAGTATATGCTCTTTTCTGTCTAACTTCAACAAATTTTGGCAATGCGGTTTAGACATTTTTATAAACTTCTCGCACTGTGCTATCTATCTTTTACACTTTCAGCAGCACGATATTTTCCTATACTCCTCACTCCCACTCTCAATCACCCGAAACAACTGATCCAGTCTTCGCTCTTTCTGCCGGCGCTGCCTGCGGGCTGCAGACGGCTGATACTTTTTGCTGACCTGCCGAAGGTCAAGATTTCCGTCTGCTGCTTTCTCGGTAACACGGAACTGGTCATGCTTGTATATGTATATAAAAACTGAAGTTATCGTGTCCGAGTACAGCTGATCCATTTGTTTATGATAACGCTCCCGTTCCGGGTGCTCGAAGTTCACTGGCCTGCCAGAAGCATTCCTGTGGTAGAGGATAAAATTCTGATGATATTTACCGTAAATCAGCTTCCAGCAGCCGATCTCTGTTTTTATAAAGAGCTGTTCATCGACCATTTTAAATTCTATCTTTCGATACTGTGCATACCTCTGCAGATTCGAATGTTCCTGCTTGAGACGGAAGTTCATCGAGTTGCAATACCTGCATGGCCGAAAGCCATCTTTCTTCATGTCATGCTGCGATTTTTCCAGCTGGTGCTTAGGTAAAATACGTTTCGCGTAATGGCAGCCTGGATAATGATAGATCTTCGTCTGACTGTCTATACTGGCAATTCTTCTTTTATACATCCGTACTCTCCTCTCCATGATTTCTTTCCATGTTGCTTCTTCGTTACTCATTGTCATTTTTGCATATTTCATAATTTGTCCTGCATCGCATTTTTGATGCAGGACGCAGACCACGCCTCGTGCGTTAGCACGATTCCAAATGGCGTGGTTCTCCTTAATACTCGCACGAGAGACAGCAACTACTGCAATGACGGCCTCCACGGATTTTCTTCCGAATCCAGAATATTAATCTTGACATATCTTCCTCCTGTTTGCTTATTCCATTTTTTGCAAATCTAATACTAGACGTTATTCTAACTGATCGCTGCATGCGTCACATCAGAACTAGCATATAACGAATTTTTCTCTTCGCACGCTGTGCAATCGGATAAGGAAGCGCTTTTCTCTCCTATCTGTTGCGCCGGCCACGTCTGGCTTTAGCCGAATTCATTCCTTACATGACCGTATACATAAAAATGGAACCAGGAAAGAAATGTTTTTTCTTTAACCTGATTCCATTATCCCACTAAATGTGTCCAATAAAAAGGTCTTGCAATTCGAACTTTTGTTCCTTTTTGAGTCATCCGTATTGTTTTGTCAATCGATGAATCTCTTCTTTCACTTCTGCCACCACTGAATCCGGGCTGATGATCTTTGCTCCATCTCCGAGAGCCATGACCCAGTGGATAAATTGTTTGCTCACTGCGACTTTTACGTTGACGGTAAAATGCTGCTCATCTTCTTTCATGATGGTGATTTCTTTACCGAAACGGTCAATGATTGCTCCGGCAAGGCTGTTATCGCAGCGCAACTTCACAATTTCCTCCCTGCCGCCATACATCCCGAACATCTTCCGCGCATAGACAGCCATATCAAATTCCCGGAACTGCTCTCTTCCTTCCCGCCGTTCTTTCGTGCTTTCAATCCGGAGCATCTTATCCACGCGGAAATGTTTGATTTTGCCCGCAGCACTGTCATACGCAATCATGTAATAGTTCTCATCATCCCAACTGAGTGCCCATGGGCTGACATGATAGTACGTGCCATCGTGCCGCAGCTCCATTTCCTTTCTCACATTCCATTGAAAATATTGAAAGCAAATCTGTTCGTTAGCGGCAATCGCAGCATGAATCGCATCTACATTATAATAAATACTCGCATTCATCGTCTTAATTCGGTTCGCCACATACACCTGGCGCTGGAGCTGCGATGCTTCGTGCTGGCTCGCCAGACTCTCGATTTTTTTAATCAGCTCGTTGGACTTTTTTGCCGTAATGAACTTTGCAGACTGCACAGAGTCCACCAGCAGTTTCAGCTCGGCCAGTTCAAACTGGCGTTTCCCCACATGGTAGTAATACGTCCTGTCACGCTGCTCCCCAATGATGTCCATACCAAACTGGCGCAAGCTCTCCATATCGTTATAAATGCTCTTTCTCTCAGCAGTGATTCCGTATTGTTCCAGCGCAGAGATGATCTCCGGCATACTAATTGAATGTGTCTCATCCGTCTGCTCAAGCAGAATCTTCATCAGATACACAATCTTCAATTTCTGGTTTGAACCTTTCGCCATGACCGCATCCTCTCATTCATCAAATGCTTATACCATTCCATTCTTATATACCTCTGAGCCGGTAACCGCATGGAACAACGTTTCGCTCACCTGCCCCGTGTGTGACACGTTGCTGATCAGGCTTGCTTTTGCTACGGTATTTTTTGTTTCAGACAAGATTTTTGTCCGTTTCTCTTCGATACTGCCTGGTTCCTCCACACATGAGCGTGTATGCGCCATTAGCAGTTCGAATTCTAAACTAATCTGCCTTATAACTGACCTATGTTTTTTCATCTCGTTCGCTTCTATCCTTACCACTATAAAAAAACCTCCGCCATGGGAGGTATATCACTCTTTACAAGAGAAAAGTCATGCATCAGCATTCCAATCTGACTTAATTCATCATCGAATGCGCTATTTGAATTTTTAATTTCAAACTCCATAGTGGTTCCGAGTGATGATAAAGATCGGATCGCTCAGGCCTGCAAGGATGCCGGTGTGTAATTGGTGTCAATGAGCCAGAGAATCTACTGGGGCAATGGCGACGGAAGCGATATCGAGCTTTGCAAAACTGACATTGGCCGCATTGATGGATTAATATGCTGAGAGTCTCATACAATATTGAGCAAGGCGGACCAGATGCTTTTTATCGTGACCGCCTAAGTGCTACATTTTTTCCTTATCTTCCATCATATTATTAACATTAAAAATTGGTAAAACCACACAATCCATCCCCGGCTGCGCCGTCAAAAGCGAAACTTCGCTTCTTAAATATGGCATCATAATTGATACCGTATTTTTATTAATTAATTTCATTTTCAAATCTTCCGATAGCTCTTCTTCAGTATCAAATGAAAAGAATCCTAA
>JAJPXQ010000144.1 GCA_021205385.1 Lachnospiraceae bacterium | reverse complement strand
CAAAATAAGGAAAAAATTTTTATCATTTAATCAGTGAAGTGGCAAACTCGGGAGTGTGGTAAGGCAGAGCGCGGGCATTATCACGGGCAGTACTGCGGTGGACGCGTCTACGCTTGAGACGATGCAGGCCACGCTGGAGGCGATGGAGATCGGGCCGCTGTTCGCTGTATTTTTACAGTCTTTCATCGTGCAGGTCACGATGTATGCCTTGTCGGTGGTGATTTTCGTGATCATATACGGGCGTATGGTGGAAATTTACCTGATGACGAGCCTTGCGCCGATCCCGTTTGCCACCTTTGCGAACCGGGAGCAGAGCCAGATCGGACAGAATTATCTCCGGTCTTTGCTGGCGCTGGGCTTCCAGGGATTTCTGATCATGATTTGTGTCGGAATTTACGCGGTGTTAATACAGTCCGTTTCCTTTTCCGAGGAGATCATATCCTCGCTGTGGGGCGTGATGGGCTACACCGTGTTGTTGGTGTTCGCCCTGTTTAAGACGGGCAGCATCAGCAAAAGCGTGTTCAATGCCCATTAGATGAGGAGGTGAAGAAAGATAGCAGCTTATATTTCAGTCCCGCGGGATTTGACGCGGGTAAAATCAAAGGTTCTGTTTGGGCTTACGAAGCGTCAGCTCCTCTGCTTTGGGGCGGCGGCGCTCATCGGGGTTCCGTCGTTTTTCCTGCTTCGGCAGACGGGGAACACGAGCCTGGCGACGATGTGCATGGTGATCATCATGCTCCCGCTTTTCCTGCTTGCCATGTACGAGCGGGACGGGCAGCCGCTGGAGGTGGTCGCGCGGCATTTCATTAACGCGCGCTTCCAGCGGCCGGTGGTAAGGCCGTATAAGACAGACAATTATTACGCCGCCCTGATGCGGCAATACGAAGTTTATGAGGAGGTAGAAGCGATTGTTAGAAGGAATAAAGATGCCGCGCCTGATGAAAAAGGAGCAGAAGCAGGTACAGAAAGTTGTGGACGCGGCAAAGCGTGACGGGGGTGTCCCCCGTACCGCGCAGCAGTCGATTCCGTTTGAGCGGATGTTCCCGGATGGTATCTGCCGCGTAACGGGGAATTATTATACGAAGACAGTACAGTTTCAGGATATTAACTACCGTCTCGCGCAGCAGGAGGATCGGACGACGATTTTTGAGGAGTGGTGCAGCTTTCTGAATTTTTTCGACAGCACGGTTCATTTTGAGTTGTCGTTTGTGAACATGGCGACCGACGCGGAGAGCTTTGAGAACTCGATTCGCATCCCGCCGAAAAAGGACGGGTTCAATCCGGTTCGCGCGGAGTACAGCCAGATGCTGAAAAAGCAGCTCTCGCAGGGAAATAACGGCCTGACAAAGAGCAAGTATCTGACCTTTGGCATCCAGGCGGATTCCATGAAGCTGGCAAAGCCACGGCTCAGTCACATTGAGACGGATATCATCAATAACTTCCGCCGGCTCGGCGTCCGGGCAAGGGCGCTCGATGGGAAGGAGCGGCTCCACCTGATGCACGATATGTTTCATATGGGGGATGAGGAGAAGTTCCGTTTCGAGTGGGACGATCTCGTGAAATCGGGACTTTCGGTGAAGGATTTCATCGCGCCGACTTCCTTTGCGTTTCCAAAGTCGCGCGTCTTCCAGATGGGGGCGTTGTACGGCGCGATGTCCTTTTTGTCCATCACCGCTTCCGATCTGTCCGACCAGATGCTGGCGGACTTTCTTGAGACGGACTCGAGCCAGGTCGTCACGATGCACATCCAGTCAGTGGATCAGACGAAGGCCATCAAGACGGTGAAGCATACGATCACGGAGCTTGACCGTAGCAAGATTGAGGAGCAGAAAAAGGCAATCCGCGCGGGCTATGACATGGACATCATTCCGAGCGATCTTGCCACCTACGGCAAAGACGCGAAATCGCTGCTTAAAGAACTCCAGAGCCAGAATGAGCGGATGTTCCTGCTCACCTTTCTGGTAATGAATACCGGGCGCACCGAACAGGAGCTGGAGAACAACGTGTTCCAGGCGCAGAGCATTGCCCAGAAGCACAACTGCATCCTGAAACGGCTCGATTATCAGCAGGAACAGGGTCTTATGAGCAGCCTGCCGCTGGCTTATAACCAGATCGAGATTCAGCGGACGCTCACGACGAGTTCCACAGCGATTTTCGTGCCGTTTACGACGCAGGAGCTGTTCCAGGACGGGAAAGAGGCTTTATATTATGGCCTCAACGCACTGTCCAACAACCTGATTATGGTGGACCGCAAAAAGCTGAAGAACCCCAACGGCCTGATCCTGGGTACGCCGGGGTCTGGAAAATCGTTCTCGGCAAAGAGGGAGATTACCAATGCTTTCCTTGTTACGGATGATGATGTGATTATCTGCGACCCCGAGGCTGAGTATGCCGCTCTGGTGCAGAAGCTGAAAGGGCAGGTGATTCAGATTGGCCCCGCCAGTAAGCAGTATGTCAACCCGATGGACATTAACCTCAATTACAGCGAGGAAGATAATCCGATTGCACTGAAAGCGGACTTCATCCTGTCGCTGTGCGAGCTGGTCGTCGGCGGGAAGGAGGGATTAAAGCCGGTAGAGAAGACCGTGATCGACCGCTGTGTCCACCAGATTTATCGCGCGTATTTCCGTGACCCGAAGCCGGAAAACATGCCGATTTTGCAGGATCTGTATGAAGAACTTTTAAAGCAGGAGGAGAAGGAGGCGCAGCATGTGGCGACCGCGCTGGAGATTTATGTGAGCGGTTCCTTAAACCTGTTCAACCATCGCACCAACGTGGATATCGAGAACCGGCTTGTCTGCTATGACATCAAGGATCTGGGCAAGCAGATGAAGAAGATCGGGATGCTGATCGTGCAGGATCAGGTCTGGGGCCGCGTCACGGCCAACCGGAAAGCGGGGAAGGCCACCTGGTATTATATGGACGAGTTTCACCTGCTGCTCAAAGAGGAACAGACCGCCGCGTATTCCGTGGAGATCTGGAAGCGCTTCCGTAAATGGGGCGGCATCCCGACCGGCATCACGCAGAACGTGAAGGATCTGTTGTCGAGCCGCGAGGTCGAGAACATTTTTGAGAACTCCGACTTCATTTATATGCTCAACCAGGCGGCGGGCGACAGGGCGATTCTGGCGAAGCAGCTTAACATCTCGCCGCATCAGCTCTCCTATGTGACGCACTCCGGAGAAGGCGAAGGGCTGTTGTTCTACGGCAACGTGATCCTGCCGTTCGTTGACCGTTTCCCGCAGGACCTCGAACTTTACCGTATCATGACGACGAAGCTCACGGAAGTTTCCGTGCAGGAGCCGTGATATGGCGAAGAGGACAGAAGGGCCGAAGAAAAGGCCGGGGCCGAGGAGCAAGCTGGAGGATGAACCGTCTTCCGCCGCGCACCGCAGGAGGATGCTGAAATTCCAGGAGGACGCAGGCGGGAAGCTGCCGGAAAACGTCCGCGAAGCAGTCTATGAGCCGGCAAAGGAGACAGCGGCTGCGCTGGGGAAAGAGGCTGCTGCCGCGTTCGGGAAGGATGCCGAAAGCGGCGCGGATGAAAATCTGGGTCTTGAGGTCGCGGAGAAATCCGGAAAAGCCGCGGAAACCGCCGGGCAGTCCTATTATAGTCGGAAACTGAGAAACCGCCAGAGAACGAGAAAGTGGAAGGAGAAGGACAAGGCGGGGAAGCTGAAGGAGTACGAGAAAGCAGAGAAGTTGAAGGATTCTGACAAGGCCGGAAAAAGGAAGGACAGTGATAAAGCGGAAAAGTTGAAAGGCGGAGCAGTGAAATCTGGTTCAGACGCAGGAAATGACAAGAGGAAAGCGGCTGGCCGGGGAGCGGCGAGCTGGGACGTGGCGGATATGACAGGTTTAGAAGAAGCCGGACTGACCACGGGAGAGGATGCGGCGGAAGCCGCTTCCAACCCACTTTCCCGCTGGCAGCAGCGGCAGGCCCTGAAAAGGGAGTATGCAAGGCGGCGGGCGGGAAAAACCGCGGAACAGACCGCGGCCACCGCTTCATCAGCAGGTGCGGACGTCTTCTGGAAATCAAGGAGCGCGGCAAAAGAAAGCGCAGGCATCGCGGAGCGGATTGGAAATTTCGCGAGGGAGCACAGCGCCCTTCTGCTTTCTATCCTGGGGCTGGCTCTTTTGATTGTACTCTTATCGGGGCTACTCTCCTCCTGTTCGCTGATCATGCCGGGCGGCGGGAACGCGGTACTCGGCTCTTCCTTTACAGCGACGGACGAGGATGTCACCGGCACGGAGGAGGATTATATTGCACTCGAGGAGGCACTGCGAGAAGAGCTGGATGGCATCGAAGCCGCGCATCCTGGCTATGACGAATACCGTTATACACTGGATGAAATCGGCCATAACCCGTATGTATTGGCGTCTTATCTCACGGTAGTATTTGAAGATTATACCAGGGAGGAGGTACAGGAGACTCTGCAGGCGCTCTTCGAGAGCCAGTATACGCTGACGCTTCGGGAGGAAGTCGAAATCCGCACACGGACAGTGATCAACCTGGACACCGGAGAGGAGGAAGAAGAGGAGTATGAGTATTATATCCTGAACGTTACCCTCACAAACCTTGGATTGGAGGCGGTGATCGCGGAGCTTGGCCTGACGGACGACGAAATGGCGCGGTATGATCTCCTCCTGGAAACCTGTGGGAATCGGGTCTATCTCTTTGCCGACGATATCTATGCGGCGTCTTCCGAGGATTATCTCGATTATGACATTCCGGCAGAAGCGCTGACCGATACGGCGTTCGCCAACCTGATCCGTGAGGCGGAGAAGTATCTGGGCTACCCCTATGTGTGGGGCGGTTCCTCGCCGCGGACAGGTTTTGACTGCTCGGGCTATGTGTGCTGGGTCTTAAATCACTGCGGAAATGGCTGGGATGTGGGCAGGACGACGGCGCAGGGGCTGCTTGCTTACTGTGATGTGGTTTCCGAGGACGAGGCGCAGCCTGGCGACCTGGTTTTCTTTGCAGGGACGTATGGCACAAATGGTGTGAGCCACGTCGGAATCTATGTGGGGAATGGAATGATGATCCACGCCGGAAATCCGGTTTCGTATGAGAGCATAGAAACAGAAAGCTCGTACTGGCAAAGCCATTTCTATTGTTTCGGGAGGCTGGAATAAGAAAGGAGTTTTTTGAATGGGCGCAAAACTGGAAAAGCTGGGCGCGGATCTTGAAAGGGCGAGAAAAAAGCGGGACGAATGGGACGCGAAGGTGAAGGACCTGGAGCGGCGGTATCGGGAGGAGGAGAATACCGAGATCCACGATATGGTCCACGCGGCGAATTTAACGCCGGGACAGCTCGCGGAGCTGATCCGCATGGCGGCAGTATCCATGCCGCAGGTAAACGACGAAAGAATGAAGGAGGATGGAGAAGATGAAGAATAAGAAGATTGCGGGGTGCCTGATGGCAATTTCTTTATGTCTGGCGGCAGCGCCGGTGACGGCCTTTGCGGCGGACGATGAAACAAGCCTCACTGGGACGGTCACTACGGACGGCGGAAAACTGAACGTGCGCAGCAGCGCGGGACTGGACGGGGAAATCATCACACAGCTCGCGGACGGCACGGAGGTCGAGGTGATCAGCACCGAGGATGGCTGGGCCAGTATCGTGATGCCGGAGAGCGTCGGTTATGTGAGCGCCGAGTATCTCTGCTTAAGTGAAGAGGATGGTGGAGCTGAGACGACGGAAACTGGAGTGGCGGATGATGAAGCGGCAGGGGATGACGATGAAAGCACCGGCGTTTCCGGTACGGCTGATACAGACGATGGGGAGACGGAAGATACGGAAAGCACCGGTGACGCCGCCCTCACGCCGGACGGCAACCTGACGCTCGTGGATGATGTGGAAACCGCCTCGGAATCTGGGAAACAGTTCATCACGGTCACGACAAAGAGCGGGAATTATTTCTATCTGGTGATCGACCGCGACGATGACGGCGATGAAACCGTGCATTTCCTGAACCTTGTGGATGAAGCCGATCTGCTGGCCCTGATGGACGAGGAGGAAGCAGCCGAGTATGAGGAGAGCGTGGCGGTGGCCATAGCCGAAGCGGAGGCAGCGGCAGACGAGAAAATGGAGGATACGGAGGCAGAAGAGCCTGCCGAGGAGAAGAAATCCGGAAGCTTCGCGCCTGCGGTTCTTCTGCTTCTGGCAGTGGCCGGCGCTGGCGGCGCGTTCGTCTTTCTGAAGCAGAAAGGGAGTAAGAAGGCGGAACAGGAAAAGCCGGACCCGGACGCCGACTATGAGGAGGATGAAGAGGAGTATGACTTCCCCGAGGAGGAAGAGGGAGAACCGGATAGCTCGGAGGAAGAGGAAGATGATTATGACTATGATTCGGAGGATGATGAACTGGTATAAGTAAGCGGGTTTTACGGCGGAGGGGAGGTGGTAATGATGGAGAGAAGCTCCCGGTACGGGCCGCCGCTTCCACGCAGGCCGGACGGCTCTCCCTACGAGATGTCGGAGGCACAGCGGAGACAGGCGGCAAAGCTGATCGCGCGGGAGTGCAGCAATTATGACCGGGGAAATTGTCTCCTGCTTGACGACGGAGAGGAATGCGTCTGCCCGCAGGTGATCTCCTACACGGTATTGTGTCGGTGGTTCCGAAATGCGGTCCTGCCGCGTTTTCCGGAGTTGGAAGCGGATATCTTTAAGGACCGCGACAGGAAGCGCTGCGAACGGTGCGGGGCAAAGTTCATCCCCGGTTCCAACCGGAGCAGGTATTGCCCTGCCTGCGCGGCGAAAAACAGGCGGGAAAAGGAGCGGGAAAGGAAGAGAAATAAGCGGCGCATGTCCGCATTTAGGGGCTGAAAAAGCCTGTATTTTCAGGGAAGAAAAAGCGCGCCGCGGGCGTCAGTGGGAATTTTATCACGGACGCCCGTTTTTGCGTTCCGAAATGCGGACAGGAGGAAATAACGAAGAAAGGAAAGATGCGAATGAAGATTCTTAAAAGAATGAGGCTGTTTATCATCCTCGCACTGGTCTTTGGCATGTTATTCGGCGCGATCGCGGCGGATGTGCAGGCGGCCAGTGCTTCGGACTATATCACAGTTCTCACCGATAGTTCAACGTTGCCGGACACAAGCTGTTATCTGACCATGCGCCAGAGCAATATGTCGGTGGTCTGGAACTCGTCCTATGACAGCTCGGAGTATAAGGAGACTACGGGGACGCTTTACTACCTGTACCTGAAGGTAAAGTCCACCGGCACCTACACCTACGAAGATCCCTGCGATATCATCTTCACGGATGCAGGGGAAATCGCGGGTCGCGCGGTGGATATCACCGTCCACATTGACCAGGTGGAGGTGTATAACTACGCTTCTAAGTCAACGAGCACCATGTGGTCCTTTGCGGCGATTGGCCCCGGCACCTGGGGCGGCGGAGCCAATACCCTCTGGTTCTGGGCCGGAAATCAGGGTGGCGGCCAGAAGATTGATTACACAACCCATGTGACATGGAGTGACAGCGGCGAGGAGTGTGACCTCTCCTTCTATCAGTGCTGTTACGATATCGACGTCGTGGGTTCGCTTTCGTCCTATAAGGAGGCATGGGCGGCGTCCCTTGACGATTATCAGAAGTTTTTCATTTATTCCGCGAGTACGAACAGCACGTCCATCACGGAAGACAACATGCTGAAGTTCACGGCCAATTCGTCAAACACATCCGGCACGGCCTCGATCACAAGGACCGGCGCAGTCGGGGTAACAGCTTCTTCTACTTTTTCCGGTTCTTACTGGGAGAATGGAAGCTGCGGCACGTCCCTGGAAATCTACAGTACCTACGCGAACTTAAATGAGCCGGTGAAGACAACGGATACGACCAAGACCTATTCCGCGGGGGATTCCATTACCTGGGAAATCTCCTATAACCTCGGGACCTTCTATAAAGACGTGTTCTCTCCCTTCGAGAGTATCGTGATCAAGGATTATCTTCCGGAGGCGGCAGAATATAAGTCCGCGGCGCTCTACAACAGCTCGGGCGTAGATATCACATCATCGGCGGGAACGCTGACCTATGAAGAAAGCGAAAACCTGGTCACTTACACGTTCAACGAAGATTTTCTGAACACAACCAGTAACTATGACGGCACGGATTATGTTGTGGTGATCAATGCGGAGATCAAGAACTTAAGTATCTCCTATGAGCTGGCAAATACCATGTATGCGATTATTGATGGCATTGAGTTCACCAGCAGCACTCCGACCGTCGAAGTGGTGAATCCCACCATGAGCATCAAAAAAACCGTGGATGCGGCGACCTGTCAGGCAGGGGATACCATCACTTACACGATCACGGCGACAGAGACAACGGAGGATGGAACGGCCTCAGGCGTGGTGGTGAGCGATACGCTTCCCGATACGCTGGAACTCTTATCCGTAAGCTATGATACCGATACCGGAACGTATACGGACGATGGCAGTGGCAACGGGTTTGCGATCACCTACGATTCCATTTCTTATGGAACGCCGGAGACGATTACGGTAAAGGCAAAGGTGCTCGAAGCTGCTGTAGATACCACAGATAACTCTGCGGAAAATATCATCAGTAACACGGTTTCCTGCCAGTATGACAACGCGATTGACCGCGGGGAGGAACCCATCACGGACGAGTGCAGCGTTACGGTGCTGGAGCCGGTGGTTTCCGTTTCCAAGGCAGCGGATAAGAATACGGTCCAGATCGGCGACGATGTGACGTGGACCATCACGGTGACGCAGGGCACGGAGGACGCTGTAGTTCATGGCGATCTGGTGATCACCGATGTGATACCGGAAGGTCTGACGTATAACGAGGATGTGACTGTTACAGGGAGATGCGCGGGAAACGCGGCGGTGGAATACGATGACAGCACGGGCATACTGACCGTCACCTTTTCGGAATTTGCCTATGGGACGGCGACCATTCAGTATTCGACGAAGGCCGAGAGATCCGCGAAGGATCAGACCCTCAAAAACTGCGTGACAGTCACGACGGATGAACCGGATACCAACTATCCGGAGGAGAAGATCGAAATTCCCGTGGAAGTGTTTTCGCCGACGATCAGCACAGAGGTGGTGAATGGTACGATCACCGATACCGATGACAGCATCTCCTATGGGAGTGATAAGGTCGTCGAGTATGAGCCGGAGGAAGGGTATCTCCTGGAATCCGTGACGGTGGATGGGGAGAGCCTGGACATCACGCAGTATCCGGACAGCTACACCTTTACGGATGTGCAGGAGGATCACACTATCAAGGTGGTGTACGCGAAGCCTTCTACGAGTAAGTCCGCGGCCAAAGACGGGGAGGACGCGGACGGCGCGGTGATTTCTGATGGGGATACGGTTGTTTACACGATTTCTTATGAGAATCCTACTGGAGCTGCCCGGACGCTTCGCATCACGGACGCGGTCCCTTCAGACTGTAAAGTCGTGGAGAGCAGCATCAGCGACGGCGGCGTTTATGAGAATGGCGTGGTCAGCTGGACGCTTACTGCGGATGCTTACGGCAGCGGCTCGGTTTCCTTCTCCTGTGTGATGGAAAGCGAGACGCAGGGCTGCATTGTGAGGAATACGGCTACTGTGGCCTTTGAGCCGCTCACGGACAGCTCGTCTGAAAAAGAGGTCACGCTTTATGATACCGTCAGCACGCCTGTCTTCGCAGACCCTGTAAAGTCTGTATGGAATGAGGACGGGGATGTGACGAATAGAGTGGTAGCTGCGGGAGATACGCTGACGTATCGGATCAGCTTTATCAATTCGGCAGCGGCGGAAAAGACCTTTACAGTAAAGGATGAAATTCCTGACGGCGTGACGCTCGTGGATGGAAGCATCAGTGATGGCGGAACCGTATCAGAGGGCGTTGTAACATGGACGCTCGCGCTTTCCGCGAAGGAGAGTAAGACGGTCACGTTCTCCGTGACGGTGGACGCGCCGACACAGGAGCTGACAAAGATTTATAACCAGGCGAATGTGGCAGTTGACCTTACGGATAAAGATACCACTTCCACCAACGCGCCAGAGGACGAGGACAGGACGCCGGTCTATGTATTGGATGCCCCAGAGAAAGCGGTGCTGGACGCTGACGGCGAAAATATCGGTGCTGACGGAGATGGAAATGCTGTGCAGACGGTAAAACAGTCAGGAGATTTGCTCACCTACACGATTTCGTTTCAGAACCCCGCTGTGGAGACAAAGACCTTTACGGTGACGGACGAGCTGCCGGATGGCGTGGCTTTTGTATCTGCGGATCACGATGGGGTTTATGATGGAGACAGCCATACCGTAACCTGGACGCTGGATGTCGAGGCGGATCAGGCGCAGACGGTATCCGTAAAGGTGAGAATCCAGAAATCCGCCGAGGGCAGTATTATAAAGAACAGCGCGCTCGTGAGCGTGGACGTCGCGGCGCTTCCCACCAATACGGTGGAAACGCCCGTTATGGAGACGCCGATCAAGACGGTGCAGAGCGGGGAAGATGGCGTGGACGGCGTGGTTGTGGCGTCCGGTGAGGAGCTGACCTATCAGGTCCAGTTTACCAATCCGGCGTCCGTGGCAAAGACCTTTACGGTGTCGGATAAGCTACCCGAAGGAGTAAGCTTTGTATCCGCGGATAACGATGGAGCCTATGATGAAGATTCCCATACCGTGACCTGGGTACTGGATGGAAAGGCCGGAGAGACAAAGACGGTATCTGTTGTGGTCAGGATTCTGGAATCCGCAGAGGGGGATATCCTGGAGAATGAAGCGACCGTCTACGTGGATGCGGCGGAAGTTGACACCAACACGGTCGATACGCCTGTGCTGGAGACGCCTGTGAAAGACGTACTGTCCGAGCAGGGAGGGGAATCCATCAACACGCTGCCGGTGCAGGCAGGCGAGACGCTGTATTATACTGTGACCTTTGAGAATCCGGCTGAGAGTGAAAAGACAGCGGTGGTGACGGATGCTCTGCCCGAGGGCGTAAGCTTTGTATCTGCTGACAATGGCGGGGTCTATGAGGAAGCTTCCCATACCGTCACCTGGACGCTGAGCATGGCGGCCCATCAGGAAATCACGGTATCCGTAGAGGTTAAGGTGCTTGCAGGCGCTGAGGGGAACAATCTCTGCAACCAGGCGTCCGTGAAGATGGACAAGGCTGATCTTGAGACAGTCACGGAGAACGGGACGGATGAGGAGGATACCACCAATAACTATGTGCCAATGAAAAGGGTTCTGGATGCGGATGGCAACGACATCGACGGGGATGTGCTTGCGGTGGACGATACCGTGACGTATCAGATCACCTATGAAAACTCGGGCAGCACCACGCGGTCGATCACAATTACGGACGAGCTGCCGGATGGTGTGGAGTATGTCTCTTCCACCAGCGGAGGAACGGTCCAGAGCAGCGCGAAGGGGCAGACGGTCACCTGGGAACTGTATGTTGCGCCTCATACAAAGGGTTATGTGTGTGTGAAAGTAAAGGTAACTTCTGATCTGGCTGGCCAGACCTTTGCCAACAGCGCGACTGTGACGGTAAAGGATGATACGACCGGACAGGAAAAAACGGTGACGACCAATGAGGTCACGAACGCTGTTCTGGAGGATGCGGAGAAAGCAGTGCTCAGCAAAAACGGGAAAAAGGATTTAGACGGGGAAACTGTAGAGACTGGCACGGTATTGCAGTATCAGATCACGGTCAAAAATCCATCCGAGAGCGAAAAGCCCTTTGTGATTACGGACGAGATTCCGGCAGGGACGGGCTTAGTCTCGGCTGATAACGGTGGAACCTGCACGGATGGAATTGTCACATGGACGCTTACTCTGAGCGGCGGCGAGACAAAGACGGTCGGGCTCCTCGTTAAGGTGCTGGACAGCGCGGATGGCAGCACGGTAGAGAACACGGCGTCTGTGGAGGTTGACGGTGCAAAAATCAGCACCAACATGGTAACGACCGATGTGGAAAATCCGGAGGAGGAAACGCCGCCGGTGATCGCAGCAAAGACGGGTGACAGTGGCCGTCCGTTCCTGTGGGCAGTGGTTGCCGGTATTGCGGCGCTCGCAGCCTGTGGGTTCGGAATCTATGCGCTCTGGAAACGCGGGAAGGGCAGGTGATATGGCAAAAGAGATTCGGAAATGGGCGGCGCTTAGCCTGTCACTGATATGCATTGGCGTCGCGGCCTATTTTTGTGGCAGGCTTTTCTACGCGGCGCTGGAATACCAGAGAGGCGACGAACTGTATGAAAAAATCGCGGAGACGGCGGTGACGGAGCCTGTCGGCAGCGAGGAAGGTGGGGAGTCGGATGAAAGTCCGGCTCCTTCTATCTCGGCAAGCGTGTCGGGGATAGCAGAAGAATCCGAATGGCCGGAGGTGAATTTTACTGCTTTGCAGGAGATCAATCCGGAGATCGTGGCGTGGCTCTACTGCCCGGACACGGTGATCAATTATCCGGTTGTGCATGGAGAGGATAACGAGTATTATCTCACCCACCTCGTAAACGGGACCAGCAACAGCAATGGCTGCCTGTTTATAGACTGCCGAAACAGCGGCGATTTTTCGGATGGGAACACGGTGATTTACGGCCACCATATGGCCAGCGGGAGGATGTTCGCCAGTCTGGTCCGATATGCAAACCAGGCGTATTATGAGGCGCATCCAATTATGTATCTGAGCGTGGAGGGAAAGACGTATCTTCTGGAACTCTTCGCAGGATATACCACGACGGAGGATTCATCGGCGTATCGGATGCAGTTTGATACTTCTTCTGAGTTTGCACTGTGGTTGAAGGAGATCAGCGAAAAGTCTGATTTTACAGCAGATATCAAGCTAACCGCGGAAGATCGGATTGTCACCTTATCCACCTGCGCGTACTCTTTTGAGAATGCGCGCTATGTGGTGCATGGGCGGCTCGTGGAACTGGACGAGGCGTCGGAGTGATGCGAGAGGGCGGCGGGAAGCCGCCCTTACATAGAGGAAAGTGCTTGTGATTCATGGGTATAGAAGTTATAATTCAGGGAGGAGCACGGGAAAGAGATATGAGAGTTTTAATGCTTGGAAACAGCTATATTTTCACAAATGATATGCCAAAGATGCTTGCAGAGTTAACCGGTGCGGAGGTCGTGCATCACACGCGCGGCGGGGCAAGACTGGCAGAACAGCTTAACCCGAAAACAGAGATGGGCGCAAGGACGCAGAAAGCGCTCTCAGAAGAACACTGGGATTATGTGGTGTTACAGGAGATGAGCAATGCGCCGGTGAAAACCAGAGAAAAATTCCTGAAAACTGCCGCTGCGTTATGCGATCAGATCCACGCAGCAGGAGCGAAACCCGTCTTTTATCTGACTTGGGCGTACCAAAGGGACAGTGCTCAGATGAAGAAGTCTGGATTGGATTACGATGAAATGTATCAGGGGTTGCAGGAGGCGTACCGTGAAGCGGCGCTTGCCAATAACGCGCTGCTTGCGGATGTGGGAACGGCATTTTATCAGCAGAGTGAATACCGAAATCTTTATGCGGACGATGGAAGCCATCCAAATGAGGAAGGTTCCAGGCTGGCAGCGGAAATCATTGCAGCGGTAATTATGGAGGATTCGCAATGGAATTAGTAGAAGGAGTATTAAACAGAAGAAGCATTCGTAAATTTACGGACAAACATATAACGGATGAGGAGCTCCACACGATACTCCGTGCGGCGATGACAGGACCGACCTGCGCAAATACGCGTGACTGGAGTTTCCTTGTTGTGCGTGACAAAGTGACGCTGGGGAAAATGGCGGATGCAAATGGGCAGCCAGCGGAGCCTCTTCGTCACTGTGATATAGGGATTCTTATTCTTGGTGATCTGGAGCGCGCATTTGCACCCGCGAAAGAATACTGGGTGATTGATGGTGCAATCGCAGGACAAAACATGATACTTGCAGCGGAGGGGCTTGGCATTGGCTCCGTGTGGCTTGGAACCTGGCCGCAGATGGATCGCGTAGAGAAGCAGAGAAAGCTCTTTTCGTTGCCGGATACAGTAATTCCGCACTCTGTCATCGCGTTTGGCTATCCGGCAGAAGAAAAGACTGTCGAACATCCTGACTATGAGGAGCGTCAGGTGCATTTCGAGCAATGGTGATCAGATAAGCAGATCCAGTAATCAGCGAGGCCGGAATATGAATAAAGAATACAATTTAGAGAGGTTCGTTAAAGCCCAGAAAAACAGCTATGAGACAGCATTATCGGAGATCCGGAACGGAAGAAAGAGAAGCCATTGGATGTGGTATATTTTTCCTCAGATCATTGGCCTTGGAAGGAGCGAAATTGCCGTTTATTATTCTATTGCGGACGAAGGGGAGGCCAGGGCATACATGCAGAATGATTTGCTAAGGAATCGTCTGCTGGAGATCAGTAACGCATTGTTGGAGATCGAATCATCAGATCCAGAACGTGTGATGGGTTTTCCGGATAATTTGAAGCTGCAGTCCTGCATGACATTATTTGCGGAAGTCGCGCCAGATGAAGAAGTGTTTCAGAAGGTTCTGGATAAATACTTTGGCGGAGAGAAAGACAGCCATACTTTACAGATATTGGGAGGTTAAGGGAGCAGGTATGAAGAAAATACCGACATTATTTGATCGTCAATTTGTAGATCATAAGGTTGTAAAGGTTTTACCAACAGTGACAGAAGGTCTGGAAGCGGATACTCTGATTCCCCATGGGAAGGATATCATAGAGTTAGACAGAAGCTATGAAGGGATACGGGACTACCTGGAGTCTCACTTGATCGAAGGAATTGTTTTTTGGAAGGATGGAAAGCCCATGTGTAAGATCAAGAGAAAGGATTTTGGCTTCAAATGGAAGTAAATAAGGCTGTGTCGGAAATCACATCAGGTAATTTCTGAACGGAGTGAGAAGAACGTTGGAACAGTAACAGGGAGAGGATACGATGAGTTATGAGATTAAACAGATAGACAACCATACATGGGCTATTGAAAACCAGGGGGTAAGATTTTTTCTGCTGACAGGCTCACAAAAAGGGCTTTTAATTGACAGCGGTATGACTACTAAAAATGCAAGGGAAATAGCAGAATCCCTTACTGACCTTCCGCTTCAGTTGATCAACACGCACACTGATATAGATCATATAGCAGGAAATGACGCTTTTGATACAGTGCTGATGCATCCGGCTGAATATGTCAATTATTTTTGGCAGGGAGCATCCCATCCGGCACCGACGCCTGTGTGGGACGGCGATATCATTGACCTTGGCAGCAGGCCGCTTCGCGTTATCACACAACCTGGCCATACTCCCGGAAGCATTGCACTTCTGGACATAAATCAGCGGGTGCTTTTCAGTGCAGATTCTATACAGGACGGCGAAATTTTCCTCTTCGGCCCTATGAGGAACCTGATCGGTTATCGGCAGAGTCTGGATAAAGTATGGGCGCACCGGCCAGAATATGATAAAATTTTTCCGTCTCATGCATCCCTTCCGCTGAAGCCGGATATCATTTCCGACATTATGGAGTGTACGGATCAGATCCTGACCGGAGAAGCATCTTTCCAAACAGGCGAGAAGTTTGGTATGTCGGTGAAAATATACAAAATGAAGACAGCAGTGTTCCTTTGTGGTTAGGACGCTTATCTGTACATACTGGAACTAATGTAAAACAAATCGGAATTTGGCGTAACAATATGATATACTATCTGTATGCCAATTATTAAGAGGAGATATTCTATGGATGAAATAATAAAAATCAATAGTGACTACAAAAATTGGATTCATAATATAAGTGACAGATATAGAAGTTGCCAAATAAAAGCAGCTGTGCGTGTTAACGAAGAAATGCTGAAATTTTACTGGTCGCTTGGATGTGATATGGAAAAAGCAAAATCATCCTATGATTGGGGTTCGCATTTTTATTCACAGATTAGTAAGGATTTGAAAAAATCACTTCCGGATGCAAAGTCTTTTTCACCGAGAAATCTGCTCTATATGAATCAATTTTATCGCTTGTTTTCTGATGAGATAATTGCGAAACAACTTGTTTCGCAATTGGAAGAAAAAGAAAATGAAATTAAGAAACAAGCTGTTTCGCAATATGAACAAATTTTCCGAATACCTTGGGGTCACATGATACAAATAATCAATAAATGTTCGGATAATCAGCAAAAAGCCATGTTCTATATTGAGAAAACTGATATGTAATGACCTTTGTCAAGAGGTAAATTTTAACAAGAATCACT
>JAJPXQ010000043.1 GCA_021205385.1 Lachnospiraceae bacterium | reverse complement strand
TTATTGATACACTTCCACTTAAAAAGTCCAGTTAATTTTGAGACGTTATACTAGTAAGAGATGAATTTTCAATACAGCATATTTAGTTTTAATTGATGCTGATTGCCCCATATTTTGTGGATTGAATAGATTTTATGAAGCAGATAACACTGTAAAAATCATATATCACAGGTGACTTATATTCGTAATGAGCCTGTTTTGATACAATATCAGGACAATAGCGGAACTGGTTGATTGAGTGCAGAATGGCACTGAAACTGGTTTCGCTGTTTTAGTTTTCGGAATTGTTCACATACCATTTATCCTGAAATTTTCATAATATACGATCATACTTCCCTGGGCTAAGACTAAACGCTTATAAGTCTTGGTCTTACATAGCCGGCTCAGTGTCTGCAATATAGCGGTCAGTAGGGCAGCTTTTGATTGCCTATCATTTTATATTATTTGAGGCAATATGTACAAATAGAGGAGGTATTCTATAATGTCCCAGAATCTGAAAAGAACGATCATTATTGATGGAATCAGGTATCACGCTGACCGACCGTCTTCCTGTAAGAATTGTTTTTTCTGGAAGAACAACAAGAAAGGGTGCGTTCTAGGCAGGAATAACTGTTATTATCTGGCAGAGATCCCAAAGAAGACTAAATGCGATAGCTGCCCTTATGCAAACGGACGTACCTGCGTAACACTTTCCTGTTATCAGGAGCTTGACGCAATGGTTAGGGGGTGGCGAGGATGAGTATAAAAGACAACGGTGAATTTCGCCATTTTGATCGGATGATGCGAAAGGCGGAAAAGGATGGCGGGAAAAACGGTTCTCGCCCAGTCTCCTGCCAGCAATGTATTTTTTTTCAGCCAAACTTTAAATATCGCAAATGCTTTTTTGCAGAGTGTTATTACAAAAAAGATGTCGATGTATTTCGCAGGAAACCCTTATCTAAGGATCGTTTTTCAAAAATCAAACAGCATGAAGCTTTGAAGTTTCACTGCGAGAGCAGATGATGCTTTCAGGCAATTCTTTATCTCCTGCGCCTGCGTTCGGTCAACTGACTGATCGGCAGGCGCTTCGCAGGGCAAGCTACATATCTTATTTTCCCATTATGCTTTCAACTCTACATAGCGTACAGATGACTGACAGGAAGAGCCGCCGCTCAGAAACGGGCAATTTTTGTTCTTCTTGTCAGCGGCGCTGCAATAATCGGCCATGGCCGGGAAAGAGAGGAAAAAATGGAGTACAGAGATTTTTTGAACATGGTGAAGCCAGATCTCGAAGCAATGATGCCTGGTAATGAGGTAACAGTCAGAAACATCCAGAAGCTGCAGGGTATGTCGTACTATGGTATTTCAGTAAGACCGGAAGGGCGCATCGCCGCTGCCTCACTGAATCTGGAATCCTTCCACCGCAGATTTGAGGAGGGACAGGATTACAGGCAGATCCTGAAAGGTATTGTCAATGCGGTGCGTGAGGCCCTGGCGCTGGATATGCACGTTCCGCTCGAAAGCATCAAAGACTATGATCAGGTAAAGGAAAGGCTGACTGTCCAGCTCGTTGGAAGGGAGGGAAATGAGGACAGGCTTTTAACAATCCCACATCAAGATATGGAAGACATGTCTCTTGTGTATCATATTGATTTGGGACCGATGGGCGGCGGAACAGGCCGTATTCTGATTACAAATGAGATGCTGCAAGCTTATGGCATCAGCGCGGAGCGGCTCCATCAGGATGCGCTGAAATCAGCGCAGGAAAGGCAGCCGTTTGTTATCCGGAGTATGAATGAAATTATGGCAGAGTTCATGGGGACGGAACCATCTGAGGTAAGTGGAGCACCAGATCTTTATGTGGCAACCAATCCGGAAATGAAGAACGGAGCTTGCGTGATCGCTTATCCAGGGTTTATGGAAGCCGCGGCAGAGACGATGAAGGGAAACTTCTTTATTCTTCCCTCTTCGCTCCATGAGGTGATCATGGTTCCTGAAAATGGGATGATGTCATACCAGGAACTGGAAACAATCGTCGCGAATGTCAATCAGACGCAGGTCTTGCCGGAGGATCAGCTTTCAGGAAATGTGTACCATTATGACTGCCAAGAGAAGGCGTTCGAGCTGGCAGCAAAGTACGATGCCCGCGCAAGGAGAAAGGAGGAAGAACGGCCTTCTGTGCTGAAAAGCCTGGAGGAGCATAAGGCAAATCTGTCTCCGAGAAAGAGTGAACCTTCAGTATCGAGGAGAGAGCCGGCGCTGACGATGTGAGGCATGGTGATGGAACCAGGATATGACAATTTCAGGCGATGGCGCCGATGGATAGGCGGGAGGTGGTGGAGATGAATGTCCTTTGATTATTTCTACGGCCCGCAGGCGAAGCAGTTTTCATTTTATCGGATTCCCAAGGTGCTGTTTACGGATGAACGGTTCAAAGATATATCTACGGATGCAAAGACCCTTTATGGTATTCTGCTTGACCGGATGGAGCTTTCGGCCAGGAACGGTTGGACAGATAAAGCAGGACGTGTTTATATCATTTTCACGATAGAGGAGATCATGGAGGCAC
Organism: Lachnospiraceae bacterium; assembly: GCA_021205385.1. Lineage (GTDB taxonomy): Bacteria > Bacillota > Clostridia > Lachnospirales > Lachnospiraceae > Hominiventricola. The sequence goes on along the minus strand of JAJPXQ010000043.1, from coordinate 13,769 downwards.
TGTCCTGTGGAAACAAAAAGGCGAGCGCATTGCTCTCAGAGCTGGAAAAGAAAGCTGGACTAATCGAACGGAAACGACAGGGTTTATGCAAGCCGAATCTGATCTATGTTAAAAACTTTATTGGGCAGATGGTGGATAACCCTGTGGATAATCTGGTGGACGGACGCCCTCTGAAATGTCAAAATGACACTTCCAGAAGTGTCGAAACGACATCTCTGGAAATGTCAAAAGGACACGGTAATGATACTGATATGAATCATACTGATGATAGTGATACGGATTCCTTCTTTTCTTATGTGCCAGATGGAACGGAGGAGGAATGGCTATGTGATCGGGAGAACATGCGGGAGTATTTTCTGGAACAGTTCGATTATGAGAGATTGCTTTATGATTATCCTTATGATCGGGAGATGCTGGACGAAATACTGGAGCTGATGATTGACACCTGCTGTACGCGGCGGAAAGTGATCCGGATTGCCGGAGATGATAAACCGATTCAAGTGGTGAAAGACCGGTTCATGAAGCTGAACAGCGAGCATATACGCTTCGTGCTCTCCTGCATGAAGGAGAATACCACGAGAGTGCGGAATATGAAGCAGTATCTTCTGGCAGCTCTTTATAACGCGCCGATGACAATCAGCAGTTACTATTCTTCGCTTGTAAGCCACAACATGGCTCACGGGCCTTAATACAATGAAAGAAGGGAAGTGAAAAAATGGCAAGGAAAGCCACAGTTCTGGCGGTCGCAAACCAGAAAGGTGGGGTCGGGAAGACTACGACATGTGAAAATCTCGGCATAGGACTGGCGCAGGAGGGGAAGAAAGTGCTGCTTGTTGATTCAGATCCACAGGCAAGCCTGACTATCGCGCTGGGATACCCGAAGCCGGACGATCTTTCTCCTACGCTGGCAGAAATGATGGAGAAGGTCAGGGCAGAGGAAGTGATTTCGCCCGGGGAGGGCATTCTGCACCATGCGGAGGGCGTTGACCTGATGCCGGCCAATATCATGCTGTCCGGTCTGGAGGTATCGCTGGTAAATGCCATGAGCAGAGAGACGATCTTAAAGCAATATCTGGATACCGTGCGGCGGGAATATGATTTCATCCTGCTGGACTGTATGCCAAGCCTGGGGATGCTGACGATCAACGCGCTCGCGGCGGCAGACAATGTGTTGATCCCAGTCCAGGCGCAGTATCTGTCAGCGAAAGGTCTGGAGCAGCTTCTCCAGACGGTAAGCAAGGTCAGGCGGCAAATCAACCCGAGGCTGCGGATTGAAGGGATTCTCCTGACAATGGTAGATGCGAGGACGAACTACGCGAAGGAGATCAGCAGTCTGATTAGGGAAACCTACGGGAGTAAGATTAAGGTGTTTTCCGCAGACATTCCCCGTTCGGTCCGCGCCGCCGAGATCAGTGCGGAGGGCAAAAGCATTTTTGAGCATGATCCGAAGGGAAAGGTGGCGGAGGCTTACCTGGCCTTGACGAAGGAGGTGATAAAAGATGCCGAAAAAAGGCACAAACATCAGCTTGACCAGCTACGATGATATCTTTTCGACGGAGGAAAGCCGGGCTGAGGAAAAAATGGAAAAGGTGCAGGAAATTCCGCTGTCGGAACTGCGCCCGTTTAAAAATCACCCTTTCAAGGTACTGGATGATGAAGCCATGCAGAGAACTGTGGAAAGCGTCGCCAGATACGGTGTACTTGCCCCGGCGATTGCACGTCCGCTTCCGGAAGGAGGGTATGAATTGATTGCAGGACACAGAAGGCATCACGCCTGTGAGCTGATAGGAAACAAGACAATGCCTGTTATTGTGAGGAATCTGGACGATGACGCTGCCACGATTCTGATGGTGGACAGCAACCTACAGCGGGAGACGGTTTTGCCGAGTGAGAGGGCCTTTGCCTATAAGATGAAGCTGGGAGCGATAAATCATCAGGGTCGAAGGACAGATTTAACTTCTGGCCAAGTTGGCCAGAAGTTGCGATCGGTAGATGTTATTGCAAGTGAAGCGAATGATAGCGCAAAGCAGGTTCAGCGTTTCATCCGTCTCACCGAACTGATTCCCGAGCTATTGGAGATGGTGGACACTAAAAAGATTGCGTTTAATCCCGCGGTAGAGCTGTCCTATCTGAAGCCGGAAGAACAGCAGAACCTTCTGGAAGCGATGGATTACGCGCAGGCCACGCCGTCACTTTCCCAGGCGCAGCGATTAAAGAAGCTTAGCCAGGAAGGGAACTGTACGCTGGAAGTGATGGAAGACATTATGAACGAGGAAAAGAAAAGCGGTCTGGATAAGGTGACGATCAAGCAGGATGTGTTGCGGAAATATTTTCCCCGTTCCTATACACCCAAACAGATGGAGGACACCATCATCCGGCTGCTGGAACAGTGGCAGAAAAAGAAACAGAGACAACAGAGCAGATAGTAAGACCATGAAGCACCCGCCGAGGTGTTTTTTTGTGGCCAAAATTAAGGAGGAACAACATGAGAGACTTGAACGTGAATATCTATGGAGACATCAATCTTATTCTCTCCGATCTTGCCGGTATGGCGGCGGTTGGGGCAGAGGATGCATTTTCTGAGGAAGACGAGGATAGCTATGAGGAGTGCGAAGATGGAGAAAAGGTTGAACTGGAGGAAGAGGCAGTAGATGCGCTGCTCGCGTTTGGCAATGAACTTCTGAAAATGTGGATTGCCTGTGAGAATCATAAGGCCGACTGCGAGGAGATTCCGGAGGAAGAAAAGGAGGGGAGAGGATGCCGGTAGACAACGAGATCGTATTGGTGGTGGAGCCTGGGAAAGACGTTCGTGCCATGAAGCTTTTTGAGGCGGAAAAAGTGATGGGGCCGTTGCTGGTGCTTGACCCTGTCAGGGGCGTGGTTCCGACGTATGATCTGCCCATGATTTACTGCGGACGGCAGGTGATTACACTGGGGAAAGACCGATTCCTGTATGGGAAAGCAATGATTTACAAGCCAATCTGTGACGGCGACATTGGTTCCGTGAGCAGCCTGGAGATTCAGGACGTGCGGCGCATCTTCGAGATGCAGACGGTGACGCTGTGTGCGGACGGTCAGGATTTTCCTGCATTTCGCATTTAGGAGGTGCGCGTGAAAGAGTATGATATTACGATTGCCGAAACACTGAAAAAGACGGTGACGGTGGAGGCAGAGAGCCTTGAGGAGGCACAGGAGATTGTGGAGAATCGCTGGAGGGACGGCGAGTATGTTCTGGATGCCGAGAGCTTTTCGGAGGTGGACTATTTTGTCGAAGCGGAGCGCGAGATGCCGAGTGCCGAAGCCGAGAAAATCAACGTGCTCCTGATAAAGCCGGGGCAGTTTCCCCAGGAGGTTCAGATCGGAACGAAACTGGAGGAGCTGCAGGAGGCTGTGGGCGGCATGATTGAAGTGACTTATCCTTTTGACGAACTGGTGGGTATTATCTGCAATGATGAAGGCAAGATCAATGGGCTGCCGTTAAATCGGGCAATGCGCGACGCGGATGGCAAAGTGTATGACATCATCGCGGGTGATTTTCTTGTGGTGGGACTGACGGAAGACGATTTCTGTTCCCTTACGTCAGAGCAGGTGAAGTTCTATGAGGAGAAGTTCCACAGACCGGAGACTTTCCTGAAAATGGCGCGCAGCATGGTGATCGTGCCAATGTCGGATGAAAACGTGCGGCGGCAGGATAGTCCAAAAGCAGAGGAGCCGAAGCAGAAAAAGCCCCAGGAAACGACACTGTAAGGGAGGAGGTGCAGCAGCTGTCCTATGCAGGAGGAAATCGAAAATAAAACAGTCAATCTGATGATCAGCACCACGAAGCTGAGCGCCCGGACGCTGATCGCGGGATTCCGGAAGTATGCGCAGCACCATGCCAGGGTAAAGGCTGGGAAGGCTGTTCCACATGGGAAGCAGTCGGTAAAAGAACTGGTCGGACAGGGACAGGGCGTATCCAGCCTGGACATTTCTGATACTGGGATAAAGGATTTTGAGCGGATCGCGAAGAAATACGGTGTGGATTTTGCCATTAAAAAGGATAAGTCCGTGACGCCGCCCAAATACCTGGTCTTCTTCAAGGCGCGCGACGCTGATGCGTTGACGGCGGCATTTGACGAGTATCAGGCAATGCGGTTGAACCGTGACGAGAAACCGAGCGTCCTTGAGCAGCTCCATAAATTCAAAGAACTTGTGGCATCCCTGCCGAAGAAAGTGCGCGAGAAAGTGCAGGAACGCGGGTTATGAGTGAGAAAGCAAAAAAACAGCTCATGCAGAACCTGCCTTATGTGATTACAGGGCTTATTGCCACCAATCTGGGGGAAGCGTGGAGGCTGTCGGAAGGCGCGGATCTATCAGAGAAGATGCTATCGCTTTTGCCGGCATTTTCTCTGGCGTTTTCCAATCCGCTGCCCAGCCTGCATCCACTGGATTTGCTGATCGGTCTGCTATGCGGTGCGGCGCTCCGTCTGGCGGTGTACCTGAAAGGGAAGAACGCGAAGAAATATCGCCATGGAACGGAGTATGGTTCAGCACGTTGGGGGACCGCAAAGGATATTGAGCCGTTTGTCGATCCGGTATTTGAGAATAATATCATTCTTACGAAGACGGAAAGCCTGATGATGAGCAACCGCCCCTCGAATCCGGCCAACGCGAGAAATAAGAACGTGCTGATCGTGGGAGGTTCCGGCAGCGGGAAAACAAGGTTCTGGTTGAAGCCCAATCTATTACAATGTAGCTCGGAAAAATATCCGGTTTCATTTGTAATTACTGACCCGAAGGGCGTATGGTTAAGAGGACAGAGAAAACAGGTTACTAAGAATTAACCTATTTTCTGTATCCTCTTATTTTTTATCCATCAAAGAGAGGAGGCAAGCAAATGGCACAGGCAAAAGAAAAAATCACCGCGCTGTATGAGCGCCTGTCGCGCGACGATGAATTACAGGGTGAGTCCAATTCCGTAACGAACCAGAAGGATTATCTGGAGGGCTACGCCCTTCAGAACGGTTTCCGGAACATCCGGCACTTTACAGACGACGGTTTTACGGGGATCAATTTCAATCGCCCTGGGTTTAAGGCGCTGCTTGAAGAGATCGAAGCCGGAAACGTGGAGACGGTTATCGTGAAAGATCTCTCAAGGTTTGGCAGGAATTACCTTCAGGTCGGCTTCTACACAGAGATGATGTTTCCGCAGAAGGGAGTGCGGTTCATCGCAGTCAACAACAGCGTGGACAGCGCAAAGCCGGACGAGAACGACTTCACTCCGTTTTTGAACATCATGAACGAATTTTACGCCCGCGATACGAGCAGGAAAATCCGCACGGTGTTCGCGGCGCGGATGCGGGCGGGGAAGCGATGCAGCGGCTCCGTCCCCTATGGTTATTATCGAAAGCCAGGCGACAAGCAGACACTCTACGTTGACGAGGGGGCAGCCGAAGTTGTGCGGCGCGTCTTCCAACTGACCTGTGACGGGATGGGCGCGACGGCTATTGCAGACAAGCTGTCAGAAGAAAAGGTTTTGATTCCTTCCGCTTATGCCAGGGAGTATCATCCGGAGGACTGCCAGAATATGAGATACCACGATCCATATATCTGGAACTGCAATACGATCGGCAGCATTCTGGATCGGCAGGAGTACCTTGGCTACACCGTGCTTGGAAAAACGGTACTGGAGAATTTCAAGACCAAAAAGCGGAGGAAAGCCACACCGGAGGAGCTTATGATTTTCCCCGATACGCATGAAGCGATCATAGATCAGGAAACATGGGACAAGGCGCAACGGATGCGGAAGCGCGCCGCGCCGCGCAGGCCGAATGGAGTGCAGACGCACCGCCTGTCGGGACTCCTGTACTGTGCGGACTGCGGGAGCCGTCTCAGCTACTCCAGCAAAGGCGGGCAGCATCGGCCGGACGGGAAAGTTTACGATAGTGACGAGAGTTTCCGGTGCAGTCAATATAAAAATAAGTATCACAGCTGCACGATTCATTATATCAAAGCTTCCGTTATTGAAGCCCTGCTCCTGCAGGCCACCCAGAGGGTTGCCAGGTACGTGCTGGAGGATGAAAAGGAATTTATTGAGCAGCTGCAAAACCAGTATCAGTTGCAACAGAGTAAGGACGCCTACGATACAGAGAAGGAACTGGCTGAGGCGAAACACAGGATGCAGGAGCTTGACAGCCTGATCCGCGGCCTGTATGAAAACTACACAGCAGGCCTGTTGCCGGAACGGCAATACAGGAAGCTGATGGCTGTATACGATTCTGAACAGGGAACACTGGAGAAGAGGGTTATGGAGCTTGAAAGCAACGGCGAAAACAGTTCTGGAAACGCCATCCAGCCGGAGCGATTCATCCGCCTGATTAAGAAGTACAATGATTTTTCCGAGCTGACGACGCCGATGCTCTACGACCTCGTTGAAAAGGTCATTATCCACGAAAGCACAGGCGGGCGGGGACAGGAACGCACCCAGCAGATAGAAATTTATTTCAACTTCATTGGAAATTTTGTGGTGCCGACGAGCGACGAGGAAATCCGCGAGGCGCAGGAGGCCGCGGCGCGGATGGAAGAAGAAAGGAAACAGCGGAAAAAGGAATCTGCACAGAGGCGGGCTGAGAAGGTAAAGCAGCAGAGACAGGAGCTGAAGGCAGCAGCGGAGGCAGGCGATCCGGCAGCGCAGGAAAAGTATCAGAAGCTTTTGGAGAAACAGCGCGAGAATAACCGGAAGAGAACGGAAAAGATGAAAGCACTCAAGATGGCTGATCCGGAGTATGTGGCAAAAATGGAGGAGAAAGAGCGCATTGCCAGGGAGAAGGAGCTTGAAAAGGAACGGAAACGGCAGGAACGCGCCGCCCGCAAGAGGAAAGCTACATTTGCGGAACTGAAGGAACGCGCGGAAGCCGGAGATGCGGATGCAACCCGTGAACTGGAGGAACGCCGCGCGAAGTCAAGGGAGCATAGCCGTTTGATGGCGGAACGCAAGAAGCAGCGCGCCGCCGAAGATCCAGAATACGCAAAATATCTGGAGGGGCAGAAGGCAGAGTATACCCGTCGGCAAACCGAGAAGCGTAAACAATTATTGCAGGATTTGAAAGAGAGAGCGCAGGCAGGTGACATGGAAGCGCAGGAGGAGCTGGCAGAGAAAAGAAAGTATGCTTGTGATGCCACGAAGAAATCCCGCGATAAGATGTATGAGGATGCGGCTAACGGCGATCCGGAAGCACAGGAACGGTATGAGCGTTATCTATGTGCGCGCCGCGAATCTTATCATAATAAAAAGAATCAGGAGGTAAAAACAGCATGAGTGAATTGAGAGAAAGAATCCACGACAACAGGAATGGCCTTGACTATGTGCTTGTGGGGGATTACTACATTCCCGCGCTGAAGCTGGACGAGGAGGAGGAGCGCCGCCCCATCGGGAAGTGGGGGCGGATGCACCGCAGCTATCTGAAGGAACACCGTCCGGTCACCTATACGGAGATGCTGCTCTCCGGCAGGATGGGTGCGTATCTCGCGGATGTGGACGAGCAGGCGCGGGCAAGGTACGAATGCATCGTAAATCAGATGAAAGCGAAAGAGCGTGTGGACGAGGAATTGAAGCGCTCGGACTGGTGGTTATGGGTTCAGAGCATGAACAGCATCCAGTGCCGCGCGGAAGAGATCGTCCTGTCAGAGATTATCTATTTTTGAGTGCCGCCGCGCAGCGGAAGAAAACTGAATATGGAAACCATGGAACCGTCCTGTAAAATCCAGGGCGGTTCTTTTCGTCCACAGGGATTGTCGTATTGGCAGTCCCTGCATTGATGTAAGGAGGTTATGCAGCATGAAGCTGAGTGTAGACGAGGTAAAGGTATTATATGCGTTTGGATGTACAGACAGGAAGCTCACCGTGGAGCGCCTTTGTATCGTGGCGGCGCTCGCTACCGGGCAGGAGGCGAAGTCCCTGATCTATCATCTTGCCATGAAGCTTTCAGAGGAAGGGGCTGAGCGGTGGCATTCCTATCTGCTGAACCGGATACGGATGGAGATGAAAAAGCGGGCGCTTGACCGCAATGGACATTTTGTCCATTTGCGGTGCGACTGTGCAGGTCAGTTTCTCGAAGCGAAGAATTGACCGCAAGTTCTGCCTTTCAGAACTTGCGGCAACTGACGGATAAAATCAAGTTCCCAAAATGGGAACTTGATTTCCGATCTATGATGGCGGACATTTTGGCCACCATCAAAATGGGCAGCGCGGCGCATGGAAGGATCAAGTCTTCGTTTTGTGGATTTGATTTTGCTCCTGTGGTGCTGCTCACTTTGAGCACTACCAAAACGACAGAAAGCAGCATATTGGAAAATCCGGTAAAAATCAGTCGTCAATCGGTAAAATCGGAAAAACAGCGATTTTCAGTATTTCTATACGGATAACTACCCATCAGGGGTTGCGGCAGCTTCAAATCCGGCAAAAACGCCATTTCGCCAATCGGAGAAAAACGCCCGAAAAAGCCCCCTCAGAGAAAAAATCAAAATTTTGGAGGTTCTTATGTACAAGCTCACAAAAAAAGAGAGAGATACAGAGATTTATTACAACCAGTCCAGCGATCCCATGCAGATACGCACCAATGACCCGAAGCTGATCCGGAAGCTGACGGCGCTCAGCGAGGACTTTCCGGAGCTATGTCAGTTGGATAACGTGGATAAATATTGCGGCTCCTACTTTACGGTGGACAAGAAGCGGATCAGCATCCATGTGACCCATCCTTATTCCAAGGAGCGCCGGAGAAAACAGAGCGAGTGGGCGAAAGAGTACGGATTAAAGGGAAATATGTCTGTGGATGTATCCGAAAAGCGCCCGTAATCGGTATGATGGGAAATAAAAAAGCCATATGCAGGGAGCGCATTGCCGTGGCGGAAGGGAGGAAAATGCCTATGGAATATGCTTATATCCGTGTTAGCAGCCGTGACCAGAACGAGGACCGGCAGATGATTGCCATGCACGAGATCGGGATATCGGATAAGAACATCTATATGGACAAGCAGTCGGGGAAGGATTTCAACCGCCCACAGTACAAAAAGCTCGTGCGGCGGCTGAGACCGGACGACCTCGTTTATGTCAAGAGCATTGACAGGCTGGGGCGCAACTATGAGGAAATACTGGAACAGTGGCGGATTCTGACGAAAGAAAAGCGGGTGGATATCGTCGTTCTGGATATGCCTTTACTGGATACGCGGCGCGGCAAAGACCTGGTGGGGACATTCCTTTCCGACGTGGTCTTGCAGGTGCTCTCCTTTGTCGCCGAGAATGAACGGACGAATATCAAGCAGCGGCAGGCGGAGGGGATCGCGGCGGCAAAAGCGCGTGGCGTCCGTTTTGGCAGGCCGCCTGCACCGCTTCCGGAAAACTTTCATTCCGTGTATCAGAGGTGGAAGGCCGGGAAGATCACGGGGCTTGCGGCTGCAAAGGAATGTGGGATGCCAATGTCAACCTTCCGATACCGGGCAGAAATTTACGAAAAAGCCAGGTTATTGTAAACGGGCAAATTTACAGAAATGTCTACTTTCCTGTAAATCGCCCGCTTTTATTTACACATGGTAATAATAACACAGTGTTTTCGATTTTTCCATAGGAAATAAGCAAAAATTTATGAAAAATAACGGTTTTCTTTCCCCGGTTTTTCATTTACCAAAAAGTAGACATTCTTGTAAATGCCCCCAGTCCGGTCATTTATCGCGGGATTCTTTGTTACAGGCAAGGAAAGCGAAAGTGAAAAAAGACGGCGAAATAGCGCAGAAGCAAAAGCATTTTAAGTAGCTGCGGACTGAGGAGGAGGGCATGGCAATGGAAAACGTCCTAATGCCGGGGCAGAAGATCGGCAGGCTGACGCTGATTGAGGAAGCCCCGAGGAACAAAGGACGGCCTTATTGGAGATGTATCTGTGAGTGCGGAAAAGAATGTACGGTAGAGGCAGGCCATCTGAAATCCGGTCACACAAAAAGCTGCGGCTGCAGGACCGGGAAACGCTGTGTCGTTTTAAAACCAGGGATGCGTTTCGGAAGCCTAACGCTGACGTCGGAAGCGCCGGTGAAAAAAGGGCACCGCTATTGGAACTGTCTCTGTGACTGTGGAAGATCTTGTGTTGTAGAGGCGAGTCATTTAAAGTCCGGCCATACCAAAAGCTGCGGCTGCCTTGTCCGGGAGATGGGCAGGAAAACGGTAATCGACCTTGCGGGGAAGCGCTTCGGCAGGCTTACAGCGATAGAGCCAAGCCCGTCCAGGAGCAGAGGCTCCGTGGTCTGGCGGTGCAGCTGTGACTGCGGTCATGAGGCGTTCTGCTCAGCGGATATGTTGGTTCAGGGCAAAGTCCGAAGCTGCGGTTGTCTACAGGAAGAGCAGCGGAAGAAAAACATGGAGAGCGCCATTCATTTTGTAGACGGCACCTGCGTGGAGAGGATCGCGAAACAAAAAGAGTGGGCGACAAACACCAGCGGGCACCGGGGCGTGTACCGCCGGGAAAATGGAAAATGGCGCGCTTCCATGGACTTCCAGAAGAAACGGATCAACCTCGGGACTTACGATACTTTCGAGGAAGCCGTAGCAGCCCGCCTGGAGGGCGAAGAAATCTACCATGATTTTCTGGCGGAATATTACGCCGCCACAAAATAAAAATTTCAGAAAGGTGAGAGAAGTGATGAAACGAGTAAAGAAACTGCTTGCGTTCCTGCTTGCGTTTGCGCTTGTCTTCGGTTCGCTGCAATCCGGTGTGATGACGGTTGCGGCGGAGACAGGCAGCGAAGCCGCGGAGGCTGCGGACGATGGGCAAGCCTCAGATGATACGCCTTCGACAGAAGAAGAGGTAGCGGAAGAGGAGAACGAGGAAGAGGAGCCTGCGGATGATACGGCAGAAGAGGATGCAGCTTCGGACGAACAGGCTTCATTGAAGGCGGCGGCAGACGAGCCAGCCGCTGCGGAGGAAGCAGTGGCAGAAGCGTCTGCGTCTGATCCGGAGGCAACGGATGAGTCCGTGGAGGACGCTGAGGAAGATGAATCCATCGAGCCGGATGCAGAGACGGAGGATGCCCAGCCGGAAGAATCCGATGAAGCTGAGGAAGAGGCAGAACCGGCAGAAGACGATTCATCGGAAACAGAAGAGCCTCAGGACGAGGAGAAAGAAGACGCGGAAGAAACAGAGGAGGAATCCGACGATTTGTTTGTCCTTGAAACCACACAGGGCGACGTGACCGTCCGAATCTCCGGAACAGCGGACACGCTTGCCGGAGTGGTTTCTGTAAGCGTTACCGAGCTGAACGACGAGAGAATAGTGGCTTATGAGGAGGCATTTGCGGAGGACGATTCCATTACGGTAAGCGAGGTCATTGCCGCTTACGACATCACCCTGCTGGATGCCGATGGAAAGGCCGTCGAGCCGAATGGTTCTGTCAGTGTTTCAATCACATCGAAAACCTTGCAGGAATATCTGGAAGAAGGGGAAGATATCCAGGTCATTCATGACACTAACACGACGGTGGAAGCGGTAGAGGATGACAGTATAGATAGCGAGACTGTTTCCGTGGATGCACTGGAAGTTATGGATGTTGAATCAGATGATTCGGGTGAGGTTAATTTCACCGCGGATTCCTTTTCGACTTATGTAATAACAGTCTCATCCGCAAGTGTTTTTCCTTCGGACGGCGTGCTTGCAGATGATACTACTTATGAGCTGAGTAGCAATATTACTCTTGCTAAAGACCTGACCGTCCCTGCGGGCGCGACAGTCACAATCGACCTGAAGGGCTTTACGCTGACCGGTACGGGCACTAGCCCTGTCATTACGGTTAACGGCAATCTGACGATTCAGGATACATCCAGCGGAACGACCAGCGGCTATATTGATGCCGACACTGGTCTATGGATGGCCGGGACTTCCGAAGACGAGGACGATATTACGCAGAACTTAACGGGTGGCGTGATTACCGGAGGAAAAACCGGTACTGTGGTTCAATATTCTGATGATAATAACGAGCCTCTCGGTTCCGGCATCTACGTTGATGGCGGTAATCTGACGCTCGTATCCGGCAATATTGCCGGCAACGATTTCTCCAATGCTACAACGGACTTAAAGGATGGATATCGTATCAGTAATGGAGGCGGCGTGGCCGTTTGTAACGAAGGCACATTTACGATGAGCGGAGGAAACGTCGTCGGGAATGTTGCCCGCATAGCAGGCGGTGTGTGGTGCGGTCCCGATTGTACTTTCAACCTTGATGGCGGAAATGTCAGCTACAACACTGCTCTGTATGGCGGCGGTGTTGAAGCATGGGGAAGTAATGCGGAGATTATTGTTGACGGCGGCGATATTACATATAACAGTGCTGAAAATGGATTAGGTGGAGGCATGGGTGGCGGAGCATATATTCAAAATAATGGCCAGCTGACTCTGAAAAGCGGCAGTATCTCGAATAACACAGCAGAATACCGTGGAGGCGCTATTATCGGTAATGCAAATGGAGCAACCATTTCCATTCAGGGAGGCACTGTTGACCATAATAAGATAACTTGTGCGGGATCACATAATGTTTATGCGGGTGCTGCAATATATTTAGCCGGAACCAGCAGCGAAACTTATGCTTCTCTGATTATGACTGGCGGCTCTATATCAAATAATGTGTTTGCAGACACTACTGCTGAACGAAATGGTGGAGCGATTTATGCCGGTGGCTATGCAAAGATTGAGCTTTCAGGCACGGCTTACATCTCGGAAAATTCCGCAAAATTAGGTGGTGCAATCTACTGCTACGAGAATGCTTCTGTTAGCCTGAGCGGCAGTGCATCCATCACGGGAAATAATGTGACGAGTCAGGGTGGCGCCATCTACTGCAGAAACTATGCTTCTGTTAGCCTGAGCGGCAATGCATCCATCACGGGAAATAGTGCGGGGACGTCTGGCGGCGCCATTTATTTAAAAGAGAACGCTAATCTTGAAATCTCGGATAGCGCCGTGATTTCTGCTAACTCCGCCGTCACAAGCGGCGGCGGTATTGCGATGGACGATTCCACGTTGACCATGACAGGCGGAAGTGTAAAAAACAACAATACGAGTAGCACGGCAAGCGGTTCGGGCAAAGGTGGGGCGATTTATGCATCTAGTGATGCAACAGTCAAACTTTCTGGCACAGCTGCTATCTCGGGAAATTCTGCGAGACTGGGTGCTGGCATTTATTTAGATGGCTCCTCCGCTGAACTTGAAATTGCGGGAAATGTTGAGATTTCTGGAAACACCTCAAATCTTGGTGGCGGTGGGATATATTTATACAAATCCACATTGACTATGACCGGCGGAAGCATTACCGGTAATAAAACTGGGTCTAATGGCGGCGGGGTATACGTTTTTGACAGTGACACTAAAATGTCTGTCAGCGGAAACCCTGTTATAACAGGCAATACAATGAGTAGTGATGATTCCGCCAACAATGTCTATCTGCCGAGCAGTACCTACATCACCCTGGCGGATGACGGGTTGACTTCCGGCGCTGAGATCGGTGTGACGGTTGCGAGCAATACAAATACAGATACCTACAGCTCTAACAATACACCGACTGGCCGACAGGTCACCACGGCAGAAGCCGAAACTACCTCCTATTATGCGAGCGCGTATCGGTATATTGTCCCGGATGTTTCATCATTTACCAGCGGCACCACCTATACCGTGTTATCACAGGTAGATGCCGATGATAGTAAAAACTATGTAGAATTTGTGCTCACCAGTGATGAAACCTATACCGTAACGCTTAATCTT
>JAJPXQ010000151.1 GCA_021205385.1 Lachnospiraceae bacterium | reverse complement strand
GGTACTTTGGGAAGACATACTCATTTTTTTAATTACAGTTTGCGGAAACTCAAGCCGTTTTACAAACATACCATCTGTCAGCGGATAAAGTTCGTCTGGAAACTGCGCTCCGCCTGAGGCAGTGCAACGCCTGCTTTCGCTCCCGCCTCGAAGCACTTCATCATCCAGGCCAGGTTGCGGGCCAGATTGCGCATGGTCTGCATGCCTTCTTCGTCCAGCTCCGCTTCTCCCGGAACGCGTCCGTGCGCAAGATTCCAGTAGGTCGAACCGGCTACCGGCATCTGAGAAATGCCAAAATACTTGTTCAGGACGTCAAAAGACGCGCTCGTTCCGCCCCTTCTGGCGACCGCAACCGAAGCGCCAGGTTTGAAAGCAAATACACGGCTGCTGCTGTAAAATACCCGGTCGAGGAAGGACAGCACCCTTCCGCTCGGGTGTGCGTAATAGACCGGCGTTCCAAACACAAAGCCGTCCGCTTCCTTCGCCTTTGCGATGAATTCATTCACCTTATCATCTGTGAAGACGCAGCCCTGCTCCGAACATTGCCCACAGCCGATGCAATCCCTCACCGGACCGCCGCCGATCTGGAAAATCTCATACTCGATGCCCTCTTTCTCGAGCTGCGTTCCGATCTCGAGCAGCGCCCGGTTCGTGTTGCCGTTTTTCTTTGCACTTCCATTTAACATTAAAACCTTCATGACTTCTCCTTTCTGCTACTTCACAATTCCCTTTTCCTGTAAAATTTCCAGCATATGACCCTGGAGTCGCTCCTCATCATATGCAAAATCTTTCTTATTCAGCCAGATCGCGTCCTGCTCCCGCTTAAACCAGGTGAGCTGACGCTTCGCGAAATGGCGCGTGTCGCGCTTCAGGATCGCCACTGCCTCCTCGAGCGTGCACTCCCCGTCGAGGTATGCGAGAATCTCCTTGTAGCCGAGACCTTTCATGGAGGTCATCTCCCGGTGACAGCCCATCGCCTTCAGGGAGGCCACCTCGTCCACCAGCCCTGCTGCGAGCATTTCATCGACGCGCCGGTCAATCCGTGCGTAGAGCCGCTCCCGATCATCGTTCAGCACGAAATAGGCCAGATTGTAGGGCGTACTGCGCTCCCGCTGCTCCTCATTGTGCTCCGATATCTTCCGACCGGTCAGATGATAGAATTCCAGGGCGCGGATCACGCGCTTTGCGTTGTTTTCATGGATATTCTCCGCCGATGCCGGATCGACCTCCGCAAGAAGCCTGTGCAGGTATGCGCTGCCCTTCTCCTGCGCCAGCGCTTCCAGTTCCTGCCGGTAGGGCGTCGCCTCATTTTCCGTAAAATCAATATCACGCGTAATCGCCTGAATATAAAAGCCCGTGCCGCCCACCAGGATCGGAATATGCCCGTGGCTCCGGATCTCCTGCATGGCCTCCCTCGCCATCTGCTGGAAACGGACTACATGGAACTCCTCCGTCGGCTCCAGCACATCCACCAGATAGTGCGGCACACCGTCCATCTCAGAAGGCGTGATCTTCGCAGAGCCGATATCCATATGGCGATAGACCTGCATCGAATCGGCCGATATGATCTCGCCTCCCACCGCCTTTGCGAGCGAAAGCGAGAGCGCCGTCTTCCCCACCGCCGTGGGCCCGGCCAGCACGATAAGCGGTTCTTTCTCCATCTTTGCTGTCACCATCTCTCTTATTTCACCGCGACAAAGCTGATCCAGCGCGTTTCGCCGTCCCGATACACTGTAATTTCGGAAAATCCGGCGCTTTTCAGCAGTTCTCTGATCTCCTGCTCCCGGTAGATGCGAAGTCCGGAAACCTTCTTTTCCATCTCGTAGTCAGCGGGATCTTCCCCGTCCACCTCGTTGCAGATAAAAAACTGACCGCCCTTTTTCAGCACACGGCAGACCTGCGCGAAGGCCTCCTTGAGGTCAGGCCAGAAGTAGATCGTCTCAAAGGCCGTTGCGAGATCAAAACTGCAATCCGCAAAGGACAGCTCCTGTACATTGGCGCGTTCGATCCGGCAGCGCCCGGCTTTCACCGCCTCCTCATTGAAATCCCGGCTCTTCTCCACGCTGACTTCTGAATAGTCGACGCCTATCACCTGTCCGTCCGGGCAGCGCGCAAGCAGGCGAGCGACATTCGCGCCGCCCCCGCAGCCGATCTCCAGCATGGCAGACTTCGATGCGATTGAGAGATGGGACAGACCCCACTCTGAAAGCCTCGCATGGTTGCCGCTGTTCATGCGGTTCAGCATCAATTTTCCGGAAAGCCCCTCCGGTCTGCCCGGATTCTGCCTTCGCCGCATCGCTTCCACGAAGGCTGCGATCAATTTTCGGCATGCGGAATCATCCTGATAAGAGAACTCCGGGTGCCACTGCACGCCGACAAAAAAAGTCTTCCCCGGCATGGAGATCGCTTCGATGAGGCCGTCCCCGGAGCGCGCCATCTCCTCCAGCGCGGGCGCGAGTTTCCGGATCGCCTGGTGATGATAACTGTTGACGCCGATGCGCTCCTCTCCGAGGATATCGTACAGCAGCGACTCCTTTTTGATATCAATAGCATGTACCGTCCGGTTATAGGGCGGCGCCATGTGATGTTCGATTTCACTGCCGAATTCTTGCGGCAGATCCTGATAGAGCGTGCCGCCAAAGCAGACGTTCATGAACTGAATACCGCGGCAGATGCCAAGCACCGTCTTGTCAAGCTCCGCACATTTTTTCAGAAGATAGTCCTCCATCCGATCCCGCAGAGGATAGGTCGCGCCGCAGTACGGCTTCTGTTCTTCGTGATAATACTCCGGAGAGACGTCATGTCCACCCGTAAAAAGAAAGCCGTCGCAGAACTCCAGAAACGCATCCAGCTCCGCCGCATCGTCCGTCAGCGGCAGCATAAGCGTCAGCGCCCCCTGCTCCTCCAGCATCTGCATATAACCCGGGAGCATCCAGTAGCTGTCCTTCTCCTCATCGTAAAGCGGGGTAAGACCCACGATCGGTTTCTTCTTGCTCATGCGCGTTCTCCTCTTTTTCATCCGCAGCTGCATGCCCCGGAACTTTTTTAACTATAGCATTTCTTTTTCGGAAATACAAGTAAAGCCACACGGAGGAGCAGGCAATGCCCGGCTCCTCCGCAATATGTTATTTATTCCCGTGCCAGAATCTCTTTTGCGCTCTGATACTCTTCACTGGATGAACCAACCACACGACAGGCTTCATCCAGCGACCAACCCAGATTTTTCATAACATTGTCTACGTTATGTATCAGATTCTGACAAGCTCCCTGGCTCCTTCCTTCCCTCAAAATCGTCTTCGTCTCATACTCCAGAATTTTTCCACCCATGATTTCCTTTACTCCTTTCCATACTCTTTCATACTTTATTGCAATGTTTTCAACAACTTTGATACTCATTTCCATAAGCGTCCTGCACACGATGGTATTGATTTTCCCTTGCTCCACCAGTTCGTCCAGCCGCTGTGTAATGTATTTGTATTCTTCCCTCAGTGTCTCCATCTTCCCGGCATCCTTTTCATATTCCACAAAATGCTTCTCATGCGTGAAGATGTAAAACGGGAGCAGAAACAACAGATTCTTCTGGAAGATCATCTCCAGCGTATAATCCGACAGACGCATGACCCGCACCTCGTACAGGGTCTCCTGCCCGGGCGTGCTGATCTGAATCTCCATCCTGTCCGACGTGTTCCGGTTGCTTCGCAGGAAAATCACTGCCGATCTGGGAAATGTCACCTTAAGTCTTTCTTTATCAAGCTCCCCTTCGTCCAACGCGATCTGCGTGACGTATTCAAAGATACGAATCAGCATGCTGCTGTCCGGCCTGCTCTGGCACTCCATCAAGTACTTTCTTCGCTCCACACCCACAATCGTGAAGCTCGTATCTGTGATCCGCTTTTCCTGTCTGCCATCCTGTTGGTTCAGGAAATGCTCGTTCTGGGAAAATACTACCTCTTCCTCTCCGCTGTAGTTCTCCTGAAAAACTTCATTGACCACCGGGATAATCAACTGCCTGCAGTCAACCAGAAGCGTGCGAAATACATCGTCGTAAGCCGCGCCTCTGTAAGGCTTCGTCTGTTCCTTCAACCCGCGTTCCTCCATTATTCTCTTGTAAATTTCTGAAAATCCGGCGAAACGCCCGATTGTCCGAAGACAAATGAATTTCAGATCTGTTTTTGACTACCAGTGTTATTTTAGCTTACTATCTGTGTGTTGTCAATCTCAATTTTTTACAATTTCCATCATTTTGTGTACATTCATATTTCTCTTGAAAAAATACCATGATTCCCTTATAATTGAGAAGCGATTGTAAAACTTGAAAAATGCTTGAAAATAAAGGAGTTTTTTTATGATATCTGCAAACAATGTAACGCTTAGAATCGGCAAGAAAGCCCTCTTTGAGGATGTGAATATCAAATTTACCGAGGGGAACTGCTACGGCCTGATCGGTGCGAACGGCGCCGGCAAGTCCACCTTCCTGAAGATTCTCTCCGGCGAGCTGGACAGCACGAAGGGCGAGATCGCGGTAACACCCGGCCAGCGCATTTCCTTCCTGAAGCAGGATCACTTCCGCTACGATGAATATACGGTGCTGGACACGGTCATCATGGGAAATGCCCGGCTCTATGAGATCATGAAGGAGAAGGATGCGATCTACGCGAAGGAGGATTTTTCCGAGGAGGACGGCATCCGCGCGAGCGAGCTCGAGGCGGAATTTGCGGACATGGACGGCTGGGAGGCGGAGTCCGACGCCGCCACGCTGCTGAACGGCCTCGGTATCGAGACGGAGCTCCACTACTCTCTGATGAAAGATCTCCTCGGCGCGCAGAAGGTCAAGGTGCTGCTCGCGCAGGCTCTGTTCGGCAATCCGGACATCCTGCTGCTCGACGAGCCGACGAACCACCTCGACCTCGACGCAATCGCCTGGCTCGAGGAATTTCTGATCAATTTCAATAACACCGTGATCGTGGTCTCCCACGACCGCTACTTTTTAAATAAAGTATGTACGCACATCGCGGACATCGACTACGGCAAGATCCAGCTCTACGCCGGCAACTACGATTTCTGGTATGAGTCCAGCCAGCTGCTGATCCGTCAGATGAAGGAAGCAAATAAGAAGAAGGAGGAAAAGATCAAGGAGCTGCAGGAGTTCATCTCCCGCTTCTCCGCGAATGCCTCGAAGTCGAAGCAGGCGACCTCCCGCAAGCGGGCGCTCGAGAAGATCCAGCTCGACGAGATCCGCCCTTCGAGCCGCAAGTATCCCTACATCGATTTTCGTCCGAACCGCGAGATCGGCAACGAGGTGCTGACGGTGGAGGGCATTTCCAAAACCATCGACGGCGTGAAGGTGCTGGACAACATCTCCTTCATCATGGGGCACGACGACAAGATCGCCTTCGTCGGCAGCAATGAATTCGCGAAGACGACGCTCTTTCAGATTCTCGCCGGGCAAATGGAGCCGGATGAGGGCACCTATAAATGGGGCATCACAACCTCACAGTCTTACTTCCCGAAGGACAATTCGCACGAGTTCGACAACGACGACACCATCGTGGACTGGCTGACGCAGTATTCGGAGATCAAGGATGTCACCTACGTCCGCGGTTTCCTCGGACGCATGCTTTTCGCCGGAGAGGACGGCGTGAAGAAGGTGCGCGTGCTCTCCGGCGGCGAAAAGGTGCGCTGTATGCTGAGCAAGCTGATGATCTCCGGCGCGAACGTGCTGATCCTCGACGAGCCGACCGACCACCTCGACATGGAGGCGATCACCGCGCTGAACAACGGCCTCATCAAGTTCCCGGGCGTGCTGCTCTTCTCGTCCCGCGACCACCAGATCGTGCAGACGACAGCCAATCGCATCATCGAGATCCTGCCGGACGGCTCCTTCATCGACAAGATCACGACCTACGACGAGTACCTGGAGAGCGACGCGATGGCGCGCAAGCGCACAGTCTACACCAGCAGCAAGACTGCTGCGGACGACAATTAAACAACAGTGAGAAAAAATGCGGCTCCACATCGGATGGAACCGCATTTTTGATGTCTTTATTTCCCTGCTGCTGCCGTCATCCGACGATGCTTCAGCCGATAGCGACGCGGGGTAATGTTATAACGCTGCTTGAACTGTCTGTGGAAATAGCTCTGATTTTCATAACCGATCTCCAGCGCGATCTCTTCAACCGGAAGATTCGTCTCCACGAGAAGCTGCGAGGCCTTCTGGAAGCGCTTCGTCATCAGCAGTTCCTGGAAGGTGGAACCGGTCCCTGCCTTGATCATCTTACTGATAACCGAAAGGGTCTGATGGAACTTCTCCGCCAGATAACCCAGTCTCGCGGTCTTATAGTTCTGCTCGATATACTTCAGCGTCTCCTGAATCACAAGCGCTTTATAACTCTGTGCAGAATCCGGGTCAACGCGGTTCAGATGATCGCTCAGGTGCAGGAAAATCAAACCCATCGTGTACTGGCTGATCTCCGAACTGCGCCCGCCGTCGTCCAGAAGCGATTCACAGAGATTCTCTATCAGATTTTCGAGTGGATGCCGCTCTCCCAGATGCAGCAACAAATACTCCGGCGTACGATCGCCCTGCAGGAGCGCATTGGCCAGAAAGTCCGTGATCCGGCTCTGTCTGTCAAGCATCTGAAAGGATTTCTCAAAAAATACGGGCAGCGCAGTGAGGCAGATCACGTCACTGCGTTCCCCGACTTCCTCCACGGAATATTCTATATATTGATTCAGAATCAGGATATCTCCCGCCACGGCATTCACTTCCTCGTGTCCTGCCTCTACGACCATCTCTCCGTCGCATACATACAAAAACACAAGCGCGTGCTGTCCGCCGTTCAGAGACTCTGTCTGTCCTCCGTCTAACACATTCACCGCGGCCAGCCTCTGATCACTCAGCGTCCTGTCTTCTGACTGCCCGCGCAGTTTCCCGATGATACTCTCATCTACCATGATGTCACACCTCCAAAAGTCGTTCCATGAGACTGTCAATCAGTTTATTATTTTAAGGTCTCCTGGCATAAATGTCCACTCATAAATATAGCAGAATCTAACATCTCTTTTAAGGTTCTCATTTACGCAAAAAACTATCCTTAATTTCCGCATTTTGCGATATCTTTGTAGCGAAAGTATTCTAAATTTGACAAATGCAGTTGACATCTCACCAGCAAAGTAGTAAGATACCTTCAAAATTGAATCGCTTTCGATAGAGGCGCGGTGTTCATAAGTATCGTTTCCGCAAGGCCAGGCAGCTGCGGGACGGGAAAGGGGAGACCGCCGAAGCGTCCGGGAAATGCCTGATTCCCCGATGCTGGGACGGCAGATAAGATCTGACCGAACTGTCACAGATTTCTTTGTGGAGCGCTATCAGAGAGAATATACTTCTGTATTTTCGATGAACCGCCTGACAAAGCGGTTCTTTTTGTTATAAAAGTTCCGGACGGCGGCTATATGAACTGCATGCTTGCATGCAAGGACACATAGACATCGGACGGACTAGCCTACATGAGCAAGTAGCGCGATAGCGCGGATTGCGAATGCAGGCGGCGATTGCGGGATAAGTGAGGCAGAAAATCTTTGATTTTCGTAGCCGAACTTATGCGTAGCTGCACGCAGTGCGGAGCAATCGACTTTTATACCTTATCTAATCCATTTTTAAGGAGGAACCTGTTATGAAAAAGTATGTAGCAATCCTGCTGGCAATGGCCATGACCTGCTCTCTTGCCGCCTGCGGAAGCTCCGGCAGCACTGCCACGGAGACCACGAGTGCAGAGGAAAGCACGGAAGACACGGAAGAAGCTGAGGCTGATGAAACTGCCGAAGAGGCAGAGACCTCGGAAGTCGCTTCCGGCGTGGAGGACGGCGTCCTGACGATCGCGATGGAGTGCGCCTACGCTCCCTACAACTGGACGCAGAGCGACGATTCCAACGGCGCGGTGGAGATTTCGAACGTTCCCGGGCAGTACGCGAACGGCTATGACGTCATGATTGGCAAGCTGATCTGTGAGGCGAACGGCTGGGAGCTCGAAGTTGTACAGTCTGACTGGGATTCTCTCGTACCGGCGGTACAGACCGGCACGATCGACGCGGTCATTGCCGGCCAGTCCATGACGGAGGAGCGTATGGAGCAGGTCGATTTCGCGGGGCCCTATTTCTACGCTTCCATCGTCTGCGTGACGAAGGCTGACAGCGAGTTCGCGGACGCGCAGGGCATCTCCGATCTCGCGGGCGGCACCTGCACCGCGCAGATCGCTACGATCTGGTATGACAGCTGCCTGCCGCAGATCGAGGGCGCCGAGATCCAGACCGCTTCCGAGACCGCTCCTGCCATGCTGATGGCGCTGGAGACCGACACGGTCGATTTCATCTGCACCGATATGCCGACCGCCATGGGCGCGGTAGCCGCCTATCCGGATATGAAGATTCTGGATTTCAGCGGCACGGACGACGACTTTGACGTCGACGAGGGCGAGATCAACATTGGTATCTCCCTCATGAAGGGCAACACCGTGCTGAAGGAGGCCATCGACAGCGTTCTTTCCACGATGACAGTCGACGATTTCAACGAGCTGATGGACGAGGCGATCGCGGTCCAGCCGATGAGCGAGTAACCTCTATTTAAGAAGGGATGTACATCCATGAACAAACTTGTACAGCTTTCCGCGGATATCGGAAAGCTCTGGGCAAACTACAGCAGCGGATACCTAAGCGGTATCCGCAACACTTTGATTCTGGCGCTGATCGGCACGGTGATTGGCTGTCTGATCGGCTTTGTCTGCGGTGTGCTCAACACCATTCCACATGAGAAGAGCGATCCGCCTGTTAAACGCTTTTTCCTCTGCCTGATTCGCGTCGTCGTGCGCGTCTACGTGGAGGTCTTCCGCGGCACTCCCATGGTGCTGCAGGCAGTCTTCCTCTACTATGGACTGCCCTATTTTTCCAACAATGCGGTGAAGTGGGGAAGCGTCTGGGCCGCGGCGATCTTCGTCGTGTCCATCAATACGGGCGCTTACATGGCGGAGTCGGTGCGCGGCGGCATCATTTCCATTGACCCGGGACAGACGGAGGGCGCGAAGGCCATCGGTATGAATCATGTGCAGACGATGACGAGCGTCATCCTGCCGCAGGCGCTGCGCAATATCATGCCCCAGATCGGCAACAACTTTATCATTAATGTGAAAGACACCTCGGTCATGTTCATTATTGGATTTCCGGATTTCTTCGCCGCTCACCGGGCGGCAGTCGGCGCGACCTATCTCTACTTTCCGTCTGCGACGGTGGAGATGGCCGGATACCTGACGATGACACTGATCGCGTCCTTCCTGCTCCGCTATGTGGAGAAGCGGCTGGACGGCGACAGCAGCTACGAGCTGGCGGAGGCAGACATGCTGACCATGCCGGCCGGCACCTACAAGCATCCGGACAAAGGGACGCCCTTTGACGAGCGCAGCCGCGAGTATAAGGAGGAGAAGTAAGATGGGCGAAATGATATTACAGGTCAGTCATCTGTCAAAGTCCTTCGGCTCCAACACTGTGCTGCGGGACATTGATTTTACGGTGGAGAAGGGGGACGTAACCTCCATCATCGGCGCTTCCGGCTCCGGGAAATCCACGCTGCTGCGCTGCATTAACCTGCTGGAGACGCCGACCGGTGGTGAGATCCGTTACCATGACCGCCCGGTCAACGGGCGCGGCGTCAACGCCTCGGAGTACCGCTCCCACGTGGGCATGGTCTTCCAGTCCTTCAATCTCTTCAACAATATGACGGTTCTGGAAAACTGCATCGTGGGACAGGTGAAGGTACTGAAAAAGAAGAAGGAAGAGGCGCGCGAAAACGCGCTGTTCTATCTCGACCGCGTCGGCATGGCGCCCTACATCAACGCCAGACCGCGCCAGATCTCCGGCGGCCAGAAGCAGCGTGTCGCAATTGCCCGCGCACTGGCGATGGGACCCGAGGTGCTGCTCTTCGACGAGCCGACCTCCGCGCTCGACCCGGAGATGGTCGGCGAGGTGTTAAGCGTCATGCAATCCCTCGCGCAGGACGGAATGACAATGCTGGTCGTCACGCACGAGATGGCTTTCGCGCGCGATGTGAGCAGCCAGGTCGTCTACATGAACGGAGGTGTGATCTGCGAACAGGGCACGCCGCAGGAGATCTTCGGAAATCCGCAGAAGCAGGAAACAAAGGAATTTCTTTCCCGCTTCCGGGAGAATAAGGTTTAGTCCTGCATGGCTACCAGCCAGTCCACGATTTCACGGGCTTTCCGCCGCTGCTCATCGGAGCAGCCGGGAAGCCCTTTTTCGACGTCCACATCGGACAGATCGTAGCGTTTTCCGATGAGAAGCTGTCCGAGCATTTCCGGAAATTCCACATCCAGCATATCAGAATAAACCGTGACCTCGCTGATGCGCAGATTCTGAAGCTTCAGAGAGATCTCGATCTCGCCCCAGTCAAAGCGCTTCTGATAACTCGTCTCACAGACGGGCGATTTCCCATAGCGCCAGTCCCAGGAAGAATAAAGCTCATAGGTCTTCTGCACCGCAGGGCAATCAAATGAATCAGCTTTCAGCTCAGTAAAATCACCATAGACTTCCCGGAAGCTCTCCTTCAGCGCCGCGCGCATCGCATCGGTCGTGACATCCGCATTCAGTTCCTTCAGATTGCAGACACGGGAGCGGACGGATTTCACACCTTTGGACTGCAGCTTTTCCTGAGACGGCGTCAGGTATTTCCCGAGCTGTGTGACGTCGACGTCGACCATCAGCGTGCCATGCTGAATCCAGCACTGCCGCGTCTTCGAGAAGGCATTTCCGGAGAATTTAAAACCCTCCTCCGTGATCATATCATTTCTTCCGGAAAGCTGCGTCTCGATACCAAAACTCCGACAGGCGCGCTGGATCACACTCATCTGCCGCGTAAGATCGTAGACTTCCGGGGAGGCAAGGAAGGTAAAACAGAGATTTCCGAGATCATGGTAGACGGCGCCGCCTCCGGTCGTGCGCCTTGCAAGGTATCCGCCATCTTCCTCCAGCAGCTTCGCGCGACACTCCCGCAACGCGTTCTGATTGCGGCCGATCACGACCGTGTGGTCGTTCTGCCAGAGATAGAGCCACACATCGCCTTCTCCGATCTGCTCGGAAAGATATTTTTCCACCGCAAGGTTCCACCAGGGGTTCCAGGTTCTCGTTTCCAGAAAACAGTTTCCCATCTCGTCTTTTCCCTTCGTTTTAAGTAAAACGGGGCCGGAACTAAAGCATTCCGGCCCCGCATGTTTCATAGTTTCTTTTTCTTAGACTCCCAGTTTCAGCCTTCTCATCTGCTCGTCCGGCTTCACGTTCGTCTCCGGCTCATAGCCCGGAAGCGGCATGATCTTCTCGTTGATCGCGTCAAGGATCCACTCCTTCTGCGGGAAGAAGTAATGATCATACTCGAAGGGCGGGGTGATACCATTCATCGCGCCGACGACCACAGGCGGAGCATCCAGGTAATCGAATGCCAGCTCGGTGATATTCTTCGCGACGTCGTTGAGGAAGGTTCCTCTCGCGCAGGCATCGGAAGCCATGACAACCTTTCCGGTCTTCTTCACGGACTCGATGATCGTCTCGTAATCCAGCGGCACCAGGCTCGGCAGGTTGATGAGCTCCACGCTCAGGCCGTACTTCTCCTCCAGCTCCTTCGCCGCATCCACCGCACGGTACAGGGTCGCGCCGATCGTCAGCATCGTGATATCGGAACCGGTCTGAATCACATCGACCGCACCGAACGGAATCTCATACTCTTCCGCCGGGACGCCGCCCTCGTGGAACTTCTCGCCGATATCATAGATTCTCTGGCTCTCAAAGAACACAACCGGATCGGTGCCGTTCAGCGCGGACTGCATCAGGCCCTTCGCCTCGTAAGGCGTAGCCGGGAAGGCAACTTTCAGACCCGGTACATGCGCACACATCGAGGTCCAGTCCTGAGAGTGCTGCGCGCCGTACTTGGAACCGACGGACACACGCAGGATCAGCGGCATCTTCAGGATGCCAGCACTCATGGCCTGCCACTTCGCCATCTGGTTGAAAATCTCGTCTCCGCAGCAACCAATGAAGTCGCCGTACATCAGCTCTACCACTGCGCGGCCGCCGCACATCGTGTAGCCGACGCCGGTACCGACAATCGCGGACTCGGAAATCGGAGAGTTGAACAGCCTGGAGTACGGAATCACATCCGTAAATCCACGATAGACTGCAAACGCGCCGCCCCAGTCACGCACATCCTCGCCGTAGGCGATGAGCGTCGGATCCTCATAATATTTGTTGAACATCGGCTCAAAGATCGCGTCACG
Source organism: Lachnospiraceae bacterium (assembly GCA_021205385.1). Taxonomy (GTDB): domain Bacteria; phylum Bacillota; class Clostridia; order Lachnospirales; family Lachnospiraceae; genus Hominiventricola. The sequence goes on along the minus strand of JAJPXQ010000151.1, from coordinate 3,989 downwards.
GATGTTGTAGCGCTTCATCGAGCTGACTTCCTTGCCGTCCGCGTCATAATGCGTGCGGACCTTCTTCTGGATATCCATGTAGCGCTTGCAGCTCTCCTTCGGACCGGTCACGGACGGCTCTCTCGTCGTATCCATGCTGCGACGCTTCTCATTATTGTACATCAGCTTGCGGATGATATCCGGATCCTTGTCAAAGTCAAGATACGGGGAAGCTTCCTTGTCGGAGGCAAGGCGGCAGATACGCGCCATTCTCTCTTTCGTCTTCGCCCAGATCGCCTCGAACTCGCTGTCTTCCGCGATGCCGGCATCCACGATTGCCTTGCGGAAGGTGATGATCGGATCCTGCGCTCTCCAGGCCTCGATCTCCTCCTTCGTGCGGTACGCGTTCTGATCGGAGGTCGAATGGCCGAGCAGACGATAGGTCACGACATCCAGGAAGACCGGGCCCTCGCCGCTCTTTACAAGCGGAAGTTTCCGACGATACGCATCGATCACAGCCAGCGGATTGTAGCCGTCGACTCTCTCTGCATGCAGCTGGCTCTCGGTCACACCGGCGCCCATACGCGCAAGCTCGCCGTAGCCCATCGTCTCACCACAGGTCTGGCCGCCCATACCATAGGAGTTATTGTTGATATTGAAGATCAGCGGAAGTCCGCCCTTGCGGCCCTCCTCCCAGAGGGTCTTGTACTGATCCATCGTTGCGAAGGACAGCGCCTCCCACACGGGGCCGCGGCCCATGGAACCATCGCCAAGGTTTGCGACAACGACGCCGCCCTTGTCGTTGCACTTCTTGAACAGCGCAGCGCCGGTCGCGATCGTCGCGGATCCGCCCACAAGCGCATTGTTCGGATATACACCGAAGGGCAGGAAGAACGCGTGCATGGAGCCGCCAAGTCCTTTGTGGAAGCCGTTCTCTCTTGCGAACAGCTCTGCCAGCGCGCCATAGACGATGAACTCAATCGCGAGCTCTTTCACATCGCCGTCTGCCTTGCTGACCTTCTTGACAGCCGCAAGCGTCTTGCCATCAAAGAAATTCTCCATGTCTTCCATCAGTTCCTTGTCATCCAGCTTCTGGATGCAGGAAAGGCACTTTGCAAGGATCTCACTGTGGCTTCTGTGGCTGCCGAAGGTGAAGTCCTCTTTGTTCAGCAGATAGGCTTCGCCGACAGCTGCGGCTTCCTGTCCATAGGAAAGGTGCGCCGGGCCCGGATAGGTCGTCTCAACATCGGCATACTTCGCCTGCGTCTTGATCTGGTTCAGCATGTCCTCGAACTCGCGGCAGATCGTCATGTCGCGGTAGATGCGAAGCAGGTCTTCCTTAGTGAAGTTGCCTTCCTCTACTTCTTCCTTGACAGTCTTCTGATAGGTGTTGATCGGAATATCCTGGAATGTAATTTTTCCAGGAGCACGCATTTTGTCGGGATCGACATACAGTGACTTTGGCATGTTAATACATCTCCTTTTACTTTATTGTTTTAATTTATTTGATCTCAAACAGAGCTTCCCGGATAACCTCGCTCACCGTCGGATGCGGGAATACCAGTTCCTTCAGGTGGTCGATCGAAATGTGTGACTCGAGCATCAGCGCCGCGCCGTAGATCATCTCCGAAGTGTAGCTGCCGATCATATGGACGCCGATCAGGGTATTGTTCTTCGCGTCGACAACGATCTTGCAGATACCGTCGCCCTTCTCGACCTCGGCCAGATAACGGCCTGACATCCGCATGGACACTTTCGCGGTCTTCACCTCGATGCCTTTCGCCTTCGCGCTGTCCTCGGTCTCGCCGACACTCGCCACCTCCGGGTTCGTGTAGATGACAGACGGGATTGCGTTATAACGCATGACATCCTTCTTGCCGAGAATATTGTTGACAGCAACCTCCGCCTCGCGGTAAGCCGTATGCGCCAGCATGATCTTGCCGTTGATATCGCCGACCGCGTAGACGCCCTTCACGCTCGTCTGCATGAATTCGTTCGTCACGACTGCGCCGCGATTCATCTCAAGGCCCAGATTTTCGATACCGACGCCCTTTGTGAAGGCTCTTCTGCCCGTCGCCCAGAGCACCAGATCGCCTGTCTCCTTCTTGCTCTCGCCGTTCTCCTCGTAGCATACGCCGTCCGCCTCGATCGCGGTCACCTTGCAGGAAAGCTTGAAATCAATGCCCTTCTTCTTATAATTCTTCATCAGAATCTGAGAGATCTCACGATCCGTCGGGCCGGCAATCTTATCCAGCATCTCGATGATGGTCACCGGTACGCCGATCATCGCGAAGTACGAAGCCATCTCCAGTCCAATGACTCCGCCGCCGATCGCGATCAGCTTCTTTGGCAGCGTCTCCATGCTCAGGATCTCGCGGTTCGTCACGACATAGCCGGATTTCAGTCCTTCCTCAAGTCCCGGAAGCGGGAAGGTCGTCACCTCAGAGCCGCAGGCCAGGATCAGATTTTCTCCGGCATATTCCTCACCGTCCACCTCGACAACAAAGCCGTCCGCGGTCTTCCCCTTTATGTAGCCGTTCGCCATCACGACATTCACGTCGTTCGCCTGCATCGTTGAACCAACGCCGGAGACAAGAGCCTTCACGACCTTGCCTTTGCGTTTCACAACCTTCGCATGGTCGATCTTCACATTCTCCGCGGTCACGCCGAAAGCATCGCCGTGCAACGCATGCTCATAGAGCTTTGCAGAATTCAAAAGCGCCTTGGAGGGAATGCAGCCCTCGTTGAGGCAGGTGCCTCCGAGCGCCCGCTTCTCGATCAGCGTCACGCTCTTTCCGCCCTGAGCAGCCCGTTCGGCCGCCATATAACCGCCCGGGCCACCGCCCAGTACCAGTACATCTGTTTTGGTCATCCGGTTTCCTCCTTTACTTCATCATCAGCAGATCGAAGTTCTCCAGCGCATTGCAAAGCTCCTTCATAAACTTCGAAGCCGGCGTTCCGTCGAGCGCTCTGTGGTCATAGGACAAACACAGGCTCATCGCCGGATAAGTCTTAATCTCGCCGTTCACTTCCTTTACACGGGTGGTAATACCGCACACGCCGAGGATACCGACCTGCGGCGGATTCACAACCGGGGTGAACATCTCGACGCCAAGGGAACCGACATTCGACACCGTAAAGCTCGCGCCTGCCAGCATATCCGGCGTCGCCTGGCCGTCCTGGCAGATCTTCGCAAGACGCTTCGCCTCCACGCTGATCTCGGCAAGGCTCAGCTTGTTCGCATTGAAGATCGTCGGCACCATCAGGCCCTTCGGCGTATCTACCGCCATGCCAAGATGGACATTCGTGTACTTACGCAGCACATTGTCCTCCGGCATGATTGCGTTCAGATCGGAATGGTTCAGGATCACGCGGGACACTGCATACATCACGATATCGTTCAGCGTGATGTTCGGCAGGCCCATCGCCTCTCCATTCGCCTTGATCTGCTTGCGCAGCTTCTGGATCGCGGTTGCATCGAAGGAATGGCAGTGCGTGAGCTGCGCCATCGTGCTCAGGGACTTCGTCATCGCCTTCGCGGTCGCCTTTCTCACAGCAGAGAACTTCACATCGACATACTCCGCTTCCGCCGCCGCAGATGCTGCCGCTGCAGAAACCTGCTCCACCGGAGCGTCTGCCGGAAGACTCGCCGCATAGGCCTTCACATCGCTCTCCACAATGCGTCCGTAAGGGCCGCTTCCTGTCGCTGCCGTCGCATCCACGCCGAGCTCGGCCGCTGTCTTTCTCGCTCTCGGAGAAACCTTCGCATCCGCATTTGCGGTTCCGCCTGCTGCCGGCGCCGCTGCGGGAGCTGCTGCCGCCGGTGCTGCCGCTGCTGCTGCGGGAGCCGGGGCTTCCTCGCCCTCTCGGAGGCCCACGATGCAATCGCCGGGTTTACCGACCGCACAGACATTCACGAGCACCGGAACCTCGTCTCCATCCTCGTAGAAGATCTCAAGGATCTCGCCCTCTGCCGTGGACTCACACTCGAACTCAGCCTTGTCCGTCTC
>JAJPXQ010000051.1 GCA_021205385.1 Lachnospiraceae bacterium | reverse complement strand
GGACAATTGCTGTGGATTTACTTACGAAGATTTTTGGAATACAAGTGCAGTCCGAGAATTGGAATAAACAAAATGGATTACCTTTATATATTGCCGGCAGTTATGATTTTGCAGCGGCAACACTTAATGGCTGCAGATGTATTGTATTAACCCCCAGGGAAGAACTTGTTACGCTGCCCGCATTAAAGAAAGAAATTAAGAAAATTCAGGAGATTGATAATGTACCAGTGGTATTAAAGCTTCCGACAATTTCTTCTTACCGGAGAAACAAGATGATAGAGAACAATATCCCTTTCATCACGGACAGACAGATATTCCTGCCTTTTATGGGTACATTCTTAGCAAATGAAACTGGAGAAGAAAAAGAACGAAAGAAATTTATGTTTTCCACACAGCAACTGGTTCTGCTTTATCTCTATCAAAATAAGAAAAAATTATATGTTTCCGAGGCGACAAAACTACTTCCCTTTACGGCAATGACTATGAGTCGGGCCGTAAAGCAATTGGAAGCGACTGGTTTGTTTCATGTGACAAAGGATGGAGTAAACAAGGTTATTGAATCGGATCATGACCGTCCGGAACTCTACGAAAGGTTAAAAGATTACTTATCTTCTCCGGTTCGTAAGGTTGGTTACCTGAAGAAAAATGAAGTAAGCAATGAAATGGTTATTGCCGGAGAGACAGTATTGGCAGAAGAGACCATACTAAATCCAGGCAGAACAGCAACCTATGCTATTTATGCAAAAGCATTTAACAAAGAATTGCTGATGAATGAACTGGTTGACCCGGATGAACAGGTCAGGGTCGAATTGTGGGAATATGACCCAAAACAGTTTTCCAGCAAAAATATGGCAGACAGGATATCTGTTGCATTGTCTTTTTTGGAAAATGAAGATGAACGAATAGAAGAAGCGGTGGAAGAATTACTCGAAGGAGTGTGGACGAACTGATGGTTACGGGATTCACAAAATTTAAAGAGAAGTTTGTTGCATCGCTGCTATGAAATATAGTGGGCTGTTAGAACATGGAATTTCCTGGTTACCTCCATTTTGGATGGTATTGGTATAAACATACAAAATCGAAATTTCGTGCGAAACAGTGATTTTAAATTTTTCAAATTCGTGTAAAAACAGGCAAATATAATTGTAAATTTCGGCGAAGCAGTTTATAATGATAATAGTTTCGGAAATCTGAAATAGCGATAAGGTTTTCAAAAGGAATGTATGACGAACTAGAAAACAGCAGACATGTGAAAGGAGGAAACGAGATGGCAGTTATGGACGGTTGCGAGAGCAAGTACAAGACACCGGTGCTGGAGGAGCGTGTATGCCCGACCTGCGGAAAAGAGGTTGAGGTGTTCACCGTCGCGGGCAGGATCGTGGAGGACGCCACCTGCACCTGCGGTTACGTGTTTAAGGCGGAAGATCAGCAGCCACTGAAAGTCGACAGGCCGGAGGATTAACCTCCGGCTTTTCCGTTAATTTTCTGTTACAATTTTATTATTTTATCCTGTTTTATCATGATTCATTTTTTTCTGAAAACTCAACGTTTTTCAGGCTTTTCTTTTTATCTTGTTTTGTCTTTCTTTGTGCAAAGTCGGACAAATTTCGGACATTTTTCGGACACGAAGGAAAGCAAAAGTTGAAGCACCGACAGGGCTTAGCGCCTGCTGCCGATGCTTCTGTCTTAATGGTCAAATGTATCTCCATTTATCTTTTTGAAAAGATTTTCGAGGGAAATCTTGGCTTTCTCTATAGAGGCTTGAGCAAAAAGGGAAAGCGGGAGTCCTTCAACATCATACCCCGGCACCCGGTTGTAACTGTCTAAATGTTTCTTGTAATCAAATTCACAAACAGAAATTTCTTCCCACAATTCATTACTTTCAAGTAAAAGGTTCAAAAAGCGTATTTTGGCCAAAGATCCGATTATATAATTTCTGTTTTCAGGGTCAATATAATCTTTGTCAAATGCGTCAATATCATATGTAATATCAGAGGGGTCAAGGACGCTTTCTAATTGACCGGCGGCGATTACAAGATTATCAACTGCGAGACTTGACAGCCCTGTTTCTGTCTCTATATCAATGGCCGAGCGCGTTTTGTGAGTATATCCGTCTTCACATAACAAGTAGCCCATTTCACAGTTGAAGATATTACACAATGCTGTTAATTCTTCCAACTTGGCTACTGGCTTTCCGTTTTCCCATCCGGCCACAGTTTGCCGCTTTAATTGACGATCTGATGGCCGCCTGATTTTTTTCGATATTTCTTCAGCAAGGCCTTCTTGGGTCAATCCTTTTTCTTTTCTACAATTCCTTATGCGTTCTCCTATAATGTGCCATTTGTATAACATTTCTGAAATCTCCAAGCATAAAATTTTATGTTTTAAAGCGGCTTACAGGGACATTTTATCCTAGTAAAATGAAGTTGTCAATAGACATAAGAAATAACAATGAAACATCATGAAAGGAGTAAAAACATGCAAAAACGGAAAGCCGATTCTATGCTCGCAACAATGGATGATGTTAAATCCGGAACAATTGACGCGGCGTGTGTGCGTTATGGTTATGGACGGGCAACAATGCGAAAACTTGCGGAGCAGGCGGAGGCAATTATACGAATTGGCCGGACTGTTCGAGTAAATTACTCGAAGGTCGATCGATACATTGACACAATTAGCGAGTGAATTTTTTTTGACCAGTAATTGACCGATTGGATAATTGTAAAAGAGGTGATGGAAAATGTCGGATGTAAAAAACGCCTGCTCCCGTGCGGCAACACTGGAGCAGGCGGCAAAGGAAAGCACTTGCGAGAACGTTTCCCTAGATCCAGATTATAACGCATATGACGGACCGATTTCAAGCCTTCTGTCTTATGGAGAGGAGCATGCTTCCGAGATCCGCCGATTTGTGGGATCAATGCGAGGCAGGGCGCGGAAAACTCTGGAGACGGCTGCAGCGGTTGAGAACGGAGGGCGGGGGAATGGCTAAACTTGGTCGTGCTGCATACTTCCGGTTTTTCCTAGAGTGTTGCGATTTAATCAGCCTTTTGGATGATGCGAGCGCTGGACGCGTTATAAAGGCAGTGAGTAATTATTTCAGAGATCAAACAGAACCGGAAGGCATGAAACGGAACGAATCAATTGTATTTTCCAGAATACGCCGAGATATTGACGCGAGTTTTGAAGATTACAAAAGGGCGGTCGAAGCAGGGCGGAAAGGATGGAACGAAGTTCAACAAAAGAGACGAAAGGAGCCAAGCTTATAGGGTAGCTATAGGCCCCCTATAGGGTGGCTATAGGGTTTGACCCATAACCCAAAACCCATAACCCATAACCCATAACCCATAACCCAAAAACACAGACGTGCCCCCAAAGGGGGCACAAGCAGAAAATCGGAGATTTTCTGCGATATATATGTCTTTTGAAAGGATGACAGGATCAACAGAGAGAGGAGAAAAAAATTATGTCATTTGTAGACACAGCGAAAGCGCTTTCACAAGCTGCAGAAGATACGAAAATCGGCTTTTTGGCTACTCGGTTAGCGGCAAACGAGATGAACGAGATCAAAAGCGAGATCGAGAGACGCATTGAAACAGACAAAGAGAAAACTCGGGCGGAGGTCGCAGAGCTTGAGCGGCTGGCAGCGGATACGAGCCGCACAGCGACGGCGCGGAAAATGTCGGCCCTGCAGCTTGAGCGCCTGAAAGCATACAGGCCTTCCGTCCTGCCCGACGAACTGGCGGCCTTTAACGAGAAGCACGCCGAAGCCACGCAAGCCCTTGCAGATTGGCGCACGGCTGAGAAAAAGCTGCGCGAACTTTTAAGAGCCGCGAAGGATGCGCTTGAAGCAATGGCGCCGGGCAAGCTTACGCAAGGCGCAGATCCACAACTGTTACAGAGAACTATTGAGCACCACAGGGAAAAATTTGATTTGATGGTTGTTAAAAACAGCGGCAAGTGATGGGGCTGTCCCCGCGTCCTGCTCCCACAAAACGCTCTAAAGGGCACACAGGCGATAAAATACCCATGAGCGGGAGCAGGCACATCAGCCGATTTTGCGCGATTTGGGAGGCATATGACAGGACAGAGAAGAACGTGGGTGTTTCCCCCACAGATCAATCAGATACCGGCGGAGGATCTGGAACGGATGGAGCGCGGCGGGCTGGCCGGCTTGTGTGAATTGGAGCAGGATCAAATGAAAAGGATCTGGCGATTGATCCGCCGCGCGTGGTTCACATTTTACAACCTTATCGTTAGAGATGGCCAGCCTATAATTACCGGTTTTTTCATATTCAACGCAGACGAAAGCAGGGGCGACTTTTCACAGATCGGAGCCATTTGTAGTATATGGGATGGTTGTTCCTGTATTGGCCTTGATTACACGGCGGGGAATGCGTCAGATGATGACGTGGTGCTTCTGCTGTTGCATGAACTGGCGCACGCTGTTCTTCTCCAGGATGAGCATGACGAAAAGTATGAAAAGTACTTGAACAGTTTAATTTCGGTTTATAATGCGGAATTTGAGGCGGATGTTATCAACGATTATGACGGATTCACGGGAGGCGAAGGAGAAAAGATGACACTTGTACAAAATCAGCGCCGCGCAGATTCGCGGGCGATTCCCACAGCCTGGCTTGAAAAAGTATATCGAGCCGATGGAAAAGGCACGATCCCGCTAAAACGTAAAAAAGCGGGGGTTATCGACGATTCTTCGCAGGCTGCACGCCGGGCGATGATACAGCGGATGAAGCAAAGGGACAAGGAAGCGGCGGCAGCAGAAAGGGCAAAGATCAAAAAAGATTACAACGGCGCGCGCCGGAGTTGAGAGCGCAACACGGGGAAGGAGAAAGCAATGCCTGGAGAAGTGGGAGAAATCAGCGCGGAAACGGTCAAGGCCTGGCTTATGCGTTACCAGAGTATAGAAAGAACGATTGACATTCAGATCGAACGCTTCGAAGCCCTGGAAACACGGCTGCAAAGCGTCTCTTCTCCACAACTGGACGGAATGCCGCACGGTTCACCGACGCGGGATCGGACCGGCGCTTTGCTGGCGCAGAAGGAAGAAATAGAAATCCAAATAAGAGACACGATCGAGGCACAGACGAACCGGCGGCACGAGATCGAAAAATATGTTGACCACCTGCAGAAAGCCGATGAAAAAGCCACCATTCTGATGAGATATATTGATGGCGAACGGTGGACCGACGTTTCTATGATGCTTTTCGGATCACAAAAGGATTTTGTAGATCGTGAGGATAGTTACATGCGCCGCGTCATGAAACTGCACGGCAGGGCGCTGCAGAATCTGGCGGAGATTATGAAAGAAGATTGTCCGGCGGACATTCTGCAGGATTGTCTTACAGACAATCAGATAGACACAGAAGGGGAGGTGCGATGATATGCCAAAGTTAAGCATTGTTGTCCCGGTGTATAATGTCGCACTATTTATTCGGGAATGCCTGGACAGCATCAAAAGACAGAGCTTTCGGGATTGGGAGTGTATGTTGGTAGACGATGGGAGCACAGACAGCAGCGGAGACATTTGCAGAGAATTCTGCGCGAAAGATCCACGTTTTCGATATTTCTATCAGGAAAACAGCGGCGTTTCATCTGCCCGCAATCGGGGAATCGAGAGAGCAACAGGGGAGTTTTTAACCTTCGTCGATCCGGATGATGTATTGAGTCGTAACTTTTACGAAATCCTGTTTGAAACGCAAAAGAAGTATGATGCGGACGTGGTTGAAGGTGCCACTATTGACATAACAGAGAGCGGAGAGATCGGCCCCATATATAGATCTTCTAATTTTGTAAATGAAGCGTTTGGAGAGCAGATATTTTTCTTCTCTGGAGCTCGGGATATAGTGGCAAGGGGGAAAGATGAAGTGGTGAAACAGATTCTTTTAAATACTTTCAATTGCCTATCCTGGAATAAAATATACAGGCTGTCTTTGTGGGCGGGTGCACGCTATCCTGAAAATTTAAGTCTTGGCGAAGATATGGCGGTTGTTATTGGAGTGGTGACAAAAGCGAACGTGGCCGCAACAGCGCCGGGGGCGGTTTACTATTACCGGGATCGGCACACAAGTCTGTTACACAGCAATGTAAATGCGGAGCGCCTGCAGGAGGATTTGCAGGGCAGCGCGATAATGCGGGAGCAGCTTCTGGAAATTGCGCCAGATAGGCAAGAAGATATAAGAGCTTTAAAGCTTCAGTATGATATAGGCTGTATAAATCAATTTGTGAAGCAGAGAAAGGGAGGCTCAAGATTAGCAGCGTTTCAAAAGGCGCTTTCATACATGGAGGAATACAAGGGAATAGAAAACCCGTTTCATATGGTGGGCGCTTTTTACAAGGATTTTGTGAACGTATTTCTTGAAAGTGATTTGGAGGGTAAGCTATGAATGAGCGGCAAAAAGCATTTGCGGAAATATACGCCGCCTGTCCAAACGCAGCGGAGGCGGCGCGGCGGGCCGGGTACAGTGAGCGAACCGCGCGGCAGATGGGTCAGCGTCTGTTGACAAAAGATGACATTGCGGATTATATCAGGCAGCTGCAGGATGAAGCGGCAGATGCGCGGATTTCCACGGTTACAGACGTTAAGATATTTTGGTCGGAAGTGATGAACAACGAAAAGGAGAAGACGGTCGCCAGGTTGAAAGCAAGCGAGTTGCTGGCGAGGGCTTCCGGGATATTCCTGGCACAGGGAGAGAGAGACGGCGACGAAGATGATGTTATCATATATCTGCCAGAGATTGAAGAGGAGCAGATGGTATGACTGCGCAGGGCGCGCCAGAGAGCGAAGAAACGTGAGCAGGCGGTAATTTATGCGGGGAAAGGCTTAGAAACGATTCTGGACGGTTTAGCGCGATTTGGGAGGCATTGACAGCGCGAGCCGGGGCAAAGTATAATTTCCAGAGAGAAAGGAGGAAGCAGATTTCTGTTTTTTTTCTCGTGAGAATTCCTTGTTTTCTGGAAGCCCCGCGCCTGTAGAAAGTGCGGGGCTTTCCGTTTACATGGGGCGGGCGTCCTGCTCCCGGCCAGGCATAAAAGAAAAAGCCGCCACTACTGCAATAGTGACGGCTGGCCCTGTAAAGGGGTGAGCTAAACATTATGCGACAATGAAGGGCTTTAATCTTCGTCAGGCGTGGCGAAGAAATCAGCGGTTGATCCTTCAAAGTGGTCGCCTGCTCACAATATGGTCATTTGTTGGAATCGCGTTGCATGGCCTCATCAATGGCACGAACAACAAACGCATTCAGGCTTTCGTTCATGTTTGAGGCGTGGGTTTTTATGATAGACTTCTGGCCTTTTGGAACCCGGATACGAATATCCTCAACAGATTCTTTGAGATATTTTGCACTTGCCCTGCGCCTTGCTTCTGTCTGTCCGTTATACGTACTTTTCTTTTCTTCTGGCATAAATACACCTTCCTTCTGTATTTTGGAGGAATCGGGCGGCTATAAAGTTGGTTACCTTCTCCACCATATAATGATAGTTTAGCATAAGTCAATACGTGTGTCCATATACATAATAGCCAAAATTTAAACGCATGTGTGCCCATATATTTGTGGGGTTTGTCAATAGACATATGTGGGCACACATGCTATAATATAATCATCAAGAGGAACAAGAACAGCGAACACCGGACGCAGACGGGACGTAACACCGGACAGGATGATACTTGATAGAAATGGCCGCAGAAGCCGCCTAGTGAAATCAAAAGCCTGCCGGGGCTGTTCCCCACAAAGAAGGAGGTCAACATGGGAGAAAGGGCAATCGAGAACAGAGTCGCAAAGCTGAACGAGCTGAGCGAACAGATCACAGAGCTGCAGGAACAGGCGGAGAAGATCCGCGAGGAGTTGAAAGCGGATATGGAGACGAAAGGCGCGGAGGAGCTGAAAACGAAGAATTTCACAATCCGTTGGAAAGAGATCGTCAGCAGCCGACTTGATGGAAAGGCATTGAAGGCCGCGCTGCCGGACGTGTACGACAAGTTTTGCAGAGTCAGCACGAGCCGCCGCTTCACCGTAACGGCGTAACAAAAAGCCCTTGTCAGAGCGGCAACTCTGGCAGGGGCAAGGCAACCCAACAACACGAAAAGAAGGGGATGCAGTCAGATTATAACACGCCTGCTCCCTGTTAAGCAAGGAGGAAAGAAGGACCTTATGAACAAGAATGTTGCAAAAGCGATGGAAGGAGCGGGCCGGCTGAAAGCCCTGCTTTATTCCCTGGAGAATATCGCGAAGGATATTGATTTCAAGCCGGAGGATCTGGAAGAGGCCGACAAGGCGGCCAATCTGCTTTACCTGGCGCAGGAAGTTACTGAGGAACTTACAAAGACGCTTGACACAGTGAGCGCAGATGCACGGATCTGCGACGTGCTCATACTGGCGCGGGAAGTGCATGCCAGTTCACAGGGATGATCCAGGCGGGAGCAGGCAGCGATCCTGCTCCCTGCCGTCAGGAAGAAAGGCGGGATTATATGGCGACAGACAAAAGAGGGCGCAAGCTGCCGAAAGGAATCCGGCAGAGAAGCAACAGCTTTGAAGGGCGATTCTGTTACAATTACAAAGAATACGTTGTGCATGGTGCAACGATCGGAGAGACGCAGAAGGCCATGACAGAATTGAAATACAGACTTGAACACGGGCTTTTTGTGACAACAAGCAAGGTCACTTTTGACGAGTGGTTTGATACCTGGTTGAATGAGTACAAAAAGAACAACGTCAAGATCGGGACGCTTATCAGCTATCAAAAAGATTATGACAGTATGATCAAGCCGACGCTTGGCGATATGCTTCTATCTTCCATCAGGGGGCATCACATACAGAAATTGTATAATGACATGATCGAAAAAGGCTATGCAGTTTCGAGTATTAAACTTTGTTCTGCGGTTCTGAATGGATGCATGGAGCAGGCTATGAAAAACGGAATGATCGAGCGGAATCCGGTGAAGCTGGCAAAAGTGCCGCGACAGACTGGGGATCATGCGCACATTGCCTTGACGAAGGAGCAACAGGCGCTTTTCATGGAGTATTCACAGGAAAGCTATTTATATAACCTTTTTGCACTTATGCTTAGAACTGGCCTGAGAAACGGCGAGGCGCGAGGCTTGAAATGCTCAGACATTGACAAGAAAAAGGGCGTGCTGCATATCCGCCGGACACTGAAACATATAGAGGGTCAGGGCTATATTGAGGATACACCGAAAACACGCACATCAATGCGCGATATTCCATTGACTGATGACATTCTGGAAATACTGGAAGCGCAAAGAAAATACTGGAATTTTAAAGTGGAACCCTTAGACAGATATCTTTTTTGCAACGAGGTAGGGGAGGCTTTGAGCCGGAAGCGAGTGCAGAACGAGATTGACCGCATAACGAAAAGAATCACAGCTGCAGGCCACGACTTCCCACACATTACAAGCCACGTATTCCGCCACACGTTCGCCACAAGGGCGATTGAAGCAGGGATGCAGCCGCAAGTATTAAAAACCATCCTGGGGCACAGCAGCCTTTCAATGACGATGGATCTTTATAGTCACGTGCTGCCGGAAACCAGGGCGGAAGAGATGGAGAAGATCGCGAGTGCATTTTGAGAGACAGAGGAGGCGCTTTTTTGCCTCCCTTTTTGCTGCACATTTTGCCAAAGTCGGACAAACTTCGGACATTTTGGCATTCTGGGGAAGTCCACGCGGCAGACAGAAAGCCAGAGAAGATTGAAAATACAGCATTTTTAAGAACCTGAACCCACAGCGAAATATCCACGGCGCGTTAATTTTCTGTTAAATTTCCTTACATTCATGGACAATCCCAAATGATTTCACTATAATAGAAAAGACAGGCTTTGACAGGAAAGGACTGTCCTTTTTATGGGCAGTTTAACAGAGGTACATAGAATTGACGGAAGATAAATACATAAAACAGACACTGCTCGCTGGAGTTGACGTAGGTTCCACCACGACGAAGATTGTCGCGGTGAATCCGGAGAATGGGAAAATCGTATATTCAGAGTATCGGCGGCACAATGCGGCGCAGGTACAGAGCGTGGCGGACGCACTGCGGCGGCTCGCGAAAGAGTTTCCGGATGTGAATCTCCGGCTCTGCCTGACTGGTTCCGGATCGAAGCTGATCGCGGAGCAGCTGGACGTCCCCTTTATCCAGGAAGTCGTCGCGAATTCGCTGGCATTGCGCGAGCAGTACTATCATGTGCGCACCGCGATCGAGCTCGGCGGACAGGACGCGAAGATGATTTTCTTCAAAGAAGACGAAAACAGCGGCATTCTGAATGTGGCGGACATGCGCATGAACGGGAGCTGCGCGGGCGGCACCGGAGCTTTCATCGACGAGGTTGCCTCGATTCTGAAAGTCTCCGCGGAGGAATTTGACGATCTGGCCGCGCGCGGCACCTGTGTTTACGACATTTCCGGGCGCTGCGGCGTCTACGCGAAGACCGATATTCAGCCATTGCTGAACCAGGGCATCGCCAAGGAAGATCTGGCGCTTTCGGCTTTCCATGCGATCGCGAAACAGACAATCGGCGGACTGGCCCAGGGACTGGATATTGAGAAGCCGGTGATCTTCGAGGGCGGCCCCCTGACCTTCAATCCGACCCTGATCCGGGTCTTTTCTGAGCGCCTTGAGCTCTCGGAGGAGGAGGCTATCGTGCCGGAACATCCGGAGCTGATGGTCGCCTACGGAGCGGCACTATCCCTGGAACAGATGTATGCGGAGGACACGCGTACCTTTGACGCCACGAATCTGATCAAAAAACTGTCCGAGGAGCAGCTTTCGCTCTCCGGAAGCTCCATCGGCGGCGCAAAGCCGTTCTTCTCCTCAGAGGAGGAGCGGCGCGCCTTTGAAAAGCGCCATGCGCACAGTTCCTGTTCGTGGAAAAAGCCGGAGATGGGAGAAGTGATCAATGCCTATCTTGGCATTGATTCCGGCAGCACAACGACGAAATTTGTGCTGATGGACGAGGAGGAGAATATTCTCGATTCTTTCTATTCCCTCAATGAGGGCGATCCGCTGACCGTCGCGAAACAGGCGCTGATCGCCATGCGGGATCGCTACCGCAAGGCCGGTGCGACATTGAATATCATTGCGGCCGGAAGCACCGGCTACGGAGAAATGCTTTTTGCCAAAGCTTTCAACACAGAGTGCCATGCCGTGGAGACGGTCGCGCACGCGCGCGCTGCGGGCAAATATGTGGAGGACGCGACCTTCCTGCTCGACATCGGCGGACAGGACATGAAAGCGATCTGGCTCGACCACGGCATTATCACGAATATTCTGGTCAACGAAGCCTGCTCGTCAGGCTGCGGTTCCTTCCTGAGCAATTTTGCCTCGTCTTTGCATATCCCGATGGAGGAGATCGCCGAAGCTGCCTTTTCCTCGAAAAATCCTGCCGCGCTCGGCAGCCGCTGCACCGTCTTCATGAACAGCAGTATTATCACCGAGCAGCGCAACGGGCGGCTCCCTGAGGATATCATGGCGGGACTCTGCCGCTCCATCATTGAAAATGTCTTTACCAAGGTCATCCGCATTTCCAATGTGGACTCTCTTGGCGATCGCATCGTCGTGCAGGGCGGCACCTTCGAGAACGACGCGGTGCTCTGTGCGCTGGAACAGTATCTCGGCAAAGAAGTGATCCGCGCGCCGTATCCCGGTATCATGGGCGCGATCGGCGTAGCGCTGCTCACGAAGGAGCAGCATCAGCGGCAGGAGAGTAAAAGCAGCTTTATCGGCCTCGACGCGATGGACGATTTCTCCTACACGCGGGAGGCGAATCTGCCCTGTCCCTTCTGCACGAATCACTGCAAGCGCGCGATTGTCCGTTTTTCCAACGGCAATTCCTGGGTCACGAACAACCGCTGCGAGCGCGGCGAGATCCTCGGCGATCCGAAGGATGAAGCGGTGCGCAAAAAGCTGAAGGAGACGAATCAGGGCATGGAATCCGTCCCGAATCTCTTCGACACGCGGGAAAAACTGCTGTTCCAGGATTATCCGTACCCGCAGCTTGCGCCGCAAAGGGATATCACGATCGGTATTCCGCGCGTGCTTTCCTTCTGGGAGACGATGCCCTTCTGGACGACCTTTTTCCGCGCGCTGGGCTTTTCGGTGCGCATTTCCGACAAAAGCACGCGGAAGATCTATGAGAGCGGGCTTTCCGCTGTAACCTCTGATACGGTATGTTTTCCCGCAAAGCTGGTGCACGGTCATATCCGCAATCTGGCCAGGCACGGCGTCGACCGCATTTTCATGCCGACGATCACGACCGTGACCTCGGAAAACACGGCGGACACGAGCGAATCGATGTGCGCGATCGTCAAGGGCTACCCGATCGTCGTGCGCAATTCCGACAATCCGGAGCGGCGCTGGAACATTCCCTACGATGCGCCGCTGTTCCACTGGTATAAGAAGAAGGACCGCAACCGTCAGCTTACCGCCTATATGGAGGAAACTTTTGGCATTTCACCGGAGCTGACCAGGCAGGCCATGGAGGCCGCTGACGCAGCGCAGGAGAGCTTTGAGAGCAGCCTGAAAGCGGAAGGACAGAAGATCCTCGATGAAGTGACGGCGAAAGGGAGCTATGCGGTCGTGCTGGCCTCGCGCCCTTATCAGAACGACGAGCTCGTCAATCACGATCTGCCGAAGATGTTCACCAGCATGGGCATCCCGGTGCTGACCGCGGATTCGCTGCCCGAGGTGACGAAGGTGGATCTGAGCATGAGCCGGCTCGATATCGTCAATAACTATCACGCCAGAATGCTGTCCTCGGCTATATTGGCGGCCAGAAGCGAACATCTCGAATATGTCCAGATCGTGAGCTTCGGCTGCGGCCATGACGCCTATCTCTCCGATGAGATTATTCGCCTGATGAAGGAAATCTCCGGCAAGACGCCGCTTGTCCTCAAGCTCGACGAGAGCGACATCCAGGGACCGCTGCGCATCCGTGTGCGTTCCTTCATCGAAACGGTGGAGATGAGCAGGCGGCAGCATCCGGATCTGGCCGTGCAGGAGCTTCACGATCCCTATCCAACCAAGTTTACGAAGACGGATAAGAAGGAGAAGATTATCCTTGTGCCGAATACTTCTCATGCATTCTGCCGGGTGATGTCGGCGGCCTTCGCGAGCCAGGGGCTGCGCACCGTGCCGCTCGACGTTGGACGCGAGGAGGCAATCCGGCTTGGTAAGAAATATGTACATAACGATATCTGTTTCCCGGCGCAGATCGTTATCGGTGAAATTCTGGCCGCATTGCGCAGCGGAAAATACGACGGACAGGACGTCGCGGTTGCGATGGCGAAGTACATCGGCGACTGTCGTCTGACACACTACAGCGCGCTGCTTCGCAAGGCGCTCGACGACGCAGGCTACGCCGATGTCCCGATTGTCACAAATGACGACGCGGATTCCCATCACCTGCATCCGGGCTATAAGATGAGCATCGGTGCGTCGGTGCTGCTCGCTGAATCCATGCCGATGATTGACGCTCTGGAGGAGCTGCTGCGCAAGATTCGTCCTTATGAGACCGTGCCGGGCAGCGCGAATCAGGCCTTTGAAGAGGCAATGGATGCGCTGGTGGACGGCATGTATCACGGCGTCCACGGCACGAGAAAAGGATTTAAAAAAGCGATCGAAATCATGAAGCGTGTGGAATACGACCGCTCCAATCCGAAGCCGCGCGTGCTGATCGTGGGAGAGTACCTGCTGAATTTCCATCCGGGCGCGAACCATGACATTGAGGATTACCTCGAGAAAAACGGCTTTGAAATCATCGAGGCAAAGATGACCGACGTGATCCGCAAGACCTATTTTTATCAGGGCGCACAGATCCGGGAATATCATCTTGACCGTCCGCTCGACAAAAAGGTCTGGTTTAAGACAGTTGATGTTGTGTTCAACTGGGCACACAATATAACCGATTCCATCGCAAAGGAGCATCCGCTCTACGAGCCGGCCTGCCGGATGCAGGATCTGGTGAAGGAGAGCGACCCGATCATCCACCATACCTTTGACGCCGGTGAGGGCGTGCTGATCCCGGGCGAGATCCTGCACCACGCGAAGCATGGCTGTAAGGCATTCATCATTCTGCAGCCCTTCGGCTGCCTGCCGAACCATGTCGTCGGGCGCGGCATTGCGAAGAGGCTGAAGGAGCTCTACCCGAACGTACAGATCCTGCCGCTCGACTATGACCCGGACGTCAGCTTCGCGAATATTGAAAACCGTCTGCAGATGCTGATTATGAACGCGCGGGCCGCGGAGGAGGAGAGCAGGCGGGAGAACGAGATGGAGCAGGAGAGTCAGCAGCGCGGCGCGTGAAAGGATAAGTTATGAGTGTTTTATGTATTGGCTCTGCGGTGATTGACATCACTGCTTATCCCGTGGAAGCTGGCATAACATGGAAAGAAAAACAAAGAATTTCCGATATCCGCATCCTTCCGGGCGGCGACGCGGTGAACCAGAGCGTTCATCTGGCTGCGTTCGGTGTCGACGTAGCTCTCTGCGGCTGTGTCGGGGATGATCAGAACGGTCAACTGCTCGCGGACGCTCTGCGTAACCGTGGCGTCGATACTCGATTTCTGCGTCGGAAGACAGATTTTCAGACCACTGCTTCTCTTGTCCTTGTAAATGAGATGGGAGAGCGCCATACCTTTTCTGTAAAGGGCGCACACAGTACGCTCTGCAAAGCGGATTTGCCGGATGAATTTCCTGTGTCTTGTCAGGCAATCTCTCTGGCAAGTCTGTTTTCCATGACGCAGCTCGAACAGAATGGCCTGAGAGAATATTTAATGAAGGCAAACGAAAACGGAATTTTGATTTTCGCGGATCTTGCCTCCGACAAGCTCGGCCAGGGACTTGCCGGAATCCGTCCATTTCTTCCCTATATCGACTATTTCCTTCCCAGTCTCTACGATGCTCTGCCTATGACCGGCACGAACGACGCAGAATCCGCGGCAAGGGTTTATCATGATCTTGGCGTCCGCCATGTCATTATCAAATGCGGAGAGAAAGGCTGTTTTTGTCTGGATGATACCTTTTCCGGCTGGATACCGGCGGTTCCTGTGAAGCCTGTTGATACGACAGGTGCGGGAGACTGCATGGTCGCGGTCTTCCTGACAAGGATTCTGGCAGGCGACCGCTTTGAAGATGCCTGTCGTTACGCCTGTGCGGCGGCTTCCTGCAGCACATTGTTCATGGGGGCTTCACAGGTCACGCTCAGCGAGCGAAAAATAAACGAATTTATATTGGATCATTCCGAAAAGTTTACATAATATATTTATGTATATTCATTGCTGTTCATCCGGCTTTTTCTCACGCAACTGCACAATATTCGCAGCCCTGCGTTTGTTTTCCTCCTTCATCGCCGCATAATGCTTTCGCGTCGTATTGACATTCTTATGACCAAGCACATCAGCAACCAGGTAGATATCGCCTGTCTCCTGATAAAGCGCCGTGCCGTAAGTACTGCGCAGTTTGTGCGGTGTGATTCGCTTTGCGGTTGCAGTGGAAGCATATTTTTTGACAAGACGCTCAACAGAACGAACCGTGATCCGTGTGTTGTTCTGTGAAATAAACAGCGCATTTTCGTGTCCCTTTTCCGGCTCCATGGTAAGCCGCTCATCAAGATAATTTCTCAGTACTTCCTCGGTTTCCTCCCCAAAATAGACAATATCCTCGTTGCCGCCTTTGCGGATCACACGCATTGCGCCATTATCAAAATCCAGATCCGTAAGATCCAGTCCTACCAGTTCTGTCACTCGAACGCCTGTTCCCAGCAATGTGACAACGATTGCAAGATCGCGGATTTTGTTCTTCTGGTGCCAGACTTTTTGCTGCCTGGATAGTTTTTCCCCGGATTCAATATTATCGATCAGCTGGGCAACCTCATTTGCGTCCAGACGAATGATATTTTTTTCCTTAACCCTCGGAACATCCACGACAGACGGCGCGTTTTTCTCGATGATTCCTTTCTTGTGATAATAACCAAAGAATGTGTTCAGCGTAGCCAGCTTACGTGCCTTGCCTTCCTCGTGATTTCGATAGATCTGACCATCCTTCTCATAAGACGTCAGAAATGACAGATATTCCTCAATATCGATCGGCTGGATATCGTCAAGAACCGAGACCGGAAGAGTCCGGATATCCTTATCGCGGAAATAAGGATTTTCCGTCTTCAGGAAATAAAAAAAGGTGCTCAGATCATATGCGTAATTGCGCCGTGTGTTTGTCGCCTTTTTAATTTCCATTGCAATAAAAAATTCTCTGGAGAAAGTCGGCAGTTCCTTCATCAGTTCACGCAGTTTCCGCAAATTCTTTTCGTCCATCTGCTCATGATAACTAAGCGGCATGGTTAAAACCTCCCTATTTAGTCAAGTGTTTTTTCCCTTAAAATCAAGGAAATTTTATTAGT
>JAJPXQ010000125.1 GCA_021205385.1 Lachnospiraceae bacterium | reverse complement strand
TAATAAAATTTCCTTGATTTTAAGGGAAAAAACACTTGACTAAATAGGGAGGAAGTATTATGGCAAAGAGAGGACTGATCGGCGGTTATCCCGTGATTGGCATTCGTCCTGTGATTGACGGACGGCGTGGACCGATGAAGCTTCGTGAGAGCCTGGAAGACCAGACGATGGAGATTGCACAGGCGGCAAAGAAGTTATACGAGGAGAATCTTCGCTATTCGAATGGAGAACCGGTCAAGGTTGTGATCGCAGATACCTCGATCGGACGTTATCCGGAGAGCGCAGCCTGCGCGGAGAAGTTCCGCAAGGAGGGCGTGGACATCACACTGACCGTGACGCCGTGCTGGTGCTACGGCTCTGAGACGATGGATGCCGATCCGATGACGATCAAGGGCGTATGGGGCTTCAACGGCACCGAGCGTCCGGGTGCGGTCTATCTGGCGAGCGTTCTGGCGACGCACGCACAGAAGGGGCTTCCGGCATTCGGTATTTATGGACATGAGGTACAGGACATCGATCAGGTGAGTGAGATCCCGGAGGACGTGAAGGAAAAGCTGCTTCGCTTTGGACGTGCGGCGGTTGCTGCTGCTACGATGAGAGGCAAGTCTTACCTGCAGATCGGTTCCATCTGCATGGGTATCGGCGGTTCGATCATTGATTCTAACTTCATCGAGGAATATCTTGGCATGCATGTAGAGTCCGTGGACGAAGTCGAGATTCTGCGCCGCATGGAGGAAGGCATTTACAATAAGGCGGAGTACGAGAGAGCACTCGCCTGGACGAAGGAGCACTGCAAGGAAGGCCGCGATGACAATCCGGACTTCGTGAAGTTTAACCGAGAGCAGAAGGATAAGCAGTGGGAGTTCACGATCAAGATGTACTGCATCATCAAAGACCTGATGCTGGGCAATCCGGAACTTCCGGTGCAGTTTGAGGAGGAGATGGCCGGACACAATGCGATCGCTGCCGGTTTCCAGGGACAGCGTCAGTGGACCGATCACTGGCCGAACTGCGACTATCCGGAGGCGGTACTGAATTCCACCTTCGATTTCGAGGGCAAGAAGGAACCGATGATCCTCGCGACAGAGAACGATGTGCTGAA
Source organism: Lachnospiraceae bacterium (assembly GCA_021205385.1). GTDB lineage: Bacteria > Bacillota > Clostridia > Lachnospirales > Lachnospiraceae > Hominiventricola. The sequence goes on along the minus strand of JAJPXQ010000125.1, from coordinate 15,489 downwards.
CGGCATTGGCATGCTGTTCATGAAGCTGCTGACCGGACGTGCACAGATTTTTGCGGACGTGCGTACCTACTGGTCGCCGGAGGCCACGAAGCGCGTGACCGGCTACGACCTTGAGGGTGTGGCAAAGGAGAACGGCGGCATTATCCATCTTCTGAATTCCGGCGCGGCCTGCCTGGACGCCTGCGGTGAGTGCCGGGATGCGGACGGCAACGCGGTTATGAAGCAGTGGTGGGATGTGACCGAGGAGGATATCAAGAAGATGACCGACGCGACCGTATGGTGCGAGGCCGGCTTTGACAATTTCCGCGGCGGCGGATATTCCTCTCACTTCACGACGAGAGCTGAGATGCCGGTGACGATGATTCGTCTGAATCTTGTGAAGAATTTAGGACCGGTTCTGCAGATCGCAGAGGGCTGGACTGTGAAGCTGCCGGATGAGGTATCGGATAAGCTGATGGAGCGCACGAATCCGACCTGGCCCTGCACCTGGTTCACACCGAGATGCACCGGAGAAGGCGCCTTCAAGAGCGCATACGATGTGATGAACAACTGGGGCGCGAACCACGGCGCGATCAGCTACGGACATATTGGCGCGGATATTATCACGCTGGCCTCGATCCTTCGTATTCCGGTCAGCATGCACAATGTACCGGAGGAGAAGATCTTCCGTCCGTCCGCATGGAACGCGTTCGGTATGGACAAGGAAGGCCAGGATTTCCGGGCATGCAGCGCATATGGACCGATGTATAAGACAATCAAATAAATGTTAGTTTCCTGCGCATGCCGCGGGGGTTCATTGACAGGGAAGCGTTAAGCATGTATAATATACCTGTTCACGTTTCCCGGTTGATGGCCTCCGCTGTATGTGCATTTCGCCGTTTCCGGGTTGGGGGATCAGTTACCGTGTATCATTGGCCGGAACTTAAAAGAGACTGGCCGGTGGCACACGGGGCGGGAACGGGAAACAGGGTCTTATATGTGGCCATGCAAGGAAATCAGGAGGAAAACAAGTGGATAAGATCAGAAACAATGCAATCGTTAAAAAGATTGGATTTAACAGCGTGGTACTGCTCTGTGTGCTGGTACTGCTGTTTATTTTATTTGCCATTCTTACCCCGATTATGAAACCAGGCACGACATTCCTGAGTTATTCCCGCATTGTGAGCATTTTCAATTATGCTTATTTCCTGGGATTTTTGTCTCTGGGCGTCACCTTCGTGATCGCGACCGGCGGGATCGACTTCTCGATCGGTCCGGTTATGTACTGTGCGGCGCTGATTTCGGGACAGCTTCTCACGAAGAACGGACTGCCGATCGGAGCCTGTCTGCTGATCAGCATTCTGGTGGGTATCATTTTCGGATGTATCAATGGTATTCTCGTGGCGTACGGCGGCCTGCCGTCCTTCATCACCTCGATGGCGAGCATGATGATCGCGAAGGGCGTCGGCAGTGTATTCACGAAGACACAGTCCGTCAGCTGGCCGGGCGGCTGGTACCAGAATCTGGTGAAATGGACGGTAGGTGGCGTTGAGATTCCGACGGGTATCATCATTCTCTTTGTGGGAGCCGCGATCTGTGCGGTCGTGCTGAACCAGACAAGGATCGGACGCTACATACTCTGCATCGGAAGCAACCGTGAGGCGGTCAGGCTTTCCGGTGTTGATACAAAGAAGTGGGAGATGCTGGCTTATATTATCTGCGGCGCACTGGCCGGAGTTGCAGCGATCTTCTATGTTACGGTTTATACGACGGTTCTGCCGGGCGGCGGCGACACCTTCAATAACGACGCGATTGCCGGCTGCGTTATGGGCGGCACCTCGATGGCGGGCGGCGTTGCTTCCATCGGCGGCACGCTGATCGGTGTTGTAATCATCTCGCTTCTGCAGGTGGGTATCCTCGCGATGGGTTATCAGAGCCAGTACCAGTATGTGATCACCGGACTGATCGTTCTGGTGGTTGTGTACGCGGATCTGCGCAGCCGTCGCAGAAGTAATTAATCAGAAAGGGGAAGGAGAGCAGATATGGGTGACGTAATTTTAACCATGAAAGGCATCGATAAATCATTCCCCGGCGTGCATGCGCTGGATCATGTAGATCTGGAAGTCCGTAAGGGCGAGGTGCACGCGCTGATGGGTGAAAACGGAGCCGGAAAGTCAACACTTATGAAGGTCCTGACCGGTATCTATAAAAAGGACGAGGGAACGATTACCTACGAAGGAAAGGAAGTCGAGTTCTCAAATCCGCGTGAGGCGCAGGACGCCGGTATCGTGATCGTGCATCAGGAGCTGAATATGATGGGTCATCTGACGGTGGCGCAGAATATCTTCATCGGGCGTGAGATCATGAAGGGAAAGCTCATCGATGACAAGAAGATGAATGAGGAGGCGAAGAAGCTGTTCGATCGCCTCGGTATTGATATCGACCCGACGGAGACGATGAGCCGTCTGACGGTCGGAAAACAGCAGATGTGCGAGATCGCAAAGGCGATTTCCCATGACGCGAAGGTCATTATCTTTGACGAGCCGTCGGCGGCGCTGACGGAAGCGGAGATCGAAGAACTGTTCAAGATCATCCGCGATCTGCGGGATAGGCAGCTTGGCATCGTCTACATCTCTCACCGTATGGATGAGATCAAGGTGATCACGGATCGTGTAACGGTCATGCGAGACGGCGGCTATGTCGGTACGCTGATCACGAAGGACTGCACGAAGGACGACATCATTAATATGATGGTTGGTCGTGTCATCTATGAGGAGCCGAAGACCCAGAGCGCTGTCGCTCCGGATGCACCGGTCGTGCTGAAGGTGGAACATCTGAACGCGGGACGCATGGTGCAGGATGTCAGTTTCGAGTTGAGAAAAGGAGAGATCCTCGGTTTCTCAGGACTGATGGGAGCCGGGCGTACCGAGACGGCGAGAGCGCTGTTTGGCGCGGATCCGAAGGACAGCGGTGATGTCTATATCAATGGCAAGAAGGTAGAGATCAAGACGCCGCAGGATGCTGTCAGAAACGGCATCGGTTATCTCTCGGAGGACCGCAAGCGCTATGGTATCGTCGTCGACAAGACGATCGCGGAGAATTCCACGATGGCCTCACTCGAACGCTTCATGAAAGGTATCTTCATTGATAAGAAGAAGGAGAACGAGGCGGCGCAGGAGTATGTGGACGCGTTGAATACCAAGACGCCGGGCGTCGACCAGCTGGTTGTCAATCTTTCCGGAGGAAACCAGCAGAAGGTCGTTATCGCGAAGTGGCTGGTGCGGAACTGTGACATCCTGATTTTCGACGAGCCGACCCGCGGTATTGACGTCGGCGCGAAGAGTGAGATTTATACGCTGATGAATAAACTGGCGGCAGAGGGTAAATCAATCATCATGATTTCTTCGGAGATGACAGAGATCCTCAGAATGAGCGACCGGATCGTGGTCATGTGTGAGGGAAAGAAGACCGGGGAACTGGGTATCGAGGAAGCCACACAGGAAAAGATCATGCATGCGGCGACGCTCAGGAATTAGGAGGTGGAAGAAATCATGACAGACAAGAAAAAAGGAAACGCATTTACAAACAATCCGCTTGTGAGAGCGGTCGGCGTACAGAAGATCGTAGTCCTGCTGGTCCTGATTCTCCTGATTGTATTCTTCTGCGCGATGAGCCCGTCGTTCCGGAAGTACTCGACCGTTCTGAGTATTCTGGACTATACATATTACCTGGCCTTCCTGGGGATGGGCGTGACGTTCTGCCTGATTACAGGAGGCGTTGATCTCTCGATCGGTACCGGTATGTTCTGCTACGCGATTATCGGAGGCTATCTGATCACCCATAAGGGTATGCCGGTTATCGTCGGTATCCTTGTGACGCTGGGCTGCGGCCTGATCATGGGCACGGTAAATGGCCTGATCGTCTCAAGAGGCGGGCATGCACCCTTCCTGGCGACGCTATGTACGATGATGATTGTCCGTGGACTTGGAGCGATCGTGACGAACAGCACGAGCGTGACCTGGCCGGCGGCGAATGTGGCGAACGGCTGGACGAGAAAGATCTTCAAGATTTCGATTGGAAACACCAAGTTTCCGCTCGGCTTAGTATGGGTCATCCTGCTGGCGATCCTGCTCAGCCTGCTCCTGAATAAGACAAAGGCTGGGCGTTATATCATCGCGATTGGCAGCAATAAGGAGGCCGCACGGCTATCCGGCGTGAATGTGGCGAATTATCAGATGCTGGCCTACATCATCTGCGGTCTGATGACCGGTCTGGCCGGCCTGGCCTACAGTTCTGCGTTCCAGTCCATGGCGCCGAGCGGCGGCGGTGGAATCGAGTTGAATGCGATCGGCGGCGCGATTATTGGCGGCACGTCGATGAGCGGCGGTTCCGGCAGCATTGCCGGTACGATTCTCGGCGTATTTATCATGTCAGTTCTGCAGACGGGACTTCCGTTTATCGGAATTCAGGCGAACTACCAGCAGATCATCATCGGTCTGGTGTTGATTGTTGCAGTTTATGTCGATGTGCTGAAGAATAAAAAACTTGCATAACTGGTGTCAACTTCCGAAAGGAAGTTTACATAAAATATCCCGGATGGGAAAATTTAAAGGAGGAAAGAAACATGAAAAAGAAACTGTTGGCAGCGTTGTTGAGCACGGCTATGGTAGCCACTCTGCTGTCCGGCTGCGGAAGCTCTTCTTCGTCATCGACGGAGACGGAGACCGAGGCAGCTGAGGAAGAGACTGAAGAGGCAGCTGAAGAGACCGAGGAGGCTGAGGAAGAGACTGCTGAGGCGGTTGACAACAGCAGCATCACCCTTGAGATCGTATCGAAGGGTCTGCAGCATCAGTATTGGCAGGCAGTGCTGCAGGGCGTGAACAACAAGGCGGAAGAGCTTGGCGTGACCGTGAACTTTGTCGGCCCGGACAGCGAGTCTGATATCCAGGTGCAGGTGACGGAGCTTCAGGCAGCTCTGGATGCGAATCCGAGTGCGATCGGCCTTGCGGCTCTGGATACCTCCGCTGTTTCTGATCTGCTTGAGCAGGCGAAAGAGGCCGGCATCCCGGTCATCGGCTTTGACTCTGGTGTTCCGGATGCTCCGGAAGGATCCGTGTATGCGACCTGCGCGACCGACAACTATGCGGCCGGCGAGCTTGCTGCTGAGAAGGTTTACGAGGCGATCGCGGACAGAATTGCAAGTGCTGACGGCAGCGTTCGTATCGGCGTTGTAGCGCAGGATGCGACATCTGAGTCTGTTATCAACCGTGGCCTTGGCTTCATCGACAAGATGGGCGAGCTTGCGGAAGCAGATGGAAAGACAGTCGGCATGGCGAGCAACTCCAACGAGAAGTACATCTCTGATTCCGCTCTGGAAGCTGATGACAGCGCAGACGTGATCATCGAGGTACTGGTGCCGGCGAGCGTCACCTCTGAGCTTTCCGCTACCGATGCGACCACGCTGATGAACAAGGAAGACACGATCGCGATCTACGGCTCCAACGAGCACAGCGCGAACGCGATGATCACCGCGAACGAGAACCTCGGTGTTCTGGGAACCGGCGATGATCAGATTATCGCGGCTGGCTTTGACTCCGGCGCTTCCATCAAAGCGGCTGTTGCGGACGGCACCTTCCTTGGCGCTATCACGCAGGCACCGGTTGCGATGGGCGAGACCCTGGTAGAGCTCCTGGTTGCTGCGGCGAACGGCGAGGAAGTCGAAGACGTCGATACGGGCTGCCAGTGGTACACGGCTGACAACATGGATGACGAGGAGATCGCACAGAACCTGTACGACTAATCGATATCTGTTCTGAAGTCCGAAAAGACAAAAAATCAAACGGGACATGCCTTGTGGTGTGTCCCGTTTCCTGAATAACGAGGTGAATGCAATGTTAAAAGGAATTCCGAAAATCTTATCGCCGGAGCTTCTGATGGTTCTGGATGAAATGGGGCATGGAGACAGGCTGGTGATCTCCGACGGCAATTTTCCGGCGGAGTCCATGGGTAAGGATGCGATCGTGATTCGCTGCGACGGACACGGAGTGCCGGAGCTTCTGGACGCGATTCTTCAGCTTTTCCCGCTGGATACTTATGTAGAGCATCCGGTGAATCTGATGGAAGTTATGCCGGGAGATAAGGTGGAGACGCCGATCTGGGATACCTACAAGGAAATCGTCAGTAAATACGACAGCCGCGGGGCGGCAGCCTTCGGCAACATTGAGCGCTTTGCCTTCTATGATGAGGCGAAGACTGTTTATGCGATTATTGCGACGGGTGAATCCGCACTTTATGCAAATATCATGCTGCAGAAGGGCGTTGTAACAGAATAATATGGGACAGCCATACGTCCGGCGGATGTATGGCTGAATACAGAATAAGGGGGAAGACCGGATGCAGAAATATTTTCTGGCAGTCGATATCGGCGCTTCGAGCGGGCGTCACATTCTGGGGAGTATTGAAAATGGAAAAATAGTGCTGGAGGAAGTGTATCGCTTCTGGAACGGCATGGAAAAAATAGATGGTTCTCTGTGCTGGGATGTGGAGCGCCTGTTCCGCGAGATCATCACAGGAATGAAGAAATGTGCGGAGATCGGAAAGATACCGGAGAGCGTCGGCGTTGACACCTGGGGCGTTGACTTTGTGCTTCTGGATGAGAAGGATCAGATTCTTGGAAAGACGGTAGGTTATCGGGATCACCGGACTGACGGGATGGATGAGGAAGTCTATAAGATTATCAGCGAGGAGGAACTCTACGGACGCACAGGCATTCAGAAGGCGATCTATAATACGATTTACCAGCTGATGGCAGTGAAGAAACAGACTCCGGAACTGATGGAGTGCGCCGCGGCGATGCTGATGATGCCGGATTATTTCCATTTCCGTCTCAGCGGAAATAAGGTGCAGGAATATTCGGAAGCGACTTCGAGTCAGCTTCTTGATCCGAATGCGCGCGACTGGGATTATGAGCTGATCGAGCGCCTGGGCTATAACAAAAAGATGTTCCAGAAGATTCATATGCCGGGCAGTGTGGTCGGCACGTTGACAGAAGAAGTACAGAAGCTGGTCGGCTACAGCTGCGAGGTAATTGTGCCGCCGACGCATGACACGGCCTCCGCAGTTATGGCAATTCCGACGAACGAGGCGGATGTCTGCTATATCAGCTCCGGCACCTGGTCCCTGATGGGCGTCGAGCGGGCCCAGCCGGACTGCTCGAAAGCGAGTATGGCGGCGAACTTTACCAACGAGGGCGGCTATAACGGGCGGATCACTTACCTTACCAATATTATGGGTTTGTGGATGATCCAGTCGGTGCGCGGGGAGCTGGCGCCGGAGATGTCATATGGAGAACTCTGTGCTCTGGCCGCGAAGGAGACGATTCAGACGACGGTGGAGTGCCAGGACGACAGTTTCCTTTCGCCGGACAGCATGGTGGAGGCGATCAAAGATTATTGCCTGAAGAGCGGACAGGTCGTACCGGAGACGCTCGGCGAGCTTGCGGCGGTCGTCTACAACAGCCTTGCAAAGTGCTACGCGGAGAAACTGCAGGAGATTGAAAAGCTGACCGGAAAAACATACGACCGTATTCACATCATCGGCGGCGGTTCCAATGCTGGCTATCTGAATGAGCTGACAGCGAAATTTACAGGGATTCCGGTCTATGCAGGACCCGGTGAGGCTACCGCGATCGGGAACATTCTGGCGCAGATGATCCGGAAAGGGGAGTTTACGGATCTTAAGCAGGCGAGAACCTGTGTGGCACAGTCTTTTGACATTCAGATTTATGAGTAGACAGGAGGAAGAATGATGGCGCAGTATCTGATCGCGCATGATCTTGGCACATCCGGAAATAAGGCTACGCTTTTTACGACGGCGGGTGAGCTGGTCACGAGCTGTACCTGGCCTTATGATGTTCATTTCTTCGGGGAAAATTCCGCGGAGCAGAACCCGGATGACTGGTGGAAAGCAGTCTGTGGTTCCACAAAAAAGGTGCTGGAGTATCTTCCGGAAGGAGAGCGCGACGTGCTCGCAGTATCCTTTTCCGGACAGATGCAGGGCTGCCTTTTAGTAGACAAGGATGGAGCGCCGCTTCGCCCCGCGATCATCTGGGCGGACCAGCGCTCCGGAAAGCAGGTCGATTTCCTCGATCGGGAGGTGGGCTTTGATCGCATGTATGAGATTACCGGTCAGCGGCTCAGCCCGGGTTACACGCTGGAGAAGCTGATGTGGCTGAAAGAGAACGAACCGGAGGTCTATGGAAAGGCATATAAAACGCTGGTTGCGAAGGATTATATTCTGATGAAGCTGACCGGAAATTTTGTCACGGATTATTCTGACGCCTCCGGGACAAATGCGCTTGATCTGGATACGATGGACTGGTCGGATGAGATTCTCTCGGCGGCAGGTATCTCGCGGGAGATTTTCCCAGAGCTTCGTCGTTCCACCGATGTTGCGGGCTACGTGACGAAAGAAGCCGCTGCTCTTACCGGTCTGAAAGAGGGAACTCCGGTAATCTGCGGCGGCGGCGACGGCCCCTGTGCGGCAGTCGGCGCGGGCTGCATCGAGGATCAGAAACTGTATCTGACCTTCGGCACCTCCGCTTGGATTGGCGGCACGACTTCAAAAAAGTTTCTGGATGAGGAGCGGATTTTCTTCTGCTTCGCAAGCGTGATTCCCGGCTTCTATGCGCCCTGCGGCACGATGCAGGCGGCCGGAAGCTCCTACTCCTATATCCGGAAGCTGCTGGAGCCGGGCAGACCCTACACAGAGCTGAATCATATGATTGAGGCTTCTCCGGCCGGAGCAAACGGTCTTGTTTTCCTGCCTTATATGCTGGGAGAGCGCAGCCCGCGCTGGAATGAGCACACGAGCGGTTCCTTCCTTGGTATCAAGATGCAGCATGACCGGAATGATTATGTCCGCGCGGTCATCGAAGGCGTGGCTTATAATATGGAGCTGATTCTGAAAGCGTATCGGAGATACCTGACGGCGGATTCCATGATCCTGACCGGAGGAGGGGCGAAGGGCGATATTGTCTGCCAGATTCTCTCGGATGTGCTGAACTGCACGATGCGGACGCCGGACCATGTGGAGGAGGCTACCTCCATTGCAGCGGCTGTGATCGCGGGAGTTGGCGCAGGCGTCTATCCTGACTTTGGCGCGATTTCGGAGTTTCTCCATTTCCAGAAGGAATACCGGCCAAACGAGGCTAATCAGGCGGTCTACGAGAAGAGAAAGGCCGCGTTTGACGCAGCCTATCACGCACTGGAGCCGATTTATCAGATGTTCTGATTCAGAATATGGCAGACAGCCTCGGCGAGCTTCCGGTGCTCCGGCTCTGTGAGGTGCAGGCCGTCGATCTTTGACGGGGTTACAATCTTGCCTGCGTCGAGGAAGGCAACCTGCTCCTCTGTGGCCATTTTTTCAAGGACAGCTGCAAATTGCCTTGATTTCTCTATAGAATGCTCGTCAAAGAATTCTCCGAACATCGGATGCGTCAGAACGGCGCTTCCGATGGGCGGCGGCGCAATGACGAGGATGCCGGCGCCTGCATGCGCGGGGACTTCGCGGAATGCCCTGATATAACGGCGCAGCGCCTGGGCGATGTTTTTGACCTCATGGTCAGTAAAGCAGTTCGTCATGTCGTTGCTCCCCAGCATGAGAACGAGCCAGTCCGCGCGGAAGGAGTCGTTCGTATATCTCCGGAAAAAAGCCTTCTGTCCGTCTGAGCCGGAGATCGTCTGCAGAGAACCCTCAGCTGTCCTGCCACACATCCCGTCCGTCAGTATCTTATCGGCAGGCAGCAGCTCCTGCAGCACAACGGTCCAGGGTTTCGCGAGCCGATGGCCGTCTTCGGGGTTGTAGCCCCAGGTGTTTGAATCTCCAAAACATAAAATTTTCATGGGAAATCCCCTTCCTTTTCATGTGTGCTATTATATACCTTTTAGTCCACTGTCGACAAGATTTATTGTGGTGTCGATACGTTTAGCCGCTGAAATCTCAAAAAAGTATTTGACAGATCTGCTGAGTTCGTTTATTATAACAGGAAGAAATGAGTTTTACGACCGTACAGCTATTGCTCAAGCGGCCTGCTCGTTTCTTTTTTTGTCCTCAAAATATCGTACAGATACAGTTTCCCATCTTGATCGTGTCTGACTAAAACCCTCGCTGTAAAGACATTATACCGCTCCAATTTGCCCGCATTATCGTACACAGGTAAAGCGAAACGTGTATCGTAACGATACCAACCATATTTTGCATCATTCAAATGCTTCTTCTCATAATTTTCCGAAAAGCTTTTGTTCGTAGCAATCTCCAGAAGCTCTTTTATAATGCCGATGGAATTGGCCTTTGCATAGAGATTGGCGCCCTTTAAGGTGCGGGTATCTTTTGAATGTGTAAACTCATCTGGAAAGTCAGAACCTATATATATTATATCAGCCGTTTCGGTAATCTCTGCACACTTGCCAATATATTCTTTCAAATACAGCTCAACTGCATCCCAGTCTACGGAACGGCGTCCTTTAAACAAAAGATCATTGATTACAACTATCTGGTTATTTTCGGTATCTTTAATAATATCGAAATGTATATCCATTTTAATCTCCATTCCGCCGCCTTTCAGTTGGCGGCACAAATAGCAACGAAAGAACTTCCCTTTTCTCCTCTTTTGCGTAATAATGGCGCTAAGAAGCTATACTACAAAGCACGGGAGGAGGAGTTGTAAATTCTTTCTCGTTTTAAGACAGCATTTTAATCAGTGTAAGTTCTGCCTTTTCAAGCATTTATGCCCTTTAGGGTACAAATAAGTGGTACTTTGAGTCCGTACACTAAGAATTGTTTAAACGCCTTGGTTTAATTGTGTGGCAGTTCAGTCAATGGCTTCTTATCTTTTATGAAAGGAGTCTGACTATGAAAGTTACTTATCAAACCTGTTGTGGCGTCGATGTTCACAAATCTTTTCTCGTCGCCACAATCATCTCAACTACGGGCGGGATCGAACCTTCTTACCAGAAAAAGCGCTTCTCCACTTTCAACAATTCTATTCTTGAGTTCAAGCAGTGGCTTCTTGACAATGACTGCCATGACGTCTGTATGGAATCCACAGGTAAATACTGGATTCCTGTTTTCAATCTGCTTGAAGATGCTATCAATGTCACCATTGCCAACCCGAAATGGGTAAAAGCCGTGAAAGGCAACAAAGACGACACCAAGGATTCTAAATGGATTGGAGACCTGTTTCGCCTTGGATTGGTGAAAGGCAGCTACATTCCCTGTAAAGCGATCCGTATCTTAAGGGAGTATACTCGATATCGCTACAAGCTTGTTTCCTGCCGTACCAGTGAAAAGAATCGGTTCCAGAATGCGCTTACGGTCTGTAATGTCGCATTGGATTCTGTTGTATCCGATATCTTCGGGAAGTCATCCACATCCATCATTGACTACCTGCTTGAACAATCCGGCAATTCTATTAACCATGAAGAAATCGCTTCCAAACTTCTCCGATCCCTCAAATCGAAAGAAGACGCTGTTATAGAATCCATCGAAGGATACCAGATGACTGATCCCCAAAAATATCGCATGCGCCTGGTCCGCGCACATATGGATTATATCACAGCTGAAATCAATGATGTAGACTCTATGATAAAAACTTTGATTTCTTCTGATCCTGCTTATGAAAATGCTGTCCAGTTACTCTGTACCATTCCGGGTGTCAAACGTGATAGTGCGATCACTATCATCTCCGAAATTGGTATTGATATGACTCAGTTCTGCAACTCAAAACGCCTGTGCTGCTGGGCTGGTTTAACTCCCGGCAGTAATGAATCCGCCGGCAAGAAGAAATCTGTTCGTATAACACGTGCCGGTGTCTACCTCAAACCTGCATTGGTGCAATGCGCCCATGCAGCCGTGGCATCGAACAAGTCTCCTTACTACAAGAAAAATATGAATCACTTGTTAAACGTCGTGGCAAGAAAAGAGCCATTATTGCGATCGCTCGGATGATCCTTACTGCTGTCTTCCGGATGCTGTCTACTGGTGAAGTATGGAATCCCTGCGATCTTTACAAAATCGATATGCCTGAAACGCTGCTTGAAAAGCAAAAACAGAAAGCTATCAGGCAAGCCCAAAAGCTTCTACAACGAGAAGGATTATTGCCTTCAGCAGAACCTTTGGCTTCTTAAAACTGCTCCTAAACACTATGCTTTCTTAAGTTGCCATTTCTGACAGCTTATTTCAGTATGCCATTTCTTGGCTATCCGCTACTTTCTTTCACACTATACTCCCTGTCCCTCAAATCTTGCAGATGACCATTCACATGTTAAATCTCAATTCGTGGTTTATGTTTATGGGAACTATTTTTGAAGACATTGATCGTATTCTTTAAAAATACGGCGAAACGTCCGATTGCGGCCTGGGCATGAATTTCAGATTCATCACTGCTGTCTGTTTTATTTTAACGGTGATAAGCATATCTGTCAACGCACGCTTTTCTTTTTTTCGACATGCTGAAGTGAAAAGTTTACTTCCACTTTGAAGGGGCGAAGTGGATTTTAGTCTTTCACCCATTTCCACTTCCCCAAATGTGGAAATTAGTCTTACACTATTCTCTGTGACAGCCGCCGGAAAGGCTGGTGCCTCATATGAAAAATAACAACGCTTTTTCCCATTTGACTTTGGAAGAGCGCCGGATCATCCTTACTGGCATTACCAACGGCTCTACTAAATCTGCCATTGCACAGACCATCGGCAAAGACAAGTCCACTGTGGGTAAAGAAATCAAGCTGCACCGTTCCCTTACCCATAAATGCAGCATGCCATTGGAATGCAATAACTACCGTAAGTGTGCTTTCGGGCGCAGCTGTACACCCGACTGCCCTGATTACAGCCCCTTCCGCTGCTCAAGGCGCGACCGTTCCCCAGGTGCCTGTAATGGCTGCTCCAACTGGACTCACTGCAGGTTCGACAAGTTCCAATACAGCCCTACAAAGCGATTGTTGACGAGGATGAACAGGAAGCGGAAGGCTACTGGGGGATGCTGCTCGCAGAATACGGTGTGGAGTATGTAGAAGATCCAAAGACCGGGAAGCGGATTCCCTCCTGTCACCGTACCCATGTGCAGTCCATTCTGAACACGGTCAACTATGACCTGGCAAGGAAGTATGCAGATGCGGAAAGCCGCCTGCTGTATCAGGACGAAGCTGAGGCCATCGACCATATTCAGAAGAAAATCATTTCCATTTCCACGAAGGAGGAACCCTATGACGTTTTTCTCTGTTATAAGGAATCGGAGGACGACACCGGGGAAAGGACAAAGGACAGTGTTTTGGCCTTTGATCTTTATGAAGCGTTGACGCAAAAAGGCATTCGTGTTTTCTTCTCCAGAATCACGCTGGAAGATAAGCTGGGACAGGACTACGAACCATACATATATTCCGCACTGCGCAGTGCGCGGGTGATGTTGCTCGTCACAACCTCTACGGAACATGCAGAGGCAGTCTGGGTGAAAAATGAGTGGAAACGCTTCCTGTCCTTCATGGAAGAGGGGGAGGATAAGACTCTCATTCCGGTCTATCAGGATATGTCCCCCTATGAACTGCCGAGTGAACTGACAAAATATCAGGGACAGGATCTGGCCAAGGTAGGTGCCACGCAGGATCTGATTCACGCGGTAGAAAAAGTTCTTGGAAGGAAACAGGCAGAGAGCAAAATCAACAGTACCCAGCTGAATGAACTGATTGCAGACAAACAGAAGCGCGAAAAACAGGCAGTGCGATCGAAACGAATCATCGGGGCGATCGTTGTAACAATTATCGCCCTACTGCTGGACGTGATTAGTCTGTTCAATGTCTTTACCAATGGCCACTGGAATTTTAGTGCGGTCCAGTTACTTGAAAGATATCATGATATTGCCTTCACCTTCACAATTGTGACAGGCATTGCCCTGTTGATTGACCTGATCACGCTCATATACTGTGCGGTCAAAGGATATAGTCGAAAGCTTTCCGAAATTGGATTTGCGGTCGGATTTATAGTCCTTTCAGGAGCTATTCTCTATATGGCGCAGAACGGATTTTACATGACCCGGATAATTGTACCTTATATTGCAAATGTACTGTGGCTGCTCCTCCTGTCCGTATTCGCTTTTAGGCAGCACGAAAAAAAGAGAGGAACAACTACACTTGCGGTCATCGGCATTTGTAGTCTTGTTGTACTGGTTAGCTCCGTAGGACAGGTGGCAGAACTGGAAAACAGGAGGAATCCAGCAGCAGAGCAGATAAAAATTACTGCTGATTTCATCAATCTGATGGAGGAGCCAGATAACGAAGCAAACATGCTGGTGGAGATTTACAAAAACCAATACTATGATGTTTTAAGTACTCAGGAAGTAGATGATGATACATGGTATGAAATTGAGACTGACCGCATTTACAGATTGGAGGTGAGAAGTGTCGGATTTTGCGGGTATGATAGTGTGATAGCTAAATAACGGAAAATGTTATAAAAAATGCAAAAATATCGCTTGACAGTGATGTTATAAAATGTTAGAATTTGAAAAGAAGCGAACAAAAAATAACAATTTTGTTAAAGGGTGCTGAGATGAACCAGATTCGCAGAGAGAGTATTGGAAAATATATTCAGGAAAAGGGTGCGGTGACGGTGAAAGAGATCAGCGCCCTTTTTCCTGATCTCAGCGCGATGACGATTCATCGTGATCTGGAGAAACTCGAGGAAGAGGGCGTCATTGTCCGCACGAGAGGCGGCGCGATGCCGGCGAATCCGAACGCATTTCATACAGAAGTGAAGTTTGAGAAGCGGATGAACACGAATACGCAGGCAAAGAAAGAGATGGCGCAGAAAGCGCTTCCGCTGATCGGACAGGGCAGTGCTGTTTTTCTTGACGCGGGGACTTCCTGCCTGGCTCTGGCGCAGGTACTTCCGGACATGGATCTCAATATTTTCACGACAGCTCCCAATATAGCTCTGGAGCTCGGGCGGCTCTCGCTGCCGACCGTTCATATGTGCGGCGGAATGCTGAACCGTTCGAATCTGGCGGTTTCCGGGCAGAGCACGATTCAGATGCTGGAGCAGATCAACATCGCGGTTGCTTTCCTGGGAGTTTCCGGCTGCACGCCGGAAGGCGATTTTACCTGCGGCAAGGAAGATGAGATGCTGGTCAAGCGTCTGCTGGTGCAGAAGGCCGGGACAACGGTGATTCTGATGGACAGTTCCAAGTGTGGGAAGATTCTTCCCTATACCTTTGGCAGCATTGAAGAAGTAGATTATATCATCAGCGACGGAGCGCTTCCGGCGGAGCTCGCGGAAAAGGCAGAAGCGGCCGGAACTAATGTTTTATAGGTAATCCTTTAATTTTATATAAAATAATTAAGATGGAGGTAAGAAACATGGCAGTAGGTGTATTGATGCCGAAAGCTGGAATCACGGTTGAAGAATGCGTGATCAGCGAGTGGAAGGTGAAGAAGGGCGATCATGTCAAGGTCGGCGATA
>JAJPXQ010000039.1 GCA_021205385.1 Lachnospiraceae bacterium | reverse complement strand
AAAAGGAGCCGTCTCAGGCTCCTTTTTCAGTCTCTATAAGTGGCAAACTCGGGTTGTAACAAGTCACAGGAAAAATTTCAAGACATTTTTACAGGAAGTGACTGACCTGGCAGGGATAGGTCATTGATTTTTTGCATATATTTTCAGAAAAGACCGTTCTTCGGAGCTCTCATGTTTTTTTTCATACGCCGTTTCCTTCGGAAGTCCGGGATTTTCTTCCTGATTTTCTTTCTGCCCGGCTGTGCTCTCCCGGTCCGTGCCGGAAATGAGCCGGAAAATCTCTATGCCCGCGCCGCCCTGCTGATGGATGCGGATTCCGGGCGTGTCCTCTTTGAGAAAAACGGAGAGGAGCAGCTGCCGATGGCGAGTACTACGAAGATCATGACGCTGCTGGTCACACTTGAGAATGCAGACCTCGACGGGATTGTCGAGGTTTCCGCCTATGCCGCCTCCATGCCCGACGTACAACTCAGCATCCGGGAGGGCGAACGCTATCGCCTGCTTGACCTTTGCTACTCTCTCATGCTCGAATCTCATAATGACACTGCAGTCGCGATCGCAGAGCACGTCGGCGGCAGCGTGGAAGGATTTGCGGCAATGATGAACCAGAAGGCGCGCGATCTCGGCTGCTATGATACGTATTTTATCACGCCAAACGGTCTCGACGCGGAGGACGAAAACGGCATACATTCAACCACCGCCGAAGACCTTGCCCGGATTATGCGCTGCTGCATGAAAAATAAGACCTTCCTGACAATCACACGCGAATCTTCCTGGTCCTTTACGGATCTGGAAGGCGTCAGAAGCTTTACCGTAAACAATAAAAACGCCTTCCTGAATATGATGGACGGCGCTCTGACCGGAAAGACAGGTTTCACAAACGGAGCCGGCTACTGCTATGTGGGCGCACTGGAACGCGACGGCAAACGGCTGATCGCCGTCGTGCTGGCCTGCGGCTGGCCCAATAATAAAAACTGGAAATGGTCTGACACGACAAAGCTTATGAACTATGGACTGAGCGAATTTCAGGATGTCACCGTCGGAGAAGATTCCTTAACACTGACTCCTCTTCCGGTAGAAAACGGGCAGGACGCAGAGGTTTGCATTGACGCCGGAATCGCAGAAAATCATCTGTTGCTGAGCGAAGAAGACTGTTTTTCCATGGATTTTTTTTTTAATGATTCGGTGACGTCTGAGTTATACAAATGGTTGATCGTCGGCAGCGTGATCTATACTGTCAATGGGGAGGTCCTCAATCTCTTCCCCATTGTCGCGGAAGAAGATATCCCGGAGATTACTCTTCGCTGGAGACTGGAACAGGTTATCAGCCGGTGGCTTCCTTAAGCACACCTATATATCCAGCTTGAGCTGCACCTCTTCCTCCGCCTCGTTCTTCATCTCCTCGACCAGTTCCGGTTGAATGGAGGGCAGTTCCTCTGCCGAGCGTACGCCAAAATTCCGCAGAAATTCTTCCGTTGTTCCAAACAGGATCGGTCTGCCCGGCGCGTCCAGACGGCCTGTCTCGCCGACGAGTCCATACTCCACAAGACGGTTCAATGCGTGATCAGAGTTCACGCCGCGAATCTTCTCGATCTCCTGACGTGTCACCGGCTGTCGGTAAGCCACAATGGAGAGCACCTCGAGCTGCACATCCGTCAGCGTATATTTCTTCGGCTGCTTCGCGACACGAATCAGCGCGTCGTAGTACTCCTTCCTGGTGCAGAGCTGGAAAGAATCCTCCAGTTCGATAATCTCCATGCCGCCCGTGCGGCTGTTATAGCGATCCATCATCTGGCGCACCAGTTTTCTGGTCGTCGCCACGTCGTGCCCGATGGCCACTGCCAGCTTCTCCGCGCTGACCGCTTCCCCCATCGCGAACAGGACTGCTTCAATCAGCCCTTCTGTTTTTTCCAGCTCCAAATCCGTCCCCTCCTGTTATATCCGCGACGTCAGCATAATATCGCCGAACAGCTTCTCCTGCCTGGCATAGAGCTCACCGGTCTTCATCAGTTCGAGCACCGCCAGAAATGTGACGATCATCTGATTTCTGCTTTTCTGCTTCTCCAGCAGCGCCGTGAAAGAAAACGAAGAATGCTTCGAGGCATACTCCCGTACGCTGCACAGCTTTTCGTCAAGGCTGACCTCCTCCTGCTCAATCTGCCCGAACTGGCTGCGAATCGGATCAAGCTTGTCCTTCTGGCGGCGCATCAGCTGCTGAAAAATGGCGTTCAGGCTCTGAAGCGTCGTATCTCCGATCAGCTCCTCCATATTCACCGGCGCCTCATACTCCGCCACCTCTCTGGGAATCGTCGGTTCCTTATAAAGTGCCTTCCCGGATACCGACAGCCTGTCCCGAAGTTCCGCTGCCATGTATTTATACATTTTATACTCGAGCAGCCTGCGGACCAGTTCCTCGCGCGGGTCGATTTCCTCGCCCTCCTCGTCTTTCTCGGCGGGAAGCAGCATCTTCGCCTTAATCTCGAGAAGCGTCGCTGCCATAACGAGGAACTCGCTCATGACATTCAGATCCTCGGTCTCCATGGCCTGCAGATATTCCATGTACTGCGCCGTGATCTCCACGATCGGGATATCAAAGATATTAAATTTGTTAATGTCGATCAGATGGAGCAGCAGATCCAGCGGACCCTCAAAGCTCTCGATCTTGACTGAAAGTGCCATAGTCTATGCCATTCCTCTTACTGTAATGGAAATCAGCTGGTGCGGATTGTTGATTCGCACCGGTACGGTGTGCTCCCCCAGTCCGGCGCTGACCACCAGATATTTCCCATTTAGCGAGTAAAGCCCCCTGCTGTACTTTGGAAACAGCCGAGCCTGTGGCGTGATCACTCCGCCCAGCCCGGGCAGCCTTATGATCCCGCCATGCAGATGACCGGACAACGTAAGATCTGCTCCCCAGGCTGCATAGGTATCAAAGAAAACAGGGTTATGTGCCAGGAGAATGTGATAAGCGTCCTTTCCGGCCGGGCCGAAAGTGCGCGTAAGCTCCCCCGTCCCATATCGCGGTTGTCCGACTTTCCGATAATAATCCAGCGGAAGTTCATAACCATGTATCCGAAAACTGCTTCCCTCCCACGGGAAATTCTGCGTCTCATTTACGAGTACGCGTACCCCCATGTCCTGCAGTTTTTTCGTATATCGCTCATATTGATCGCCGTAAACACTTTTTCTAAGACGCATACGGGATTCGTGGTTCCCATTGGCACAGATGACCGGGGCTCTCCGCCTGACCAGTTCCCGGAAAAGGCAGAGCGTATTCTCAGTCTCTGCGATTTTCCCGCCGAGCAGCATATCCCCGGCACAGAGAACCAGATCGGAGTCCAGGCGATCGATCGCATCGAGCAATTCACACTGTCCCTCTCCCCAGAGACGGTCATGCAGATCCGCCAGCATGGCAATTCGCAATGGCGTGCTCTCTTTCGCCATTACATTCGTACAGATCTCATAACGGCTGATCCTCAGATGGTCGCTTCCTATGCATCCTGCCATAGCACAGCTTATCTCCTTTTCGTCATCATGCATCTTATACCAGCCAGAACCTCCATACCCGGGAAAGGCAATCCGAAATACCCGCCTTCTCCACTTCTGCAGCGGTGAGCAGCGCGACCGAGCCGAGCTCTTTGTCGTCCAGCCTGTAGACAATCCGGCCTATCTGTTCGTTTTCTTCCACCGGAGCCTCGATCTCCTCCGGGATTTCCAGCGTGCGGCTGACATCTGTAAGAGAACTCCCGTCTGTCGACACATAGGAGAACTCTTCCGCGTAAGTAAGTCCCACGTATTCCTCAACGCCGCCTCTGACCGGTATAGATGGAAGTGTGAGCCGCTCCGTGTCCTGATAGAGACTGCAGCAGACAAATCCACTGTTCAGCAGCGTGACCGCGTCCTGGAAACGGCTCTTGCTGTCCGCACCGCCCATGATCACCGCCACCAGCTCAATATTATCTTTCTTTGCGCTGGCCGAAACGCAAAAACCCGCCACGCTCGTGTATCCGGTTTTCAGACCGGTCGCATATTCGTATTGCCGGATCAGTTTGTTTGTGTTTGTGAGGCCGAACTCGAAGCTGCCCTTCGCGGTCGTGTGGGTAATATTTTCCATCCAGATCGTACAGTAATCATGAATCTCCGGATGGTTCAGCAGAATCTCCCGCGACATCAGCGCAACATCCCGCGCAGTCGTCAGATGCGCATCGTCGTCCAGGCCGCAGGAATTGACGAAGTGCGTGTTCGTCATGCCGAGCTTTGCCGCCCGCTCGTTCATCAGCTTTACAAAATCGCCCTCGCTGCCGCTTATATACTCCGCCATCGCCACGCAGGCGTCGTTTGCGCTCGCAACGGCGATACACTTAAGCAGCGTCTCCACCGTCTGCTGCTCAAATGGTTCCAGATAGACCTGGGAGCCGCCCATCCCGGCGGCATTCTCCGAGACGGTCACTACATCTGTAAGAGCGATCCTTCCCTCTTCGATTGCCTCGAGAATCAGCAGCATCGTCATGATCTTGGTTACACTGGCCGGATGCAGTTGTTCATCCGCCGCCTTTTCCATCAGGACGGTTCCCGTGGAAACCTCGATGAGGATTGCATGCGGCGCGGATACCTCTGCGGCGACCTGGTTCTCCTCCCGCGTCTCCTGTTCCTCAGCCAGAACGGTCAGCGGCTGAAACAGAAGCAGAACCATCAGGAAATATATACACAGTTTTTTCAGAAGATCACCTCTGTCACTCCCTTGCTATATAGTAGCGGAAATGACAGAATTTATGCATGGAAAAGGCTGCTACAAAACGATCAGACAGGCCGTTGCAATACCGATCACACAGCCGACAGCTACCTGCAGCGGGCTGTGTCCGACCAGCTCCTTCAGGCCGGCATCCCAGAACTCATACATCTTGTCGCTTTTCTGAAAGGCAGCCAGGCCCTCTGTCTGGAAAAATTCGACCATCTCGTTGAGTACCTTGCCTTGCTTGCCGGTCTCCCTGCGGACGCCCGTCGCATCATGCATGACAATAATCGCGATCATACAGGTAATCGCAAATTCAAAGCTCTGAAAACCGTAGAGAACCGCTGCAGCCGTCGCCATCGCGCTCACCGTCGCTGAATGGCCGCTCGGCATACCGCCGTCCCCGACCATACGCTCCCAGCGGATCTCCCGGTGCACGACTGCATAGATAATCATCTTAATCACCTGCGCCACCGCCCAGCCGGCGGCGCCGCACACCAGCACCGTGTTCTGCAAAATTTCCCGAAAAATCGTTCCCATGCTTTCTAACACTCCCAAAAGAAATGCCTTGACTCTATCACAGTCAAGGCATCACTGCACATTCCTTAATTATATTTACGTTTTCTGGCCGCTTCAGACTTCTTCTTGCGCTTGACGCTCGGCTTCTCGTAATGCTCTCTCTTGCGGATCTCCTGCTGAATCCCCGCCTTCGCGCAGTTTCTCTTGAAGCGACGCAGCGCACTGTCTAAAGTCTCGTTCTCTTTTACGATTACGTTCGACATAGAATCACACCCAACCTCCCTCCAGTTGTATATTGTGCAGAATACAACTGTCCGGATATTCATTGCACCACTCAAGTATATGATTTATGCCTGATTTTGTCAACTGTTTTTTTAGATGTCCATTTTCAGGCCGCAGTCCTGTCGAAAAAAGAAGCAGCCCCGGGTGTAAACCCCGGGGCTGCCCTGTCCTGTGCCGCTGGCCGGACTCGAACCGGCACGGATCACTCCGCTTGATTTTGAGTCAAGTGCGTCTGCCAATTCCGCCACAGCGGCCCGCTTAAGCTTTTCCATTCTAACACAGCTTTTGGAAAGGCGCAAGCAATTTACCGTTTTTTTCTCAGCTCAGGACCAGCAGGTATTCGATGCTGACCACGACATCATTCTGCAGAATGATGCTCAGCTTCGTCTCTCCCCGGGTGTAGATCATTGCAGTTCCGTCCTGTTCATAACCATCCCCGTAGAGCTCCGTCACCTTGTCCACGCTGTCGCCGAGCGCCAGTCCCTCCGGCGTCGTGATGTTGGGATCGATGAGATAGACCGAATAAGTCACCTCTCCATCCCCGGCGTCATAGGCCGTGACCTCAAAGTCTGTGTAGTTGTAGACGTTGTCAGAACCTTCCACCGCGCAGCTTGGTACCGTGTAGACGTCATCCGCATCCGGCAGGGCGGAGGCATCAAATGCTTCGCCCGGTGTGAGTGTCACGCCGTCTACCTCAAAAGAAAAGACGCCTTCCTCCTGGGTCTCCTGCACCACAGAGACGCTGTCCTCCATCTCGCTTTCCTCGTCCTCTTCGTCGTCTTCCGAACGGGTGATTACCTGTTCCGAGGTATCCGTGCTTTCCGAACTTCCGCAGGCAGCAACGGAAGCTGCCAGCATCACCGTCATTGCCAACACCAATGCTTTTTTCATGTGTTCCTTCACTCCTTTTCTTTATAGCATTTATCACTCAGCTGCAGCCGCATCGTACTGCGCAAGTTTTTCATCATAGATGGCGGACACTTCCTCGTCCGTCCGATAATCGGTCAGATCGTATTCCTCCGAGAGGATATGTGCAAAATAAGTGGACAGCTTCGTTCCACCCGAAAGATTGAGATGCAATCCTTCGTCGTAGGTATCCGTACTGTAGTCGATACCGATCTCCTCCGCCACATCAAGGAAATTGTAGAAATCAAGGCCGTGCTCCGCAGCATAATCCTCGATCTGCGCGTCGTACTCATCATACCAGTAGGGATAGACGCTCGGTGCCTTTACCAGCACAAGCGTGACGCCGTTCTCCTCACAGAGCTCCCGTATCCGGTCGAGATAGTCATAGTCGATATCTTCAAAAGTATAATCCGCAAGCATGCGTTCCGTCGGCAGCGTATCAACCGGCCGCACTTCCTTGTTCATCTGATATCCGTTAAAGGTATTGTATTCATCATGCAGCAGATACTCGATATCCTCCGAGGTCAGCTCGTCAAAGCGGGAGTGATAACGCAGAATCGGGAATACATAGGACCAGAAATTCTCCTCCTCCGTCATCGACGCTTTGATAATCTCAATCTTCTCCTCCGACCAGCGCATCCGGTCGATGGTCAGTCGGTTATATGCCTCGCTGACCGGCTCCGAATAGCGCATGGAATTGACATTGAGAACCACCACCTTCGGGATCTCATAATGGAAAGTCTCCTTCAGCACGTAATACGACTGCCAGATCAACTGCTGCGGCGTCCCGCGCACATAGGCGGTAATCCCCGCCTGACGGTACAATTCCATCGGGGAAAAATTGGCGTAAACTTCACAGTCTCCGACAAAAATCACCTCATGGCCGCCCGCCTCCTCGTAGTACTGGGAGATCATACTGCCCTCTTTCAGGGTTTCCGCGTATTTCGGTTCCAGAAGCCTCGTTGCAAAAGCAAACAGCGCCAGAAAAGCGACGAGAACCAGAACGACTGAAATTCCTGTTTTTATCCGTGTATGCTTCTTCATCCCGGCTCCTCCTAAAAACTGCTGTAAATAAACTGCTCCGCCTCGAAACCGATGCCATACATGCCAAATACAAGCGCCAGCAGGCCAAGTGCCCCCACAACAGCCAGCCTCGCAGCCGGTGCACTGCCGGTGAACACATTCCGGAAGCGTTCCTTATTTCCATCGTAAACCCAGAGCAGCACCGTTGCGCCAACGAAAACAATCCAGTCGGACACGCCAAGGCCAAGTGCGAGAATATTCGCCGCCAGCGCGCCATAATTGAAAGTCGTGAAGAGCGAGGCGATACTGCCCAGCGCCGTAAAGGTATCCGGCCAGATGAAGAAAGACCAGAGAACGCTGATGATCAGGAAAGTAAGCACCCGGTTAAAAGCCTTGAATTTTGTACGAAGGCCGTTTCCGAGCGCAACAAAAATTCCATTAAACAGTCCCCACAGAATGTAGTGGAAGCCATGCCAGAAGCCGGATACAAGAAAGGTAACAAGCAGGTTTATCACCTTGCGAAGCTTCCCCTTCCGGTTGCCGCCGAGTGGAATATAGATATAATTTCTCAGCCAGGCGCCCAGCGTGATGTGCCAGCGGCGCCAGAACTCCGCCACCGTCTGGGAGTAGTAGGGCGCATCAAAGTTTTCACTCAGGCGAAGTCCCAGCACCTGGGAGACACCCAGTACAATATCCATGCAGCCCGAGAAATCGGCATAGAGCCGAATCGAGTACAGAATCATCGCGAACAACGCGTAGGCGCCTCTGTATTCCTCAGGAGAGGCTGAAATTGTCGACACCACTACGCTTGCCCGGGCAGAAATCACCAGCATCTTGAAAGCGCCCCAGACCATCCGGATCGCTCCGGCTGACACTCCATCCCAGCTGAACTTCCGCTCTGCCAGCGCTGTCTTCATATGGTCAAAGCTCTCAATCGGTCCCTGCACCAGATGCGGGAAATACGTCAGATAGAGCGCAAAAGTAAGAAAATTCTTTTCCGGCGGATATTTTTCCTTCCGGACATCCGCCAGATAAGAAGTCATCTGCAGGGTAAAATAGGATACGCCGAGCGGTGCAAGCAGGCCAAAACCGGTGACCGGCTGCAGTCTCATCAGAATCAGCGGCGCGGCACTGATCACGATCAGCGGCCAGAACAGCCATCGATACCTTGGCAGGGCAAGGCCGGCCAGCCAGATAAGCAAGGCCGCGGCCAGCAGCCAGACAAGGCCAGCCAGCCCGTAACCGGCATAGATTATCAGGCCGACCAGCAGGATCAGAAACTCTACCATCGCGCGTCCCTCCTAATTGCAGGCGGGCCACAGGGAGGTATCCCATGTGCGTCCTCTCAGCGTTGCCAGACGCTCCGCGTCATTCATGTACTGCTTGCAGGCTTCCCGGATCGAACCTGACATAGGCGTTGCATCCAGATGCTTCCACCCGCCGTTCACATAGACGATCAGCCAATAATGTGTTTTTTCCGTGGTCCAGATCAGTTGGCTGGTGATGCCCTTCTTGTCCAGAATTGCCTTTGTACACATCGCGTGAACATAGCAGTTGCCCACTTTATTGGTAAAGCCGTACCAGACCGGATCACTGCCGCCCCAGTCGTGGTTGTAGCTGACATACGAACGAACGTAATCTGCAATACTCTTCGCATCGTTTCCCAGACCTGCCGCGATTGAGGCCACCAGTGCATCGGTATCGGAGCTGTCATGGGTAATCGAAACCTTACGCTTTGAGCTGGCCACATTCCCGGAAGTGTCCGAAGCTGTGTAGGTCACATAGTAGGTCCCCGCTGCGCTGTAATTGACGCCGCTGTCATCATAGGAAACGCTGCACTCTCCATCGATCGCGTCCACGGCCGTCACACCGGACAGATAATCCGGCGTACCGCTGTTCTTGGCGATGCTGATCGTGCTAAGACCGCTGATCACCGGCGGCACATCATCCGTCTTTACAATAAGCGTTGCTTCCGCCTCGGCCACATTCCCATAAATATCCTCCGCCTCAATCGTCACGGCGTAGGTTCCCACTTCGGAAGTGTCCACCTCGTCCGCCAGCCGCAGCTCCACATCTCCGGACATATCGGTTGCTGAGACAACAAAATCCTCCAGTTCCACTTCGCTGCCCGGATAAACCGCCACTTCCTGAAGCTCCACCTCCGGCGCTGTGGTATCCGCTACCGTCACCACACACTCGGCGGTCTTATAGCCGTTGCTGCTGGAGATCACATACTCTCCCACTCCGGCTTCGTTGATCTCGTTGATATCCGACTGTTCGATCAGGCTCGTACCGACATTCTGATATGCCAGCAGATCCTGCTTGGTCAGCCGATCGCCGTATTCCAGATCATAGGATTCCTCTATCCACGTATAAGAGATGGTACAGTCCTGACTGACCGAATTGCCGCTCGCATCGGTGACCACCACGGTCACATCATGATCCGCACCGCTGCGTGCGCTTTCCGTCGACTCTGCGAAGGAGACTGTCGTCTCTGAATAATCCTCGATGCTCTCGATAAAGTCCTCGGCATTCGGTTCATAATTCAGCGGCGCCTCATATACATCCAGAAACTCGACCGTCGGAGCCGTGGTGTCTACCACATGCAGTGTGACCGTCTCCGTCCTGTCCCTGTACGCCAAACTCACCGACTCGTCACCCGTCTCATCGATATTAATCGAAGACGGGTCCGCGACGAAGCTGACCAGAGAAGCATCCGCATACTGCGTCAGGAATTCCGCAAGCGTCACGGAGTCTGTGCCCAGCTCAATCGTGACGTCCTGAAATTTTGGCTGAACGGAATGCCAGAGCTGATATCCTCCCGCTGCCGCCAGGGCAACCACCAGTAACGCGACAACGGCAGTCACCTGCTTTCGTTTCTCACTCAGGAATTTTTTCATTTGTCAGTACCCCACTCATTTTTCTTATGTAAACGACATCGCGTCGCCTGCATCTCTCCTCGTTTCGGTTTATTCCGAAATCAAATATCCATCGACATCAAATGTATATTCTTTACCGGAAAGAGTGACTGTGCAGTCCGTATAATAGCTGCCGTCAGCCAGACGGTACCTCTGTCCATAGTCATCCACTTTCCAGCCCTCGATGCTGACAGGCACGGAAGACATGGACTCAATCCGCTCAATATCATCATCCTGGAAATGCCACCACTCCGAGACCAGCGACGCCAGGCCGGCGGAGTTCATGATATTCGCCAGGATATTGGCATTCACTCCGTTTCTGCCGGTGACAGAGTACTGGCTCAGGTCATGCATGGAGGTCTGCATGATCAGCTCCTCTCCGGTTTCGGCATCCTCGAGCGTCAGATCGACGGCAACTCCGACATTGTGCCTGCTCCTCTTGGCAGCCAGGAAGGAACTCAGATGGTACGACGAACCGCCGTACATGACCTCCGCATAGGTCAGTGAATTCACCGTTTCATTCAATGTCACGGTTCCGTCTTCATTCACTATCGCCTCTGTTGTGACTGAATTCGCCGGCAATTCCAGCGTAGAGACTGCTACACCACTCCAGGTCTCCTCCGGAACTGTCTGGCTGAGCAGATTCGTCGCCATGGAGTAGAGCGTCGTGGTGGCGACAGCCGGCCGATAGGACTCGTAAATCCGGAGCCGGTATCCCATATCCAGCGCCATCAGAGCCGCATCCATGAGCTTGTCCGCCACCGGATACATGAGCGGCGTCACAAAAGTCCCGTCATTCAGCCGGATATTCTCAAAACCCGATACAACCTCACCCGATACGCCCGGGAACTCAAACTCATGAACCGTAAAAACAGAATTATAACTGTTGGTGATATCATAGGTGCAGAGATCTCCCAGATACTCTGTCAGATTGATCATACACTGGCTGCTGTCAATATAGCAGGTCTCGCCGTTAAACAGAATGCCGAACATGCCATTCGTCTCGTCGACGACGCAGTAGGCCTGCATCGCGCTTACTGTCCCGGCTACCTGCGTCTTCTCCGCATCCGTATAGGCCGTCAGCGCCAGCATTGGCCAGATCGTGCAGTGAATCGCAGACGCCTCGGTCTCACAGACAATCTCCTCCGAGATGGCAAGGTAGCTGCTCACAGACTCTGCACCATTGATCTCTTCCGCCACGATCCGATACGTAAAAGTGTCAAATGAATCCAGATGAGGCGTTGTATAGGTCCGCTCTTCGTCATTCGCAATATATGCGACATTCTCCCAGCTTCCGCTGTCCTTGTTGTAGAACTGCACAACGTAACGGCCGCCCATGGTCTCGCTCCAGGTGAAGGTATATTTATTACTGCCCTCTTCGGTAACCTCCACCTCCATATCCTTGCCCAGCAGTGTCGACCGGCTGATCGTATAGGTGGTAGACGCATATCCAATGTAGGAAAAATCACTTTTTACACGGCTGGCGCACAGTCCAATGGTGTATGACGACTCCGGAAGCGGCAGATCGCCGCCCTCCCCGAAACTGATTTCGACGGAATCACTGTTGACCGTCATGACCTCCTCAACCACGTTGCCGTCTTCCAGAAGGCAGACACTGCAGGAAGCTCCTCCCGTCAGCGTATACATGGCATTCAGCACACCGGTCTCCTCATTCAGATGCCAGCTCGCGTTTGCCAGTCCCAGAGACAGATTTGTAGTAAATTTTACGATGGTTCTGGGCAGATTTCCCCCGGTGCGCACACTCAGCGTACACTCGCCGATATCCGCAGTGATCGGAATCTTGCAGCTGTTCGTCTCTACGGTTGCCTCGAAGGCATTCTTTCCTTCATCGTCACTCCAGCTGGCCTTTACCACATAACTCTCCGCTCCCCGTACTTCCTTCCAGGACAGGACCATGGTGCCGTCCTCCTGCTCTGCAAGGACGCAGTCATCAGAGGAAACCCCGATCGAACTTCCCCACAAAAACCACCAGACCAGCGCCACGACCAGCACAAGGCCCAGTGTCGCCACCATAGATATCAGCGTCGCACGTATACGCGAGAGCATTCTTTTTTTATGTCTTTTTCCTCTGTAGCCCTTTTTCGGCTGCGGCATTTTCTCTCTCCTCCCAACCCGGTCGGTTCTCACGATTACCGGATCAGCTTTTTCCCGACTTCAAAACAGTCGAAAGTTGCAAAATAATCATTCAGCGTCTCTGCCCGTCGGATCAGCTGTACCGAGCCGTCCTCCCGTAAAAGGAGCTCCGCGGAACGCAGTTTTCCGTTGTAATTATATCCCATCGAGTGTCCGTGCGCGCCCGCATCATGAATAAAGAGATAATCGCCCTTCTCGATCCTGGGCAGCGCGCGATCCACCGCGAATTTGTCACAGTTTTCACAGAGGGAGCCGGTCACATCATAGATGTGATCACAGGGCTCATTCTCCTTTCCCAGCACCGTCACATGATGATAGGCGCCATAGATCGCCGGACGCATCAGATTCGCCGCGCAGGCGTCCACACCGATATATTCCTTGTGTGTGTGTTTCTCATGGATCGCCTTTGTCACCAGCGCGCCAAAGGGGCCTGTCATATAGCGTCCCAGCTCCGTGCAGAGAGATACATCGCCCATACCGGCGGGCACGAGAATCTCCTCGTAGACACTGCGCACCCCCTCGCCGATGACGAAGATATCGTTCGGCTCCTGATCCGGCCGGTAGGGGATCCCGATCCCGCCGGAGAGGTTGATAAAGCTGATATGCACGCCTGTCGCTTCCTTCAGGCGAACCGCCAGCTCAAACAGTACCTTTGCCAGCAGCGGGTAATATTCATTCGTCACCGTATTGCTCGCCAGGAAAGCATGAATTCCAAAATGCTCCACGCCCTTTTCCTTCATGATCCGGAAGGCTTCGATCATCTGCGCCTCCGTCATACCGTACTTGGCGTCGCCGGGATTGTCCATGATGCCGTTGCTCATCTTAAAGTATCCGCCCGGATTGTAACGGCAGCTCATGGTCTTCGGAAGATAACCGAGCGTCTGCTCAACCACCGCAATATGCGTAATATCATCCAGATTGATGATACCGCCCAGCTTTTCACACAGGGCGAACTCCTCCGGCGGGGTATCGTTGGAAGAAAACATGATATCCTGACCATTTATCCCGACCGCCTCCGAGAGAAGCAGCTCCGCCTCCGAGGAGCAGTCGCTGCCGCAGCCATACTCCTTCAGGATCTCCATCAGGAAGGGATTCGGCGTCGCCTTCACGGCAAAATACTCTTTGTAGCCCGGATTCCAGGAAAAAGCCTCATAAAGATTTTTTACATTTTCCCGGATACTTCTCTCGTCATAGATATGAAAAGGCGTAGGATATGTTTTCGCGATCTCTTCGATCTGTTCTCTGGTCACAAACGGCGTCTTTTTCATCAGTAGTCCATCCTTCCTCTCTATCACGAAAAGGGAGTCTGTAAAAACAGACTCCCTCTCTGGAGCACGCCCTCCGGCAGTCCCTCAAAAGTCGGGGTAACAGGATTCGAACCTGCGACCCCACGGCCCCCAGCCGTGTGCTCTAGCCAAACTGAGCCATACCCCGACAACGCAACAATTATATCGCAGGCTTTATGAAAAAGCAAGAAGAAATTACAGCAGCGCCATAACCTCCAACAGTTTTATAATCTGCGTGACCTTCTCTTCCAAGACCAGACCCTCCGGCCGGAACCAGACCGCATGCAGGCCGGCATCGAGAGCTCCGCGGACGTCCATTTCCAGGCTGTCTCCCACAAACAGACACTCCCCGGCCCTGCAGGACGCTTTCTGGACACATCTTGCGAAAAACGCAGGCGCAGGTTTTTCTGCCGTGGCCTCCTCACTGGAAACATAAAAATCTACAAGGGGCAGGAGCTCCATCTGTTCCAGCTTTTTAAGCTGCATATATGCCGTCATATTGGTCCCAATCCCGACGCGGATGCCGCGTTCCCGCAGCGCGGCAAGGGTGTCCTGCGCCTCTGCAAAAGGCTTCATCGCTCCAAGAAATGAATCCCAGTAGATATCGCACATCCGGAGCGCGTGCGGATGCAGCGGCAAACCTCTGTCCTCCAGGATCATCTGGGCGCGGAGCAGGCGATTGTGCGTTGCCGCCACATTGCCCATAAGTTTCTGCGCCGCTTCCAGACGGCTCTGATACAACCCCGGGAACTCTTCCCGCGGGATACCCAGTTCCTGTTCTGCATAGACAGAAAGCTCTGCGAGCGCTATTGCATGCGCATCCTGATAGCTGTACAACGTGTCATCCAGATCAAATATCACTGATTTTATCATTCCATCATGCCTTTCCACCTGGTCAGCCGGTAAAACGGGCCAGGCCTGTCTCATTCAAAGGTACAGGAAGAGACGGCACTTTGTCAATAAGAAACAGCCGTCCGGCTGCTTTAAAAGTCTGCCGGACGGCTGCCTTTCTGTAATTTTCAGTTTCCGGACAACTGTCCTGTGCGCATCATCCAGATAAACTGGCCCAGATAACCGACCAGAAGAATGACCAGTGCGGTCACCGCAGCCGGGATTTTCAGAATTGTTCCCAGTGCCCACATCAGCGCCCAGGAGACAAGCATGCTGAGCCGCGGGTTCTCCATCGCTGTTTTCTTCCATTTATCCAACAGGTGCTTCATTGCAGCCACCCCCTTCTCATCTGTTAAGTCCAGTATAAGAACGGGATGTAAAATCTGCATTGTCATTCCTGTAAAAATCGTGTAAAATTTAATCCACGCACTTTCCCTGCACACCCGTGTCAAACTCCGGATTCATGATATAGAAATTATTGGCGTCGAGATGATCCTGCACAATACGCAGGGCTTCACCGAAGCGTTGGAAGTGCACGACCTCACGCGCCCGCAGGAAACGTAAGGGATCGAGGACTTCCGGATCCTGAATGATGCGGATCAGATTGTCGTAGGTTGTGCGCGCTTTCTGCTCTGCTGCGATCGTGTAAAAACAAACTCAGTTCCACTCCTCTGCCAGCAGAAAATCACGAATATTAAAGTGCCTGATTCCGTCCCGGCTCATGTCCACTTCATCCATCGTGACGACATATTTGGGAAAATTATCGCGGATAGCAGCCAGGGCGCCAAACTCCCGCCGGATCGTCTCCTCCGAAGCTAGCAGATAAGAGACCTGGACATACAGCTTTCTGCTCTGATATTCACATACGAAATCGACCTCCCTGTCGGACAGTTTTCCGATGGTAACAGAATAGCCACGGCGCAGAAGTTCCATAAAAACAATATTTTCCAGAACCAGCTGAATGTCTTTTGTATTGCCGCCAAACACAGCCTCCCGGATACCATGATCGGCAACATAGTATTTTTCGTTGACGGTCAGTATCTTTTTGCCCTGCAGATCCTGCCGTTTCACCCGGTAAAACAGAAAGGCGTCCGTGCAGGCTTTGATATAATTGAGTACTGTTTCCGTCGATACCGGGCGTCCTTCGTTTTTCAAATATCTGGAAATGGCCGTTGCGGAAAACGTGGTACCGACATTGGCAGTAAGATAAGCAATGATTCGTTCCAGCATATCCACATCCCGGATATTATTTCTCCTGACGACATCCTTCAGCTCGACAGAGTTGAACAGATCGCGCAGATACTGGCGGCTGGCCGCATCGTCATAACGAAGGTTGGCAAGATAGGGCATTCCGCCCAGCGTCAGATACTTTGCGAAGCATTGTCTGTCATCCGCGTCCGGAAAAACGCTGTGATACAGCTCCCGAAACTCCCCAAACGAGAACGGATAGATCACAAATTCTACATAACGCCCGGCAAGGTAAGTAGCCAGCTCTCCGGAGAGCAGCCTGGCATTGGAACCGGTAATATAAATGTCACAATCCAATTCTACGCGAAAAGAATTGATACACTTTTCCCAGTCTGTCACTTCCTGTATTTCATCAAAAAACAGATAAACCTTGCCGCCGATTTTCTCCGCCTGATGAATAATCTCCTCATGCAGGGCAGAAGCGCTGCAAAGCTGTGCGTTGCTCATATTCTCAAAATTCAGGGAAATGAACTGCCCCGGATCAATACCGTTCTCGATCAACTCCTCCTGAATGAGCTGCAGCATGACGGACTTTCCACTGCGGCGGATACCGGTCAGAACCTTGATCAGCTCATTCCCGATAAAAGGCCGGATACGACTCATATAAGCTTCCCGTTTTATCATGAAGAACCTCTCCCTTCCAGGATTTCCAATATATTTTATCACTATTATATCTGATTTCAACGCGAAATCCATTTTTTATAAGTTACAACCAATAAAATTTTAATTTTAATATAATCTGGCAGGTACATCGATCCAACTATATCGCAAAACGGATAAAAAAGAGACGTTTAACAAAAATAGTTAAGGTAGATCATGGCAGCGCCCAGGATCGTCAGAATCACACCCGTGACCCTTCCCACGGTCTTGTTGTTCACACGGTTTGCGAACTGGGCGGAGACTAGAGACGCCGCCGTCGCGGTGACGATGCAGATGATCAGCACAGGCCAGCGCTCCAGCACGATGGCCGGGTGAATCAGCGAATGGCTGACAAAGCCGATCAGGGCGGTGAAGGTCATGATGAAGGTGCTGGTGCCAACCGCGGTTTTCAGATCATAGCCCAGAAACGCCGTAAAGACGACCAGCATCATCATACCGCCGCCGGTCCCCACGAAGCCTGTGCCGAAGCCGATCGTCAGGCCAAAAAACAGCGATATGAGAATCTCCTTCCAGCCCAGCCGCACATGGGAGGCGTCCGCTCCCTCCTTCGAGGTATCAGGTTTGATCAGGAATCGAATGCCAATGCAGAAGGTCAGGATCAGGGTGAAGCCGCCCAGCACCACATTTCCCACCAGATAGGCGGCATAGCTGCCGACCGCGCTGAGTCCGATGATGCAGACCAGCATGACCCAGCCGTGCTTTAGATCAATCCGCTTGTTTTTCGCGTAGACGGAGGTCGTCACAGCCGATCCCAGGATGTCCGACGCCAACGCGATGGCCGTCGCCTGATACGCGCCGTACTCCCCGCCAAAGGAGGGGCAGAGCACGATCAGAATCGGGACCATCACTGTCGCCGCGGACAGACCGGCCAGGCCGGTACCGACGCCCGCGCCCAGCGCCGCAACGATATACCAGAAATATTCCATAACTCACCTCTACTCAAGCCATTGAAAGTGATACTTTCCTTTTCCGTAGCCGGACACCGGTCTGGTAACTCCGGCTTCCGCCATCTGGCGCAGCAGGGCCGAGCTTCTTGTCTCCTTCAATCCGAGCACGCGCTGAACATCCGCCCTGCCAAAGATTGTCTGAAAGCCAAATGCCTCGAACAGTTTCTGAACATGAGCCGCGGTCTTCGGCGTAAAGCGCTCTTCTATGTTCACTTTTTCCTCCTCAATGTTCGCTTTTGAACTGTCAATGTTCGCTTTTCCCACGGTGTAGAAAGTTCCGCTGATGTGCAGACTCCGGTTATGAAGCGGATGTTTCTCATTCAGCAGAAGATTGCGCAGAAAGCGCTCCAGATATTCCGTGGTTTCGTGAATCCCATTTTTCAGGTCATTATAATTTGCCCTGACCAGCGCATTCCGAAAATACCATGCATTCTCGGCAAAGATGTCATTCGTTACATCAAAACCAAGCGTGCGGAGATACTTGATGAAAAACACCGCCGTCGTTCTGGTATTTCCCTCTTCAAATACATGAATCTGCCACAATCTGGATACAAATATCGCAAGATGATGGATCGTCTCATCCATCGAGAGATTCCTGTAGGAGAACCTTTTCTCCTCTGAAAGATCATATTCCAGCGTTTCCGGCAGTTCCGTGGCACTTCCATAGATCACTGTCGCTCCGTCCAGTACCCATTCCTTTTTCGTGATGTTATAATCGCGGAACCTTCCTGCATGAGAATAGATACCAGTAAAAAGCTTTTTATGAATGGAAAGATATGTATTCGACGTGAAACTAAACGCACGCTCGGACAAGAGCGCTGCAATCCGTGCTGAAACCTTGTCGGCCTCTTCGGTGCGATCTTCCATATCACCGGCCGGATTTTCCTCGTAATAGGTCTGTAAAAGTGCATTCGCCTCCTCGAAAGATATTTCCCCCTCGATATTGCGAACGGCAGTGTGCTGCAAATATTCCGACGTCGTCAATCCATCGACTGCCTGCAGGCCGATGGCCGTGTGCCACGCGTAACCCTTATCCCGTTTATCCGGCTCAGACTCTCTCATATATTCCCTGAACGGATCTTGCTTCACTTTTTTCACCTCGCTGCCCTTTTCCTGTATTTTACCCCAGAACGGGAGAGAAGAAAAGGGATTCTTTCGAGCCAAGGAGCGCTTTCCACTCCTCATTGTCCTTCAGATAAGCAAAGGTCTATACTTGAATTTTATAATCTGTTCTTGTCTCCCCACTCGCACATTCCATCCAAAATGGGAATCAGGGACCTCCCTCTTTCGGTCAGGCTGTACTCAACCTTTGGAGGGATCTGAGGATATTCTTTTCGGTGAACCAGCTGATCCGCTTCCAGCTCTTTCAGAGTGGAACTGAGTGTTTTATAAGAAATATCTCCGATATACCGCTTCATCTCATTGAACCTTACCACGCCAAATTCCATCAGCGTATAGAGAATCGTCATCTTGTATTTCCCGTTGATTAACGACAGGGTGTAGCTGAATCCCGTTGTTCCGAGACTTTCATTTGCGATGTAGCGATCACTCATTTTACACTCTCCTTCAGGTAAGTATCGCACTTTCATGTGCGTACTTGTTTTCTTTTCCATTCTTGCTATGATGATAATATCAGCAGCAGGAAAAGTCAATTCTATGTAAAGGAGAAAATGAAAATGAGCAGGAAGATCGTAATTTTAAACGGCAGTCCCCGCAGAAACGGCAATACATCCGCTCTGGTACAGGCATTCCGGGAGGGTGCCGAAAACACAGGACACAACGTCACAGAGTTTTTTCTGGACAAGATGAATATACATGGATGCAAGGGCTGCTTCGGCGGACACAGCAAGCGAGATTGTCCCTGCGTGCAGCTGGATGATATGACGCAGATTTACCCGGCTGTCCGGGCCTGCGATGTGCTCGTCCTCGCCAGCCCTCTCTATTACTGGACAATGAGCGGGCAGCTGCGCACAGCACTCGACCGTCTGTTCGCGCTGGAAGAAGGCGGCACAAACCTACTGCGTGGAAACGGAAAATCTTCGGCACTTTTGATGGCGGCGGAAGGATACGGGTTCGAGGACGCTGTTCTCTATTATGATCACCTGACGGAGCATCTGCAGTGGCAGAATCTTGGGCACATACTGGCCGGAGGCAACATGGAGACAGGCGATATCAAGGGAAAATCGGAGCTCCAGCAGGCTTACAACCTGGGAAAATCGATTGGATAACGCTGTCAAATACAAAACGCAGCGTAAAGCGGCACCGTCTTTTTGCCGTCTTCAAATCCAAAGTTTTTTGAAGAAAGCTTGATCGCATAGGCGGGCTGATAGAGCTCCATATAGCGCTTCAGGCTCTTTGCCCTGGTATTGTCAGCCGACTTCACCTCAATGGGAATGAGCTGACCGTCGCGCTGAATAATGATCCAGCGGCTTTTTAATCTGCTCCGCCTTGAATACGCGCGATACAATGCCCGACAGGCAGAGCCATTCGATCGCGTTCTTGAACTCGGATACTATTTTCGCATTATTTTACGTGATTTTTGTGTTTTTTACGTACTTTCACACTTTCATTATAAATATCCCAAGCAGAGGATATATGAACTGCGTGCCTGCGACACGCAGGCTGCCGAAGGACGCAGTAATCGGCTTTTATTAATCAGTATAATGGACCGGCCCCGGCGCATAGCATATACCGACGTTTTGGAAAAGGAGCCACGCCGTTGCCGGAAGAACCCGCCACCACCATCTGCAAAAGCGTTTTCAAAGACGGTGAAAACGCCATTTCCAGAGAGGACTTCACCAGAATATGGATTGAACTCATCAGTCGTCTGGAAAGGACGAAGCATTCATGAAGGCAGCGATTTACTGCCGCCTGTCCGAGGAGGATCGCGACAAGCGCCATGAGGACGACGACTCCGCCAGCATCCAGAATCAGAAATCCATGCTGCTGCAGTACGCCATGGAGCAGGGCTGGGAGATTTTCCAGATTTACAGCGACGACGACTATGCCGGCTCCGACCGGCGGCGTCCCGCATTTCAACGCCTGCTGCGCGACGCCGAGCAGCGCAGATTTGACGTCGTGCTCTGCAAGACGCAGTCCCGCTTCACCCGCGAGCTGGAGCTCGTGGAAAAATACATTCACGGACTCTTTCCCCTCTGGGGCATCCGCTTTGTCAGCATCGTCGACAACGCGGACACCGCCAACAGGGGAAACAAGAAGTCGCGGCAGATCAACGGCCTTGTCAACGAGTGGTATCTGGAGGATATGTCGGAAAATATCCGCAGCGTCCTGACGAACCGACGGCAGAACGGTTTCCACATCGGCGCCTTCGCCCTCTACGGCTATCGCAAGGACCCGGAACACAAGGGACACCTTCTCATCGACGAGGAGGCCGCCGCCGTCGTCCGCGAGGTATTCACGCTGTACTCCCAGGGCGTCGGAAAGACCACGATCGCCCGCCTGCTCAACGAGCGGGGCATCCCGAATCCGACGGAGTACAAGCGTCTGTGCGGCCTGCGCTACCGGCAGCCAAAGAGCCGCGGCGGCACACTCTGGAAATACAGCGCCATCTCCTCCATGCTGGTCAACGAAATCTATATCGGCAACATGGTACAGGGAAAATACGGCAGTCTTTCCTATAAAACACGGCAAAACAGGCCCCGTCCAAGGGAGGAATGGATCATCGTCGAGGGGACGCACGAGCCGATCATCGAGCGGAAACTCTGGGATCGCGTGCAGAGCCTGATAAAACAAAAGGCGAAGCCCTTTGCAGGCGGCAGCATCGGCTTATTCGCGGGAAAAGCCCGCTGCATGAACTGCGGCTATACTCTGCGCTCCACCGCCAGCCGGGGCAGACACTATCTGCAGTGTCCGAACCGTCACGTGGCAAAGGACGCTTGCGCCGGCGCTTTTATTTCCATTGACAGACTGGAGCAGCTTGTCAGAGAGGAGCTGAACCGGCTGACCATGAAATATCTGGACCTCGCGGTGCTGGAACAGGAAGTCACCTTTTGCGATGATTTGCAGGAGCAAAAGAGCCGCCTGCTCTCCGACCTGGCTCTCTGGGAAAAGAGAAAGGCCGAATACGGCAAAGCTATCCGCGAGCTCTATCTCGACAAGGTCCGGGGGCTCCTCTCCGAAAGCGATTATCTGGAAATGTCCGAAGATTTCAACACCTCCTGCGAGCGTCTTGCACACCGGATCGCGGATGGGAAAAGAAAGTTGTCGGAAATGGAGGAGTTCCGCGAACCAGACGGGACCCGCCGCGAACGAATCGAGCAATCCCTGCACCCGCAGCGCCTGAGCCGCGAGTTCGTCGACACGCTGATCGACCACATTTTTGTCGGAAAAAGGATTCCGGGCAACCGCGACGTTCCCGTCGAAATCCACTGGAATTTTTAAGAGTTGCCCCTGAACGGAAAACAGGCTACAATAACGAAAGAATTTACAAGGGAGGATTAACCGATGCTGTCATTCGAGAACGACTATATCTGCGGCGCACACGAGCGGATCCTGCAGCGCCTTATGGAGACAAACCGGGAGCCGCTGACCGGCTACGGAAACGACCCTTACTGCGAGAGTGCAAGGGAAAAGATTCGCGCGGCCTTAAACTGCCCGGAGGCGGACATTTACTTTCTCTCGGGCGGCACGCAGACCAACGCGACAGTCATCGACGCGCTGCTGGACAAGTATGAGGGCGTCGTCGCCGCCGATACCGGACACATCAGCACCCACGAGGCGGGCGCGATTGAGGCTACCGGCCACAAGGTGCTCACGCTTCCGCAGCACGAGGGCAGGATTGCGGCAGGAGAGCTTAAATCGCTGCTCGAAAGCTTCTATCAGGATGAAAATCACGAGCACATGGTATTTCCCGGCATGGTCTACCTCTCCCACCCCACCGAGTACGGAACACTGTACACACACGCGGAGCTGGAAGAGATTTCCGCCATCTGCCGCGCACACGACATTCCGCTCTATCTGGACGGCGCGCGCCTGGGCTATGCGCTGATGAGCTATCACACGGACATCACACTCCCGGACATTGCGCGACTCTGCGACGCCTTCTACATCGGCGGGACGAAAGTCGGCGCGCTGTGCGGCGAGGCCGTCGTCTTTACCGGCCACTGCACGCCGAAGCATTTCCTGACGATCGTGAAGCAGCATGGCGCGCTGCTGGCAAAAGGATGGCTGCCCGGCGTTCAGTTCGACACGCTCTTCACGGACGGGCTGTATTTTCAGATCAGCCGCCACGCGATCGACATGGCGGAGCTCCTGAAAAAAGGACTGCATGAGAAGGGATACACCTTCTACCTGGAATCCCCGACCAACCAACAGTTTCTTCTCCTTCGCGACGAGGAGGTCGAGCGCCTGAAAAAGCAGGTAGCCTTCAGCTTCTGGGAGAAGCCGGACGCGGAACACACGGTCGTGCGCTTCGCCACGAGCTGGTCCACTACTAAGGAAGACATTGCGCAGCTGATGCAGATCCTGTAAAGTTGTTCTTACAGAATCGCAGCATCTGCTGCAAGGTCTTCATTGAGATCGGTGATCGCGTCGCCGGTGGACTGGAACTCGTTCGCCGTCCACGGCACGCCGCCCGCCGACTGCGGCCAGAGCCCGCCGGTGTGGTCCACGTAGTAGGCCGAAAGGCCAGATTCCTTCAGCTGCTCCATTGACATGTTCTTCGTGAGCTGATAGATGATGGCGCAGACGATCTCGAGGTGTGCCAACTCTTCCGTGCCAATGTCTGTTAAAACGGCCGCGCATTCCTTATAAGGCATCGTGTAGCGCTGCGAAAGGTAGCGCATACTCGCACCCAGCTCCCCATCGGGACCTCCGAATCGCGGCAGGTTATACACTGCCACCCATTTTCTTCCTCTGTCTCTCCAGTTCCCTTCGCATCTGCCGCAGTATCGCCTTTCGCTCCCGCTCCATGAGGCTCTCCCAGCTTCTCTCGCCCTGCTCCGTGACTATGCGCGAAGGAAGCGCCGTCAGTTCCCTCGATCTTCCCATACTCTCTCCGTTTTTTTACAGTATATGCCGCCATTTTTCCGCATAGATTGGCAATATGAAAACCGCAGCCGCCTACATCCGCGTCTCCACCGAGGATCAGCTCGAATTTTCCCCGGACAGCCAGTTGAAACGCATCGAGGAATACGCACGCACACACGACATGTGCCTGCCGGACGAATACATCTATCTAGACGAGGGCTTCAGCGGCAGAAAGGCGCAGAACCGTCCCGCTTTCCTGCGCATGATCACCGAGGCGAAGCGAAAGCCCCGCCCCTTTGACGTGATCCTGCTCTGGAAATTCTCCCGCTTCGCGCGAAACCGCCAGGACAGCATCCTTTACAAATCCATGCTGCGCCGGGAGTGCGGCATCGACGTGCTCTCCATCACAGAGCAGCTCTCCGGTGATCCGACCTCCATCCTGATCGAGGCACTGCTCGAAGCTATGGACGAGTACTACTCCATCAACCTCGCGGAGGAAGTGCGTCGCGGTATGAATGAGAAATTCTCACGGGGCGGCGTTGTCTCCATCCCGCCCTTCGGCTACCGCATGGAAAGTGGGCATTTCAGCCCGGATCCGACGCGGGCGCCTTTTGTCTCCATGATCTATGAGGATTTTCTGCGGGGAAGCTCCTGCCGCGCGATCGCGCGGAAACTGAATGAAAGAAATATATTGACCACACGTGGGAAACCTTTTGAAGCCCGCGCTGTCCGCTATATTTTAGGCAACCCGGTCTACACCGGAAAGATGCGCCGAAGCGTGCAGGGCGAGATGATGCTCGTGCCTGGCTGCCACGAGCCATTGATTTCGGAAAGCCTTTTTCAAAGTGTGCAGAAAAAGCTGGAAGGATCCGACAGCACTCACATGCCAAAACCCGCCCCCTCCGCCTTTCTGTTCCAGGGGCTCGTGCGCTGCGGCTGCTGCGGCGGCGCGCTCACCAGGAGTTCCCGGACCGGCGCTCTTCAGTGCTGCCGCTATGCGAAGGGAACCTGCCTACAGAGCCACTATCTCTCCATACAAGAGCTGGAAACAGTCACTCTTCACACCATGAAACGGGATCTTGCCGACACAGGCGAGGCTTTCGCGCTCCTCTATGCCTCCGCTCCCGAAATCCGGCAGAAAAACGAACTGCTCCGGAGCCTGATCGAGAAGATCGTATTCCGGAGCAGCGACAAGAATATCTGTATCTGTTATCGCACTTTCTTTCGCGCGAGATAGACGGCCGGGATCAGCATTGGGAAAATCTCGAGCCTGCCCGCCAGCATATCAAAGCAGAACACCAGCTTCGACAAGTTGGAAAATGCAGCGAAGTTCTGCGTCGCGCCGACGCCGTTCAGGCCGGGGCCGATGTTATTGATCGTCGCGGCCACAGCGGTAAAGTTCGTGATCCCGTCAAAATTATCGAGCGAGATGATCAGCAGCGAAGTCACAAAAATAACGATGTAGGTGATCAGGAAAACGTTGATGGAACGCAGCACCTCATGCTCCACCGTCTTCCCCTCAAAACGGATCTTCCGCACATTACGTGGATGGATGATAAAGTCCAGCTCCTTCAGCACCGTTTTTGCCATGATTTTCACGCGCATCACCTTAATGCCGCCGCCCGTGCTGCCCGCGCAGGCACCGATGAACATCAGAAGCACCAGGATCGTCCGCGACAGCTCCGGCCACTGGTCAAAATCCGCGGTCGTAAAGCCTGTCGTCGTGATGATCGACGCCACCTGGAAGGCCGCATGGCGCAGGGTCACACCCACATTCTGGTAGATATGGTAAATATTGACCACGATCACGAGGACGCTCACGCTGATAATCCCGAGATAGGTCCGCAGCTCCTCACTGTGCAGGCCATCTTTGAACTTCTTCATATAGAAGAGAAAGTAGACATTGAAATTCACGCCGAACAGGATCATGAAAACAGTGAGAATCCACTGTGTCACCGCGTTATAGTCCGCCGCGCTGCTGTTCAGCACGCCGAAACCGCCGGTTCCCGCCGTGGCAAAGGCCAGGTTAATCGAGTCAAAAACCGGGCAGCCGGAAACAAGCAGGCAGACCATCTCGACAACAGTCAGAAACATATAGATCAGATACAGAAGCTTCGCCGAGCCGCGCACCTTCGGCACCAGCTTGCCGACGGACGGTCCGGGGCTCTCCGCCTTCATCAGATACATGCTGGACGCGCCTGTCGAGGGCAATACCGCCAGCACGAAGACGAGAATTCCCATGCCGCCGATCCAGTGCGAAAAGCTTCTCCACATCAGCACCGCACGCGGAGCCGACTCTACATCCGCCATGACCGTGGAACCGGTCGTCGTGAAGCCGGAGATGATCTCAAAGAGCGCATCCACCGGATTGGGAAAGGAACCGCTGAGGTAAAGTGCCAGCGCGCCAAAGAAACTCATGACGATCCAGCAAAGTGCCACACTCGTGTAGCCTTCCACAGAGAAAATCGTCGTGTTCTCCGGTTTTTTCCGACCCCGCATCAGCCATCCGCATACAATACAGATCAGCGAGGTCGCCAGAAAAGCCCACAGGCATTTTTCCCGGTAGATCAGGGCGGTCAGTGCCGGAAGCAGCAAAAATAAAGCCTCCAGCAGCACCACACTTCCGATGATATAGCGTACCATTTTCCTGTTCATCGCCGCTCTCCCGCCTTATCCCGCTGCCCGCGTTTTTTTCAGAATATCCCGCAGATCTTTCAGATCACCGCTGCTTGTAGTGATAACGACGACGGAATCACCGACCCGCAGGCAGTCCTGCCCTTTGGGAATAATGGTCTTTCTCTTTCGATAGATTGCGCAGACCAGCAGATCATCCCTCAGCTTCAGCTCCTGCAGCGGAACATCCGTCAACTCACTTTGCTTGTGAATAATGAATTCCAGCGCCTCCGCCTTTCCATCAACCAGACGATACAGCGACTGCACATTGCTGTCAATCGAGTTCTGCATCGCACGTACATACTGGATGATCGTCTCAGCCGTGATGTGCTTCGGGTAAATCATGCTTCCAATATCAAGAGAGCCAATGATCGCGTTGTAGGTATCCTGGTCGACCTTGGTAATGATCTTCGCCTTGCTCATATGCTTGGCATAGAGAGACATCATGACGTTCTCCTCGTCCTGATTGGTCAGCGCCGCAAAGCCTTCCACCCGCGCCAGCCCCTCTTCCGCGAGAAGCGTCTCATCACGTCCGTCCCCGTAAATAATTGTTGCCTTCGGCAGCAAATCACTCAGAAGCTCACAGCTCGCGCGATCCTTCTCTACAATCTTCACCTGAATACCCATCTCGATCAGGCGCCTTGCCAGATAGAAGGCAACCTTGCCCCCGCCGATCAACATCGTATTTTTTACCTGATTTGTCTCGATGCCGATCATACGGAAAAAACGGCTTGCATTCGCAGGCGATGCTACGATGGAAATCGTATCACCCTCCTGAAGTTCCATATCGCCGTCCGGGATCAGGGTCTGTCCCTGCCGCTCCACAATGCAGATCAGCACCTCGCAACGGGAGAGCTCCTCCAGGTTCTTGATCTTCTTCGCACAAAGCGGGTTCCCCGGCTGCAGATGGAAACGCAGCAACTCAATCCGTCCATTGGCAAAGGTATCAATATCGATCGCAGACGGAAAACGAAACAGTCTCGAAATCTCCATCGCCGCCGCCCACTCCGGGTTGATGACCATCGAAAGCCCCAGATCTTCCTTGAAATGGTGGATTTCCTGGTGATAGACCGGATTGCGCACGCGCGCAATTGTCTGACAGCCGCCCGATTTCTTTGCAATCAGACAGCAGAGCAGATTCACTTCATCCGCATTCGTCACGGCGATCAGCAGATCCGCCTTGTCGACGCCCGCCTCCATCTGGATATTCAGACTCGCGGCATTCCCGATCACGCCTCTGGCATCCGCGGCATAGACCACGCGCTGCACTGCCTCCGAATTCTGATCGATCACCGTCACGTCATGTTCATCCTTGCAGAGCTGCTCTGCCAGCACCTGCCCGACCTGTCCGCATCCCGCGATAATAATATTCATCCTTCGCCTCCAGCTCTCCCTTTTTCTAAACTGATATTTTAACTATAGCACCGCTACCCAAAAACTGCAATCCTGAAAAAGCGGAGATTCTCTGTATAACCTGCCGCGATCCGGACCTCCGAACTGGGAGATGATCAGTTTTGCCATCTCCGGATTGGGATTGGTAATGTTTACGGGATACTCCAGTCTCTTCTCATAATTCCACATTCAGCAGACGCCTCCTTCCCAGGGCCAGGGCTGGCTTACCCAGTCCCATTTTCCATCCATGCCGGTCGCGCAGTCGATGTTCAGCGGCCCGTAGAGCGCTGCGTAGTCCTTCAGCGCCTGCTCGCGGAGCATTTTATTCTCCTCAAAGTAAGCCAGTGCCGCGGGATCCTCCGGGTGTGTATCGAGATACAGATTCGACTCCACAACCGCGAAGCTGACCATATCCACCCAGTCCAGCATTTGTTTCCTGCTCGGTTTACTGTTCTGCGCCATCTACCTGCACCCTCCTCTCACGCCGAGAAACGGCTTATAAAGCTCCGGAAAAATCGTGCCGCGGGACAGCCCCTTCTCCAGATCATAGACCGTGTGCCAGTACTGCCAGGGGACATAGTCCATGGCGAGTGAATATTCTTCCCTGCCCATACGCATGGCCATGCTTCCCTGGCTTGCAGGACATCTCTTAAATTGTTCCATTTTTCACCAGAATCCTTTCTTTTTCCTCTTTCTCTTTATCTTATGTAAGGACGAAAAAAAGGTGATAGAAACGATTCTATCACCCCTGAGATCCTGGTATCATCACTTTCTGTGCTCATGCGTGAACAGATGATCCTGGCAGTACTCATAGCTGCCGACGCATTTGGAGCAGAAGCGGAACTCGAGATCGTCGCCGTCCGCCTCCGTACGCCCGCAGATCGCGCAGCGGTGATGCCCCTGGCTCTGCGCGGCAGTGCGGATCTGCTTCGTATAGGTCCTGCGCCGCTTCGCCTGCTTCGGCGAAAACTGACTCTTCCTGCTTGCAAGGAAGAAAACAATGAAATTCAGCAGTGACACAAGCGCCGCCACGCTGTTCGCCCGGTAGGCGAAAATGCCGGCGTTCAGCAGCGAGAACCACAGCGAGCTCCCGACCGGCACAAAGAAACCTGCCAGAATCGTCAGACCATAATAGACGCCCTCAATGATTCCAAGCCACTTCGCCTTGATCGGAATGATAAAGAAGAGCATAAACTGTACGTCCGGAAACAACGCCGCATATACAAGGAAGAGCGACAGATTCAGGTAAAAGGAGCCGAGCGACAGATTCACACCCATGATCAGATAAATCAGAAGGCAGGCGATCACATGCAGCAGCATCCCCGAGAAAAAATACAGGTTGAAGCGGAAGGCGCCCCACTGATACTCCAGCGCCCGCCCGATCAGAAAATAAAGGTAAAGCGCGAACATGATGAACAGGATGCTCGACGAGGGCGGCTGAATGATAAAGGTAAAGATACGCCAGATCTGCCCGTGCAGAATCGCCCTCGCATCCAGCGCCAGCCACGTGCTGTAGAGATTCGGCGCGAAAATATCGATCAC
Organism: Lachnospiraceae bacterium; assembly: GCA_021205385.1. Taxonomy (GTDB): domain Bacteria; phylum Bacillota; class Clostridia; order Lachnospirales; family Lachnospiraceae; genus Hominiventricola. Next base: position 24,021 of record JAJPXQ010000039.1, on the reverse strand, counting down.
AAAGCCCGCCGCATACAACATGATAATGTAATTCATCAGGTTGTGAATCGCATATTTTCCAAACCTGCGCTCCATCCTGTCAAGCCACTTCATCGCAAAATCCTCCTTCAGATCAGTTAATCTACAGTATACGCCCGACGCACCAAAAAAACAATGCCAATGCCCGGCTTTCTTAACGGAAACTTTATAGACTTCACCTGTCTTCATCCATATAATTTATCATGGTTTACACTGAAAATACGAAAGATGTGAGGTGAAAGGCGGATGTGACCGCCGAAAATCATATGAATCCATGTTATCGACTGGGAATCGACATCGGTTCCACCACTGTAAAAATCGCGGTGCTCGACGAGGAAAATCATTTTCTGTTCTCCGACTATGAGCGCCATTTTGCAAATATTCAGGAGACGCTGGCGGACCTTCTGGAACGCGCCACTGAAAAGCTCGGACCGATCGACATCTGGCCCGTCATCACGGGCTCGGGCGGGCTGACGCTCGCGCAGTATCTGGACGTTCCCTTCGTGCAGGAGGTCGTCGCGGTCGCGGAAGCGCTCGAGACTTACGCGCCAAAGACCGACGTGGCGATCGAGCTCGGCGGCGAGGACGCGAAGATCATCTATTTCGAGGGCGGCAACGTTGAGCAGCGCATGAACGGCATCTGCGCCGGCGGAACGGGCTCCTTCATCGACCAGATGGCCTCCCTTCTGCAGACCGACGCGAGCGGACTCAATGAATACGCAAAAAATTATAAGGCGCTCTACTCGATCGCGGCGCGCTGCGGCGTCTTCGCGAAGACGGACATCCAGCCCCTGATCAACGAAGGCGCGACGAAGGAAGACCTGGCAGCTTCCATCTTCCAGGCGGTCGTCAACCAGACGATCAGCGGCCTGGCCTGTGGCAAGCCGATCCGCGGGCACGTCGCCTTCCTCGGCGGCCCGCTGCACTTCCTCTCGGAGCTGCGCGAGAGCTTCATCCGCACGCTGAAGCTCGATGAAGAGCACACGATCATCCCGAAGTTTTCGCATCTGTTCGCGGCCTCCGGTTCCGCTCTCCTCTCAAAGAGAGAGAACGCCATTCCCGCAAAGGACATGATCGACCGGCTGCATGCGAAGATTGAGATCGCTTTCGAGATCGGCCGCCTAGACCCGCTCTTCAAAGACCAGGCCGAGTTTGACGCCTTTGAGAAGCGGCACGCGCAGGCCACCGTACAAAAGCGGGACCTTGCGAGTTATGAAGGCGACTGCTTCCTCGGCATCGACGCCGGTTCGACGACGACGAAGATTGCGCTGGTCGCGGACGACGGCTCGCTGCTCTACTCTTTTTATCACAATAACGACGGAAGCACCCTACATATCACGCTGGAAGCGCTGAAAGACCTGTTCGACCATCTGCCTGAGAAGGCGCACATCGTCCGCTCCTGCTCCACCGGCTACGGCGAGGCGCTCGTAAAGGCCGCGCTGATGCTCGACGAGGGCGAGGTCGAGACGATCTCCCACTACTACGCGGCGTCCTTCTTTGACCCGGAGGTGGACTGCATCCTTGACATCGGCGGACAGGATATGAAGTGCATCCGTATCAAAAATCAGACCGTCGACAACGTACAGCTCAACGAGGCCTGCTCGTCCGGCTGCGGCTCCTTCATTGAGACCTTTGCGAAATCGCTGAACCTCTCGATCCAGGATTTCGCGCAGGCGGCGCTTTTTGCACAGCACCCGATTGATCTGGGCACACGCTGCACGGTCTTCATGAACTCGCGCGTCAAGCAGGCGCAGAAGGAGGGCGCGGGCGTGGACGACATCTCCGCTGGCCTCGCCTACTCAGTCATCAAGAACGCGCTTTTCAAGGTCATCAAGGTCTCGGACGCCTCCTCGCTCGGCAGTCACATCGTCGTGCAGGGCGGCACCTTCTACAACAACGCAGTACTGCGCAGTCTCGAGACGATCGCGGAGTGTGAGGTCGTTCGTCCCGACATTGCCGGTATCATGGGCGCTTTCGGCGCGGCGCTGATCGCGCGCGAGCGCTACGAGGGGCAGGCGACGACGATGCTGAGCCGCGAGGAGATGGAGGCGCTCGAATATTCGACCTCCATGACGAAATGCCGCGGCTGCACGAACAACTGCCGCCTGACCATCAACAAATTCTCCGGCGGCCGCCGCTACATCTCCGGCAACCGCTGCGAGCGCGGACTCGGCCAGAAGAAGAAGGAAAATCCCGCGCCGAACCTCTTTGCCTATAAGCTGGAACGGCTCTTTGGCTACGAGCCGCTCCCGGAAGCAGAGGCTGTGCGCGGACTCGTCGGCATTCCGCGCGTGCTGAATATGTATGAGAACTACCCCTTCTGGTTCACCTTCTTCACGAAGCTGAAGTACCGGGTAGTGCTCTCCCCCGACTCGACCCACGAGATCTATGAGCAGGGTATCGAGTCGATCCCCAGCGAATCCGAATGCTATCCGGCCAAGCTGGCGCACGGCCATATTATGTGGCTTCTGCAGCACAATATTCCTTTCATCTTCTACCCTTGCGTGCCCTATGAGCGGCAAGAGTTTGCGGACGCGAACAACCATTACAACTGCCCGATCGTCACCTCCTACGCGGAAAATATCAAAAACAACGTGGAGGAGCTGAAAAGCGAAGCGGTCGACTTCCGCAATCCCTTCCTGAGCTTTGAGTCGCTCGAGATTCTGACAAAGCGGCTGATCGAAGAGTTCGAGGGCGAACAGGGTATGACGGCGGCGGAGATCACGGAGGCCGCGAAGGCGGCCTGGGAAGAACTGCGCCAGGAGCGCCTCGACATTACGAAAAAAGGGGAAGAAACCCTGAAATGGATGGAGGAACACCACGCGCACGGTATCGTACTGGCCGGCCGCCCCTACCATGTGGACAATGAAATTAACCACGGGATTCCCGAGCTGATAAACGGCTACGGGCTCGCCGTGCTGACCGAGGACAGCGTCTCGCATCTGCTCTGTGGCGAGCGGCCCTTACGCGTCATGGACCAGTGGATGTACCACTCCCGCCTCTATGCGGCCGCGGATTTTGTGAAGACGCGCGACGACCTCGACCTGATCCAGCTGAACTCCTTCGGTTGCGGGCTCGACGCCGTGACAACCGACCAGGTGAACGAGATTTTAAGCAATTCAGGAAAAATCTACACCTGCCTCAAGATCGACGAAGTCAGCAACCTCGGCGCGGCGCGCATCCGCGTACGCTCGCTGCTCTCGGCCATCCGCGTGCGCGAAAAGAAGCAGGAGAAGCGCTGTATCGTGCCTTCTTCCTATGAGCGCGTGCTCTTTACCGAGGAGATGCGGAAAACCTACACCATCCTCTGCCCCGACATGTCGCCGATCCACTTCAATCTGCTGCAGCCGGCCTTCCGCTCCTGCGGCTACAAGATCGACGTACTGCCGCGGGCCGGCCGGAAAGCCGTGGATCTCGGCCTGAAATATGTCAATAACGACGCCTGCTACCCCTCACTGATCGTTGTCGGCCAGATCATGGAGGCTGTCCTCTCCGGTCGCTATGACCTCACGAAGACCGCCATTCTGATCACCCAGACCGGAGGCGGCTGCCGCGCGTCGAACTATATCGGCTTTATCCGCCGCGCGCTGGAAAACGCAGGCTATCCGGATGTTCCGGTCATTTCTGTAAATTTAAGCGGACTTGAGAAGAACCCGGGCTTCAAGTATACGCCCGAAATGCTGATCAAGGCGCTCTATGGGCTGATCTTCGGCGACCTGTTCATGAAGGTGCTCTACCACACCCGCCCCTACGAGATCGTACCGGGCGAGGCGAATCGGGTCTACGAGCAGCTGAACGAGCGCTGCAGCCAGTTTCTGATGCAGAAGCGCCCGTCCTGGAGAGGCTTTAAACGCCTGTGCAATGAGATTGTCGAAAAGTTCGACCGCATTCTCGTGACGAATGAGCAGAAGCCGCGCGTCGGCGTCGTCGGAGAAATTCTCGTGAAATTCTCACCATCCGCAAACAACGGCCTGGTGGATCTGCTCGAGGCGGAAGGTGCGGAGGCAGTCGTGCCGGATCTCATGGACTTCCTGCTCTACTGCTTCAAGAATACGGAGTTCAAGGCGCAGTACCTGGGCAAGAAGAAGAGCACCGCCCGCATGGGACGGCTTGGCATCCGGGCGCTCGAATTTTTCCGCGCTCCGGCGAACAAGGCGCTGGCCAGGAGCCTGCACTTCTACCCGGCCTCAAATATTGATCACATGGCCGACATGGCGAAGGACATCGTCTCCCTCGGCAACCAGACCGGCGAGGGCTGGTTTCTGACCGGCGAGATGCTCGAGCTGATCGAGAACGACACGCCGAACATTGTCTGCACGCAGCCTTTCGCCTGCCTGCCGAACCACATCGTCGGCAAGGGCGTCATCAAGGAGCTGCGCCGCCGCAACCCGGAGGCGAACATCGTCGCGATCGACTACGACCCCGGCGCGAGCGAGGTCAACCAGCTGAACCGCATCAAGCTGATGCTGAGCACAGCCTGGAAGAACCTGGAGCGCAGGAAGGAAGCATAAATCATGAAATTAAAATACGGAATCCTCAGCACCTCCTCCATCACCCCGCGCTTTATCGCCGCGGTTCGCGACACTGACAGCAGCGAGGTGCTGGCCCTCGCCTCCCGCAGTCTCGATCAGGCGAGGGAGAAAGCGCGGCTCTGGAATGTTCCGCGCGCCTATGGCAGCTACGAGGAGCTGCTCGCCGACCCGGACATCGACGTCGTCTATGTCTCGATGGTGAACAGCCTGCACTATCAGTACGCGAAGCTGGCGCTGGAGAGCGGACATCACGTGCTCTGCGAGAAGCCCTGCACGCTGTCCGCGGAGGATTCCCGTAATTTATTCGCAATCGCACGGGAAAAAGGAAAATTTTTCATGGAGGCTGAGAAGGTCGTCTTCCTCCCCGTCATGGGAGAAATCAAACGGATGATCGCGGAAGGCATCCTCGGGAAAGTTACAATGGCGGATTTCTCCAGCTCCTTCGACCCGGGCTACAATTCCTGGTTCTTCAACGAGGAGCTTGGCGGCGGCCCCCTCTATTCGAACGGCGTCTACTGCCTGCAATTGTTACAGTATCTTTTCGACAGCAAAGTCACCAACGCGCAGGGACTCTGCACGCGCAGCGCTTCCGGTGTGGAGGATCAGTTCGCCATGAGCTTTCTGCTGGAAAACGGGCTGCTCGCGACGAATAAAACAAGCACTCGCTCCGAGATATCCCACTCCGGCTGGCTCTACGGCGAAAAAGCGCGCGTTGAGATCCCGTCCTACTGGAAAGCGCGCGAGGCAATTATTCATTTTAGCGACGGTACCGTAAAGCGCCTCTCCCATCCCTGCGAGCACGAGCTCGTCTACGAGGTGGAGCACGCCGCGAACTGCATCAAAAAAGGGCTCAACGAGAGCCCCCATTATGACAGAAGAGATGACCGTGTCGGCCATCCTGGTCCTGCGTTCTGTCAAAGAATCCTTTTAAATTGTAGTATTACCGGTTCTCGATCTGCCAGTCGATCGGCGTCAATCCATTCCTCTCGAGGAACTCGTTTGTCCTGCTGAAATGGCGGCAGCCGAAGAATCCGCGGTAGGCCGAGAGCGGACTCGGATGCGGCGCCTCGAGGATCAGATGCTTTGGATTGTTCAGCATCTCCTTCTTGCGGCGGGCCGGCGTCCCCCAGAGCAGGAAGACGATCGGGCGGTCCTGCTCATTCAGCACGCGGATCGCCGCGTCGGTGAACTCCTCCCAGCCGATGCCGCGGTGGGAATTCGCCTGATGCGCGCGCACGGTCAGCACCGTGTTCAGCAGCATGACGCCCTGACGCGCCCACTTCTCGAGGTAACCATTATTAGGAATGTAACAGCCGCAGTCGTCATGCAGCTCCTGATAGATATTCACGAGCGAAGGCGGAATCTCGACGTCCGGCTTCACGGAGAAACACAGACCGTGTGCCTGCCCTTCTCCGTGATAGGGATCCTGCCCGAGAATGACGACCTTTACCTCCTTCAGCGGAGTGAATGCAAACGCGTTGAAAATATCGTCCGCCGGAGGAAAAATCAGGCGGGTGTTATATTCGTGTTTAATTGTCTTATAAAGCTTCGCATAGTATGGTTTGCCGAATTCCGGCTTCAAGGGTTCTAACCAGTCATTCGCTATCGCGGCCATTTCCCGTTCCTCCTTCTCACAGGCGCACCGATATGCCCTGCTCCCGCAGATATTCCTTCACCTGCCGGATCTCCAGCTCCTTGTAATGAAACAGTGACGCCGCCAGCGCCGCATCCGCTTTTCCCTCTGTCAATGCATCCCTGAAATGTTCAAGCGTTCCCGCGCCGCCCGATGCGATCACCGGCACCGGCACATTTTCCGCGATCGTCCTTGTGAGCTCGATATCATAACCGGCCTTTGTGCCGTCGCAGTCCATACTCGTCAGCAAAATCTCGCCCGCGCCAAGCTCACAGACCCGCATGGCCCACTCGACCGCGTCGATGCCCATATCCACACGGCCTCCGTTCTTATAAATCGTCCAGCCATTCCCATCAGCCCGACGTTTCGCATCAATGGCCACGACCACGCACTGGCTGCCGAACTTGTCTGCCGCCTCACTGATCAGCTCCGGCCGCAGAATCGCCGCGGAATTCACCGAAATCTTGTCCGCGCCCTCGCGCAGCAGCAGGCGAAAATCCTCGACCGTGCGGATACCGCCGCCGACCGTGAAGGGAATGAAGACCGTCTCCGCCACGCGGCGCAACATATCCACAACCGTCTTCCTCGCGTCCGAGGAGGCTGTGATATCGAGAAAGACCAGCTCGTCCGCGCCCGCACGGTCGTAAGCAGCACCCACGGCGACCGGATCACCGGCGTCCCTGAGATTGACAAAATTGACGCCCTTCACGACGCGCCCCGCGTTCACATCCAGACAGGGAATAATTCTCTTTGTAAACATCCGTTCCTCCTTACGCCAGCTCCGCAAAATTCTTCAGCATTTTCAGTCCGACCTCGCCGCTCTTTTCCGGGTGGAACTGACAGGCAAACACATTGCCGCGCTCGACCGCCGCGTGAATGCGCGTGCCGTACTGCGTCGCCGCCGTCACAATCTGTTCATTCTTTGCCTTTAAATAATAGGAGTGGACAAAATAGACATAGGGATGTTCCGAAATGCCTCTGAACAGGCGTCCCCCGTTCTGAAGTTCCAGTGAGTTCCAGCCCATATGGGGGATCTTGAGACCTTCCGTTTCCGGAATTTTCAGAATCTCCCCTTCCAGAATACCAAGACCCTGTGCACCGGGAGACTCCTCGCTGCGCTCAAACAGAAGCTGTAATCCCAGGCAGATGCCCAGGAACGGCCTGCCGTCCGCCGCCACTTCCCGGATCACGTCGATAAGATCGTATTTCTCCAGGTGCCGCATGGCGTCGCCGAAAGAACCCACCCCTGGCAGAATCACCTTGTCTGCGTTCAGGATCCGCTCCCGGTCCCGTGTTACCCAGACTTCCTGCCCCAGTAGAACCAGCGCCTTCTCCACGCTCCGGATATTTCCCGCATCGTAGTCGATAATCGCTATCATTCTGCCTCTTCCTTCTTTCGATATAATGGTTAAGTATAGCACGAAATGTGGTCCTTGACCACTGAATTTTTCTCATAAACAGAAGATGGAGCCGGCAATGCGGCTCCATCTCCTGCGATCGGACTAAACTTAAACAGATACATCTATGCTACAAGCTCTTTCGCCCTCTGTGCGCAAGAGGCAGCATCCTCAGTATAGGCATCAGCACCAATCTCATCCGCAAAAGCCTGCGTGATCGGAGCTCCGCCAACCATAACCTTAATCTTCGAGCGGAACGGCTGTGCGTTCAGAAGCTCAACCGCTTCTCTCAGAGCCGGCATCGTCGTGGTCAGGAGTGCGGAACAGCAGATAATCTTTGTATCCGGATTCTGCTCATAGGTCTCCACAAATTTCTCCTTCGGAACATCAACGCCGAGATCAATCACTTCAAAGCCTGAGGACTCCAGCATCATCGCGACAAGGTTCTTGCCAATGTCATGCAGATCGCCTGCAACTGTTCCGATAATAACCTTGCCAGCCGCTCCGGCTACACCAGTTGCAAGATGGGGCTTCAGCACCTCAACGCCCTTCTTCATGGCTCTCGCCGCAACCAGCATCTCCGGCACGAAGATCTCTCCGCTCTTGAACTTTGCACCGACCTCGTCCATAGCCGCGATCATGCCTTCATTCAGAACTGCCGTGGGATCACAACCCGCATCCAGAGCTTCCTGTACTGCTGCTCCTACAAGCTTTGTCTTACCTTTTACTACCAGATCATAAACTTCCTGAATTCCTGCCATTTTGTTTTCCTCCATATTTTAAATATTATATTTTTTGAGCGGCTGACGCGGGCGAATGGCGTTCCCCTGCATCGTCGCCTGTGGCCTTATGTATACTTATTTCTTCGGTCCGAAGATACCCTCTCTGTAAGCACTGATGTACTCCATGCAGTAGTCATCCTGACCCAGAAGTGCCTCCGTCGCGTAAATAACGCCCATCATATCCCTGTTCAGCGGATCAAGAATGGCGCTGTCCAGTCCTGCCTTCATCGCAAGAACCGTAAATCCAAGGTTCACCATCTTTCTGACCGGAAGATTGAAGGAGATATTGCTGACCGCAGCGGTGATATGAATGCTCGGGCAGCGTCCGCGCACCGTGCTGATGACCTCCTCATTCAGTGCAATTCCATCCTCTGAGGTGCAGAGCATCTCAACCAGCGGATCAATATGCATCTGAGACTGCTTGATCCCATACTCATCTGCTTTCTTCAGAATATAATCGAAGACCCGCAGGCGATCCGCAGCGCTCTTCGGAATTCCCGTATCATCAGACAGCAGACAGATTACTTCCCACTTGGTCCCGGCAATCAGCGGGAACAGCTTATCAATCTTGTCTCCCTCACCGGACACGGAATTGACCAGGCCTGGCTTATTCACATAGGGAATCACCTGCGCAAGTACATCTGCGCTGGGGCTGTCTACAGAAATCGGAAGATCCGTCGCTTCCTGAATACAATCAATCATCCATTTCAGCGTCTCAACTTCCTCTGCCTCCGGCACCGATGCACAGCAGTCAATAAAAGTAGCTCCCGCATCAGCCTGTGCCTTTGCTCTGTTTTTGATAAATTCCGCATCCCGCTTTGCGATGGCGTCCGCAACAACCGGAATGGAACCATTGATCTTTTCCCCGATAATAATCAAATCCTGTGTCCTCCTTTTTATAAATGATGCACAGCTTCAAATGAAACATTTTTAATGATTCTGTACATTTTTCCTATGTGTATAAATATACCACTCCTTTCGCACTTTCTCCATCTTCAAAATCGTCTATTTTCAAATTGTTTTTCCTACGTTTTGTAGGAAAAACCCGTTTTCTTCCATTGTATCTTTTCTGTTTTCAGAGTATAATGAAAGAAATATTGAAAAAGGACCGAACCATATGAAACTGAGCGCACTTCTGATCACCTGGCATCTGAAGAAAAAATACACCTTAACGGTCTCCGACTGGCTGTCCGCCGAACCGCATCTTAGATACCCTCTCACCTACGATGGAAAAGGGAATCTCGAAGACGGCATTCTCTACATGTCAGACGATCCGGATTTTGCGATGCCTTCTCACAAACTGTCGAAGACTTTCCTGATTCTTACCGGCGCGGCATTTCACGTTTCTCCCTCCGATTATCCGAATCTCTGCATTTTGCCGGAATCCGTTTCTCTGCGGGAACTGGCCTCCTTTTTGCAGGAAATCTTTGCGCTCTATGAAGAATGGAACCAGTCGCTGTTCGACTCCCGGCTGAGCAGCGCTTCCATTCAGCAGCTGCTTGACCTGACCGACCGCGTCATTCCCAACCCCATGATGCTTGTCGGTATGGATTTTACAGTGATTGCTTCCAAGAAGACTGCTTTCGGGCGCATGGAGCCCCCAATTCTTGGTTCTGATGAGGAGACGCGGGATCTGGTCAATGCGCTCAAGAGTGACCAGAACTATGAGGAGGCTGCATACCGGACCGGCTACTTCTATTATCCGGGAAATCAGATCGCCGCTCCTTCCCTCTGTGTCAATATTTTCCAGCAGGAGCGGGCTTCTTTTCGCCTGATGATCAACGAGGGAGAGGTCCCGCTTGACGACACCTTCGGCTTTCTGCTGGAGCATCTGGCGCGAATGGTATCGCATGCGCTGGCGGTGAACCCGATGGCCGACCACAGTTCCGCCCTCTCACTGCATCAGATTTTCAGGACTCTGCTGACCGACCCGAGCGCAGACTATGTGGAGATCAGCCAGCAGTTTTCCAGCGCCGGATGGCTCTCCTCACACAGCTACCAGTGCATTCTCCTGAAGACCGGTATTCTCGACTTCAAGAACCTCACGCTGCGCTCAATCTGCAGCTACGTAGAGAACACCATCCCGGCCTCCTGCGCCGTGGAGCACCAGGGTAACGTGGTCGTCTATGTGAATCTCGACCTGTGCAGCCTGTCGCCCGATGAAGTCTCACAGAAGCTGGCGAATTTCATCCGCGACAGTCTCCTGAACGCAGGCTACAGCCGGAAAATGCTCGGACACTTTAACTTTCAGCGCCAATATCAGCAGGCCACGATCGCTCTGCAGGTGGGGCGCCGCATCAATCCTTCGCTCTGGATTCATCACTTCAACCAGGATATCGCGCTGCGCTATATCATGGAGCAGAGCACAAAAAAGCTTCCCGCGTACATGATCTGTCACGAGAAGCTGATTGCCCTGAAAAATGCTGACGCCGGCAGCCACACACAGCTCTACCGAACGCTGCGCTGTTACCTGGAAAACCACCAGAGCATTACCCGCACCGCGGAAGCGCTGTTTATCCACCGCAGTACGCTGCTGTACCGGCTGGAGAAAATCCGCGATTTCATGAAATCCGACTTTTCCAAACCGGACGAGCTGCTCTATCTGCTCCTGTCCTTCCATCTTCTGGAGATGGAAGGAGACTGAAGAGCAGATCTCAGCCAAGCAGAAAACAGCTTGTGTAAGCAATCGTATCCGGCCCGTAATTGTAAGGGATCCCGTTGTCCTTGCAGAGCTGGCTGACAAAAATGCCATAAGATTCCACGGAAGAAACGCGTTTTTCCGGGAAGCGGCAGGGCGCATCCGGATACGCACAGTCCGCACAGATTGTGCAGCAGCCGGCTCCCAGGCTGAAGACATCGGAAAAATGCGCCCGCATCAGGTCCGCCGCCTTTGCAAAACATTTCTTATGCCGTTCCTCCGTCTCCATAATCCCTTCGAAATCCAGGCTGTCTTCGAGCTCGCCAACCGTCTGTACCAGAATGCCCCAGCTATAGGGTGCAATCCTGTCCCTGCACTCTTCCAGAGTGCCGCAGCCCGGCGGACATGCCCAGTTTTTTCCATACTGGCCGCAGGTATTTGCCTCACACATCTGACGCACCTCCGGAAGCAGCTCGATCGTTGCACAGTCAAGCCGCGTCAGGTGCGAGAATCCCGCCTCTCTGGCCAGTTTTTCCGCCTCTTCATATGTGCCCATTTTCAGTCCTCCTGTTCCGGAAATTCCAGTTCATCGACATAAACATCCTGAAAATCCGCTTCTCGCGCGAGCTCTATGAATTCCACTTCGCGGGCGAGAATACGGCTCCGCTCATATTCGCTTTCATTCAACGCCGCTATTCTTGCGCCCTCGCCGGCGGCGTTTCCAACCGAAGTAATCCTGCCCCTGAGTTCCTCCGGAAGCATCCCGATGTCGCAGGCGCTCTCCGGGTCAAGATAATTCCCAAATGCACCGGCAATCAGCACCTCCTCGATGTCTCCCACTTCAATGCCTTTTTTCGTGCAGAGAATCCGGATTCCCGCAGCAATGGCCGCCTTTGCGAGCTGCAGTTCACGGATATCCTGCTGAAGCAGCGATACATTTTCTGTAAAATGCCAGTCAGCCTCCATCCTTCCGCTCTCATCAACCGTACCATTTTTCAGCAGGCATGCCGCCGCGTCCAGCAGGCCGGATCCGCAGATCCCTATCGGCTCCCCTTCGCCAATCACATGCCAGGTCATATGGCCCCCGCCGTCCAGATACACATGATCGATCGCGCCGGTACTGCCGCGCATACCGCAGCTGATCTTCGCGCCCTCGAAGGCCGGTCCCGCCGCCGTGGAGCAGGCTGTCAGTCCCGTCGCCCGGTTTCCGAGCACCATCTCTCCGTTCGTGCCAATATCGATCATCAGCGTCATCTTCTCACGCTCTTCCATATGGGTCGCCAGAATACAGCCCACCGTATCCGCCCCGACGAAACCGCCGATATTGGGAAGCCAGCTGAGCTTCGCCGCAGGATGCGCCTGCATCCCCAGCTCCTGTGCAGAATATGTGACCGCATCCTTCACCTTCGGCTCATACGGTGCAAGCACCAGAGAGTCCACCGGGATCTCCAGAAACAGATGATGCATACAGCTGTTTCCGACCATAACGATGCGCACAACATCCTCCTGTGTTCCTCCGCATTCCCTCGCCAGCTCACGGATCATCTCGCCCACCAGCCGCCGGATGCAAGAACTGAGGGCTTCCGCGCCGTGTTCCATCGCGTAACTGGCGCGCATAACTACATCTGCGCCATACTGTCGCTGTGGGTTCAGCATGCTCCGCACCGCAAGCGTCTCTCCGGTCTTCCCGTCAAGCAGATAGACTACCACAGAAGTTGACCCCAGATCCACGGCAGCCAGGAACGGACGTTCCACATCCTCCGGAAGCTCTCCCGGCGCCAGTTCCACCCGGCTTTTTGCCCCCTCTGTCAGGATCTGGTTCGCCCCTTCTTTTCCGGCGCCTGTGTCTACATTCATGGCCTTTGTGACCAGAACCTGGCAGGCTGCCAGGGACACACCGTCCACCAGAACCCTGCATTTTCCGCATTTCCCGTTTCCGCCGCAGGGAGCGTCCGGCGTAAGCCCCGCCAGACGCTCCGCCTCAAGAAGGGTCACCCCTTCTTCGGCATCATATACAATATTTTCTCTGATAAATGTAACCGGATACTTCATCTGAACCTTCCCCTTCATACATCCAGTATACTGTCATCGCCAGAGGCACCCGTCCTCTACCGCAGTTCCCGCAGCGTCCCCAGCAGCAGCTCCCAGAACCTCTGCACCGAAGAAATGATAAGTTCCTCTCTCGTCGAGTGAATATTGTTGATCTGCGGGCCGAAGGACACCGCATCGAGCTCCGGAATCTTCGAAGCAAAGAGGCCGCATTCCAACCCGGCGTGGACGCCCTCCACGCGCGGCTCCCTGCCGAAAAGCTGCCGGTAAACGCCGCACATCACATTGCGAAGCTTCGACTCCGGACGATACTCCCAGCCCGGGTAATCGCCGGTAAACTCTACCGTTGCTCCGAGTGACTCCATCGCCAGTCTGATTCTTGCGCACAGATCCTTTTTCTCCTGTTCAACCGAGCTGCGCACACTGATCAGGAGCTCCAGGCTATCCTCTTTCGTCCGTAAGACACCGAAGTTGGAGGATGTCTGCACGATATCCGGGTTTTCCCGGCTCCTGCAGTCTATACCATTCGGTACGAAGCGAAGCAGCAAAAGTGCCTTCCTCGTTGAACTATCCGTCAGAACGCTGCGCTTCCGAAGCTCCCCGACCGTTATCTCAAGCCGCATATTCGGGTCAGTCGCCTTATATTTTTCCTGTCTTCCCGCGAAAACATTTCTCAGGAAACTCTCTGCAGCGGCGATATCCTCCTCTTTCAATGCGATGTGCGCTTCCGCTGACGCGGCGATCGCATTGTCCGCCTCACCGCCGCTCATGGAAATCAGGCCGATTCCTACTTTCTCACTCAGGCCGGACAGAAGGTAGCTGAGCAGAATATTCGCATTCGCACTTTTCTTATGAATCTCTGTTCCGGAATGCCCGCCACTCAGGCCGCTGATCCGGACCTTCAGTGCGGCGCTCTTAAGCTCCTCTGTCTCATACGGCAGATGACAGAGGACCGTTACGCCGCCGGCGCAGCTCACTGTAAAAACGCCCTCCTCCTCCGAATCCATATTCAGCAGTATATGGCCCTTCAGGTCAGAGACATCAAGCATGGTCGCTCCCAGCATGCCAATCTCCTCGTCGGTGGTGAAGACCACCTCGAGCGGCGGATGTGGGATACTGTCATCGTCCAGTATCGCCAGTGCGCAGGCTAACGCTATCCCGTCGTCTCCGCCCAGGGAAGTTCCCTTCGCTGAAATACTGTCGCCGTTGACCTCCAGATCCAGTCCTTCCTTCAGCAGATTCTTTTCCACACCCGCTTCCTTCACAGCGACCATATCCATATGGCCCTGCAGAATGACCGGCTCCGCGGCCTCATATCCCGCAGATGCATCCTTTCTGATGATCACATTGCCCGCCTCGTCGCGCCGGCAGTCAAGATTACGCTCCCGCGCAAAGGAAACAAGATAATCGCTGATTTCCTTCGTAAGAAGAGAGACGCGTGGAATCCCACTGATCTCTTCAAAATAATGAAAGACCTTCTCGGGTTGTATTTGATTCAAAACAGCCATTTTTTTACTCCCTTTTTTTAATTTCCGTCGTCCAGCTCAAACCAGAATTCGACGCCGTTTTCATAGTTTACTGCTCCATAGCGCTGGTGGATAGACTCCATAATTGCCTTCACAATCGAGAGACCCACGCCGCTGCCGCCATACTCGCGCGTCCGCGCCTTGTCCACCTTGTAGAACTTATCCCAGATTCGCTCAATATCCTCCTCCGGAATTGGTTTCCCTGTGTTGAACACACCGGTGCGGACATGACCTTCCCTCCTCTCGAGCGTAATTTTGATGGTCTTATCTCCGTCCACGTGATTCAGAGCGTTGCTGATGTAATTATTCAGCACCTGCTCTATCTTGAACTCGTTTCCCCAGGCATAGACCGGTTCCGGCGCGTTGAAAACCAGCCATACGCCTTTCTGTTCGAAGAGAATCTGCATGGCCTGCAGCATGGTATGGATCATGCCTGCCAGGTCAAAGCGTTCCATTACCATATCTTCGTCTCCGAATTCGAGCTCATTCAGTGTCATCAGGTTCTTCACAAGACGGTTCATTCTCCCCGCCTCGTCCATGATGACATCACAGTAAAATTCCCGGCTCTCCGCGTCGTCGTTGACACATTCCTGCAGTCCCTCCGCATAACCCTGGATCAGTGCAATCGGCGTCTTCAGCTCGTGCGAAACATTGGAGAGAAATTCCTTGCGCATCCGGTCGGTCTGGTCCTTCTGCTCAATATCCCTCTGCAACTCGTTGTTCGCCGTCTTGAGTTCCGAGATGGTACGCTCCAGCGCCTCGGAAAGTCGGTTCATATTTCTGCCAAGCAGCTCCAGCTCCTCGTCTTTTCCTTCGGAGAACTTTACACTGAAATCAAGCCCGCTCATACGCTCCGACAGTCTGGCAGCCTCGAGGATCGGCTCCGATATCTTCCGGGAAACCAGATAGATGATAAAGGAGCCGATGACCAGTACAATGCACCCGACGTAGACCAGAAACTGATTCGCCAGCTGGACGCTCTCACGCAAAGGTTCCACCGCCGTGCGAATGGCAAAGATCTCTCCCTGATCAAGCGTGCCGACGATCTTCAGATAACCGCCGCCTGGCGAATCTGCCGTAACACTGACCTGATAATGATCGTTTTCCTCCAGAATCCTGACATTATCCGATTCAGCGCCCAGCACATACTCATAGAGCTCTCTCTGCAGCTCCGCGGAATCACGGACGGTCGTGAGCATGGCCTTGCCATCCGCGCCCATGACGAACAGGCTGATCGTGTTTGCCTCGCATATATCGTTGAGTTCATCCACGAAATCTTCATCCGTCAATCTCTCCGCCGCCGACGCGCTGTCCAGATACTCATACGTTTCCTTGAGCGATGTCTGCTTATTCCGAATATAGTAGTTCTCCAGAAAAAAGGTATTGACGAGCAGGCACGCGATCAGCGCTGCAGTCAGTACCAGCGAAAATATGACGGTCATCCTTGTCCGGATCGAATGCTTTCTCTTCATAGCCTGCGCCCTTATATATACACAGAGGCGGAGCACCGCGGCGCTCCGCCCCATACTCTGATGTTATTCTAACACATCAACGGAAAACTTACAAAAACTATTTTGCCCGAATCTCCTGTCTCATAAAACAAACATAAGAACCGGTGAAAGTTGCAAGCATCAGCGCAATCAGGCCGGCCAGATGCGGCCACACCAGCAACACACTCTGCCAGAAGCCAAGATAACCGCTGATCGCTCCGTCGAGCGACTGCATTGTCACAACATTCACAGAACGCACGCTTGGATTCATGATGGTCGTCACCGCCTCACTGTAAAGATAATACGGCGAGATACGGTTCAGATTCAGATCGAGCGCGTAGTTCGCGTAGGAATTATAAAGCTGCTGCATCTGCGTGTTCACCGGATAAACAATTCCCGCGATCATTGATGCGACCAGACTCATGAACAGGGAAAAGAAAATCCACAGTCCAATCGAGGCCATCGCTGAAGTCGCAGCGTTATTGCAGACCACCGAAAACAGCAGAGACAAACCCAGCCAGAAGCAGATGTAAATCACCGTAAAAAGTAAAAATACGAAGATCCGCGCCACTTCCTCGACTGTCGGCGGGAAACCGATCACAATAAGTCCAACCGCGCTGATCGAAATTCCCATAACGAAGACCATCACCGTGATGAGAGAGGCTCCCGCGAGAAACTTTCCGTTGATAATAGAATCCCGGTAGATCGGCTGTGCCGCGATCCGGTAAAGCGTCCGGTCTGATTTCTCTCCGCTGATTCCATCAAAACCGAGGATAATGCCCACGAAGGGTCCCAGCAGTGCAATAAACGACAGGAACGACGGAATGGAGTTTCCGCTTGTCGTATACAGACTCAGGTAGAGATACTCCGAAGTCGAATCAGACAGGCCCGAAATCGCCCCATACAGACTGGCATAGCTTGTGATGAGCACAAGAATCAGGATCATCTGAAATTTCCGGCTGCGGATATGATCCATCATCTCTTTTTCATACAGAGCTTTCAGTCCCACCGCCTGCTGCGGCGCATATTTCTGCGCGAATTTTCTAAGCGCGTTTTCCAAAGATTCTGGGAGCACGCTTTTTCTCTCTTTCGGCTGCTGCGGCGCGCTCTCCTTCTTCGGCCTGTTCAAAATACCTGCTGTAGATTTCATCAAGATCTCCTCCTTTCTGACGAAGCTGGAGCACGGTATAGCCGTTGGCCGCCAGCAGAAGCGTCGCTTTCTTTCTGATATCCGAACCGGAGCGCACGAAGATCAGATCATTTTCACGCTCCACGGAGGTCGTCCCCTCCATACCGCCAAGCAACTGCATCAGCGCTTCATTGTCCGGCTCTGCCGCAAGCTCCAGCGTATATTTCCCCGCGCGTTCCATTCTCTGGCCGAGCTCGCGGATCGTACCGCAGGCGATCAGTTTTCCCTCCACAAAGATACCGACGCGGTCACAGACCTGCTGAATCTGATAGAGCTGATGAGAGGAAATCAGGATCGTCCTGCCATCCTGCTCCGCCAGCTCACGGATGAGCCGGAGCAGGTCGCGCATGCCCTGCGGGTCAATGCCGAGCGTCGGCTCATCCATGATGATGACCTCCGGATCTTTCATCAGGACATCTGCGATGCCAAGACGCTGCTTCATACCTCTCGAGTAAGTGCCCGTCTTCTTATCCGCTGCCTCCGTCATGCCGACTCGTTCGAGCAATTCTTCTGCCCGTCTTTCTATTTCTTCTTTTTCGAGGCCGTTCAGCCGTCCGGTAAAATACAGATTCTCTCTGCCGGTCATGTCGGTATAAAATCCAACGTTGTCCGGAAGATAACCGACCATTCTCTTGACATCGATCGGATCTCTCGTACAGTCCTTCTCTCCGATCGTCGCCTGACCGGATGTGGGATCTGTCAGGCCAAGGAGCATCAGAGTCGTAGTCGTCTTTCCGGCGCCGTTCGGGCCCAGAAGTCCGAACACCTCACCCTTGCGAATGGACAGGTTCAGATGATCGACCGCTATTTTTTCGCCGTAGGCCTTGGTCAGGCCACGGATTTCAATCATATTTTCTTTCATGGCCGCCTCCGTCCGTTAACGCCTTCCATATTTATCAAAGATAATGCTCACGCCGAGAAGCAGGGCGATGATAAGCAGCACCGCGACAATGCCCCAGATCGTCTGTGTCTTCACGGATACACGGAACTCCGCCGAATCAGAAGCTTCCGAGCAGCTCGCCGTGATCGTCGTCACATAATCGCCCGTCATGGCGGAATCACTCGGCGTCACATGCATGGTGATCTCCACCGTTGCACCCGCTTCCAGCGTCTCAATTGTGGAAGTCTCAAAACTCACGGTCCAGTCGCTGGGCGCGGAGGACGTCAGATTGATATTCTCCAGATCCACATTGCTGTTGTTCGTAACCGTCAACGTCACGTCAGACTCCTTATTGACGTGTGCGTCAAAACTCAGAAGCCCGCTGGACGTAGAGAGCGTCAGGGAATAGGTACCGGTAATCGTAATCGACAGATCCTCACTTAAGGTGTCCACCGAGGAAGCCGCCGTGACCGGAATCGTGAAAGTACCGGCCTCAACATTTTCCGGCGGTGTCACAGAGATCGTAATGCTCTCACTGCTGCCGGCGGCCACTTCGATGCTCGCCACCTGCGTGGACTCGCTGCTCGGCGTGAAGCTCACCTGCCAGCCGGCGTCCGATTTCGAGGACAGACTGTAAGTCAGGTCTTCTGAGCTGTTGTTCGTCAGCGTCGCGTCAAAGCTGAAGCTTGTACCGGATGCGCCCTCCTGCTCAGGATAGTCGATGTCCAGGCTGCTCTGGCCATATTCAATCTCTTCCACCGTGAAAGTCAGGGTCTGTGAATCGGTCACACCTGTGTCGGTCGTAGCCTGGACCTCAATTGTGTAAGTACCCTCGGATGTATCCTCCGGCACCATCACATAGAAGCTGAAATCTTCTTCCGTACCGTCCTGTACATGGATCTGGCTGACCGTTGTGCTGTCGCCGCTGAAATAATAGGCCCAGCCGTCCGGCATGGTTGCGATACTGAGCGAAGCGTCAACATTACTTCCCGTATTGTTCTCTACATACATCGTGATGCTCTGCGTGTCACCGGCCTCCACAGAGATGCCCGGATAGGTCGTGTAGAGCTCGAAGCCGCTGGCTGCAGAAGCTGTCATGGATGTGATCGGAGCCACTGCGGTCAGAAAGAGCAGCATAAGTGCTGCGGTCATGGAAAAGATTCGCTTTTTCATAATAATTCTTCCTTTCTAATTCCTCTAAGATGTATCCAGTTTAAGAATAATTTATGTTCTTTTCTTGAAAGGATTGTGAAAATTCTGTGTCGCAGAATTTTCATCTTTTTATTGCGTCCCTTCCAATTTCGTGTCATGATAAGAGAAACAAATACACTCCGCAGGAGGGACAAGCATATGATCGATTTTTCACAGGACACCGTATTCAATTTAAGACCAACCGACGAGAAAAATATCCGCAGAGACGTCAAAAATCTCTACATCCCCGGCGAAGAGACAATCGGCGTGTTTAAAACCATCCGCGACCAGGTCGTCTTCACAAACAAGCGCATCATCACGATTGACGTACAGGGCGTCACCGGTATGAGAAAAGACTACTGCTCCCTGCCTTATTCGAAAATCCAGTATTATTGCATCCAGACACCTGGCTTTGCCGAGATCATCTCGGACTGCGAGCTGATGCTGTTCTTCGCGAACGGCATGAAAGTCATTTTTGAATTCAAAGGAACCTGCGATATTCTCGCGATCGGACGCTGCATCTCGGAGTATGCGCTGGGATAAGAAATCCGCAAAAGGGAAACGAATCATGGAATTCAAGGATCTGGTAATAATTTCACAATCATCTATTCTATAGTACGAAAACACGCCCTGTGACTTAAGAATCATCCTTCAGCCCCAGAGCGTGTTTTTACGTTCTCCGTTGTATACAAAATTCTTATGCTTATTTATAAACGCCAGATTATAGGACAGAGCAAAACACAAATAACCGTTGTGACGACTAAAAGCGGCAGTCCCACTTTCATATAATCCGAAAATTTACATCCGGAAACGGACATTAGATATGCATTCAGCGGAGTAGCCATGGGCGTAGCAAAAGAACTTGCAGCAGCAACGCACACCATCATCAGAACGGCCGTTGGGTTTACATTTATCATCTGTGCCATAGAAAGACCTATGGGATAAAATACAGCTGATGTAGCACCGTTGGACATGAACTGGGTCAATATTGCAATAATGACAAAGAATGCGGTCAGGATCAGGGTAGTATTTGTTCCTTCCGGAAACAGTTGCAAAAAATTTTCGGAAATCAGAGTTGCTGCTCCGGATGCGGAAACGGCATTTCCTAAAGTAAGAAGACTTGCAAACATAATTGTTGTAGGCCAGTTAATATAAGAAAAGGCTTCTTTTTCAGAGACAACTCCACTGACAATCAATACCAGGCACCCGAGAAATGCTGTAATCTGGATTGGAATTCCTATAACATTCTCTAACATCATGCCAACTACGACCAGTGCAAAAACAACAATCGAAAAAATACATTTCCGCCTGTTGTAATTTGTCTCTTCACTGTTTGGAATATTCTGTGAATAACCAGCTGCCTCTGAGGGAGCAAGACGATATCCTGCGAAGTACATATAAATATATCCCGCTATGCAGAGAGGAAGACCGATTTTTCCAAAATCCCAGAATCCAATCGTTCCAACACCTGCCTCTTCCAGCACAGACCGAACCATTACATTTCCCGAAACGCCGATAATTGTCAGCATGCCTCCCAAAATACTTCCTGCAGAAATAAACATTGATAATTTAGGAAGACGATACTGCGGGTGAGTCTGTGTAATACCTACCGCAAATGTAACTACAACAACAGCTGTAGCCATGTTACTGAAAAATGCAGAAAGTATCATTGATATAAGCAAAAAACGCATGGCCAGCTGTTTTTCGGACGATACTTTCCATAACATAAATCTGCCTATCAAGGCGGAGGCTCCCGACTGAAGGAGCGCTCCGCTGATCACAAACATAAAAATAACCAGAAGTGTTGAGCTATTTATAAAATTTGCAAACAAATCTGATGCATCAACAATACCTGTTACATAAAGGACCGCCAATATAAGCATTGAAGTGGCAGTTATGCCAATCCATGACGAGGAGTACAAGAGTACAGCAACGATCAGAAGAATCAACAGTATAATGATTTCTTTTGTCATCTTCCTCTCCCCCTTCTACACATAAAGACTACGGAATCAAAACACAGATAATCATTTCCGTTGCAAGACACACTATACCAGGAATAAGACTCCGTTTAATGATTGTTGTAACAGGGACATCGCAACCGCCACTTATAATCATGGTAGACGGCGCAATAGGGTTAATCGTGCTTCCTAAGCTGGCGCCAAAAATCAACATTCTCGACATATTGATAAGCTCATTCTCCGTCGCTGCAAAACCTGCATATAAGGACGAGAACAAAGGAAGTGTGCCGCTTATAGAGCTGCCAACAGCAACCAGAATAAACGCTGCAATACAACCCACCACTGCAATAGCCATACCCGTACCGCCGATGGAAGCAAACGCATTTGCCATAACCTTCAGACCACCAACCTGAGTCAATGCCGATGAGAAAACGTTAATACCAATCAGGATAGAAACCAGTCCGGTAAATGCTTTCCCCATACCCTCGTAAAGCGCCCGCGTATCGGACAAAGCCTGACGAAGATTTCTCTTGCGTATTGCTTCGATAATAAACGCCAGAGTAAAAGACATAAAATTGGCCGCCACAACAGAGATAGTAATATGATCCTGAACAATTGGACTGAAAATGATCATCAGGAATACCGGGAGAACCGGAAAGATTGCATAAAATGCAGGAATTCCAAGCTCTCTGTAATCTTTAAATTCCGGCAGCTGAGACTTCTCCACTGCAACGCCTTCTTTTTTGTCAAAATATTTGTTTACAATAATAACCGCTATTGCTCCGGTGACAGCCATACATACTACAGGAATAACTTCCTTTGTCACGAAATACACTGGAATAGAAATATTTTCGAGTCCAGCCGCATTAAATGCAGTTAGCGCAAGTGTATTGGAAGGTCCCCATACGATGGCTCCGGAAACCATGAAAAGCGATGCTGCTGTTTCTTTGCTGATGCCAACCGCAATCATGATTGGGAAAATAGTTGCAATTAGCAGAGTGACCTCACTCGCCTCAGAGGGAATTGCCAGTTTTACAATGACAACCAGGGCGAAGGCTGCAAAAAGCAGGATTTCCGAGTGCCCGATTTTTCGTAAAGGCTTTGCGACTAAAATACTGAAAAGTTCGGCCGCCTTAATATGTGTCATGTACCCGACATATCCCATGACCACCATAATGACAAGCCCGGTTGAGCCGAGCGATGTCGTGATGGAGTTTGCCATCACTTCAAAGACATCAATGAAAATATTACCTGTTGTGCTGTCCCCTAGGGCACTCTGCCCGGTTATAAGCGCCGTTGCCATCAACACAACAAAACCAAGTCCGAGAAATGCCGCAGGAATATAATACTTTTTTGCTACGATTACAAGAATCATGGCTATCATAGCCAGTGTAACAACTACTTTTACAATGTCTCCCATCTCAATCCTCCATTTTATTTGAGATATGCCAACCGTGAGTCCTTATAAAGCTCCTCTGCGTAGGCTCCCTGCAGATAAGGGGCAAAATAACGATTAATAATACACACCTTGCCCGGAGTGCCGCAAAAATGATCTACGAAATTTCTGGCCTTCTCGCGAATCTCAGACTCCGACTCTGTCTCAGGGTCAAAGGGTTCTGGTGAAACACCGATAATAATTCGATCGCCGTATTCATCAAAAAGTTTCTGTGTGTCGTTGATCTTATCCATGGGCGACCACATGTCCCATCCAGCAGCTATAAAATTCTCTATCTGCTTTTCATTACAACCACAACTATGAAGCTCGGCAACTTTTCCCAGTTCGTGGATATGGTCCGTCACTTTTTTCATATAGGGGACAATCATTTCCCGCCCAACATCAACGGAGAAGAATGGCGCTCTCTGTGAGCCCCAATCATCGTGAATCAAAAAGCCATCAATATTGTATGCTTCGCAGCATCTGTCAATAATACGGCAGTACAGGTCTGAAGTACGCTCGAGCAGCGCCTTTATTGCATCTTCCTGATCCTCATCTATCAGAGCAATGGCTGCAGCTTCAAAACCCATAAATGAAATCAGCCTTTCAAATCCGAAACCGTTTAAAAGAGGTATGTACTTAAACTGATCATTTTGAAGATATTCTTTATTACTCCTGCTGCTGCTTTCCCAATCCCAGGAATCAATGTCCGGCCATTGGATAAACTTCTCCCAGTCATTTGCATCGGTGAAAAGTGGCGGAATATCCGGATTTTCCATCGAACCACCAGCTGATGGTACGTAAACCCAGTCAACACCAAACATATCTTTTCCGCCTTTTTCATCATCGTATATTCTCATCCCCCGATCATTTACAAACCCCCTCGCCCTGTTGTCCGGGATGATATCCGGATAGAAGTTAAAAGTTTCCACTCCGGTTCCCAGCCAGATGGGATTTCGGTTCAGTGTCAGTTCCTTCCATCCTTCTCTCATACTGACGGGATAATTGAACACAGGCACATTGGCATTTCTGAAAGCAGTCGATATTGCTGTAACTGTTAATTCATCCTGATTAAAAGGTATTCTAGTAATAATAATCACACTCCTCGCTTCATTGAATTATGCGAATGGCTCTCTCCAGGCATCGGATTCACAGCTTCTCTATGCGCTTTCATCTTATCAAAAGTCATTGGATAAAATGATTTCCCGGGATTCGCGCAAAAAGGTGCAAAACCCTGTCTGTATAAATTGGCAAAAAGCAATAATATCAATCGGATTTTTTAATTGTTTTTGTCAATTTATAT
>JAJPXQ010000007.1 GCA_021205385.1 Lachnospiraceae bacterium | reverse complement strand
TATTTTTCAAGGCTTGTAGCGGTTTTTTGCTTCGCTAACTGTCAAAGACAGGATTTTACACTGTCAAGTCTCTTGACGGGCATACTTTAAAAGTGATATAATTTCCACTGTCGGAACAACGTTCTATGGTGCGGAACTTATATCATTTTTTAAGAAAGGTATCGCTGTATGAAAAAAATCAAATTAAGCGTTGAGAGATGTAAGGGCTGTTATCTTTGCGTCGCGAACTGCAAACCGCAGGCCCTGTCGATTTCTGACGTAACAAACGGCAAGGGCGTAAAGGTTGTGCAGGTGGATGAGGAAAAATGTGTTCAGTGCGGATCCTGCTACGCGATGTGTCCTGATCTGGTATTTGAGATTCTTTAGGTTTAAGGAGATTTTAAACGATGGAAAAAAGAATAATGAAAGGCAACGAAGCCCTGGCGGAAGGAGCGGTACGCGGCGGATGTCGGTTTTACGCAGGATATCCCATCACTCCTCAGTCTGAAATTCTGGAGTGGATGGCCTGGAGACAGCCTGAGGTCGGCGGCACATTTATTCAGGGTGAATCTGAGATTGCCAGCGTTAATATGACATTTGCAGCGCGCGCTCTGGGTGCGCGTGCCCTGACAAGCACTTCGGGACCGGGATTTTCTCTGTATCAGGAGGGAATCGCCTACTGGGTTTCCGCGGGAGTTCCGGCGGTTGCTGCCTGTGTGCAGCGTTTCGGTATCGGTGACGGGTTTATCTGCGCCGGTCAGGACAACTACTGGCAGGCGGTAAAGGGCGGCGGCAACGGCGATTATCACCTGATTACGCTTGCCCCGAATTCGGTTCAGGAAAATATGGATATGGCGTATGAATCTTTTGAACTGGCGGAAAAATGGATGCATCCAGTGCTGATTCTCTCCGACGGAACTATCGGCCAGATGGTCGAGCCCTGTGTGCTTCCTCCCATGAAGGAATATGATATGAATCAGCCGTGGGCAGTCCAGGGCTGTAAAAAGGGAGAGGTTAATAAAGTAATTACCGATATTACATATTTCCAGGATATTGACGAATGGAACGCCGGATATCTTAAGAAAATGCGTGAAATCAGCGAGACCGAGCAGAGATGGGAGAATATCTGCGTAGAGGACGCGGATATCGTGCTGGTCGCTTATGGTATTTCCTCCCGTGTAGCGGAAGGCGCTGTGAATCAGGCGCGTGAGGAGGGATTCCGGCTTGGTCTGATCCGTCCGATCACCCTCTGGCCATATCCAAGGAAAGCATTTGCTGAGATTCCGGATACCTGCCGTGGCATCATTACCGTTGAGGTCAATATGATGGGGCAGATGCGCGACGATGTCATCATTACGGTCAAGGGAAAATACCCAACTTACGCCCTTACAACAAATCAGAGAGTTGCGAAGGTCGATCAGGTTGTCGCGTTTGCAAAGGATGTTTACAATGGAAAAGTGAAAGAGGAGGAGGTATATTAATGGCTCCCAGAAAAGCACCGGAAATCATGTATTGTGAAAACAGATTCTGCGCTGGCTGCGGTCATCCGATTTTTGATCGTATTCTCGGTGAGGTTCTGACAGAGATGGATATTATTGAGGACACGATCATGTGCTCCGATATCGGATGCAACCACCAGTTTCAGTTTTGCATGCGTGTGGATACTATCGTTCCTCCCCATGGGAAAATGGGCGCGGCGCTGACCGCGCAGAAGAAGGTTCGTCCAGATAAATACGCCATCACTATCGCCGGGGACGGAGGCGCATACGCAATTGGGCTCGGAGAGACTATGGCAGCAGCGACCCGAAATGAGAACGTCACGTTTTTTGTGATGAATAACACGGTTTTTGGTATGACCGGCGGACAGATGGCTCCCACCACGCTGATCGGTCAGAAGACTGCCTCTACGCCTGCGGGGCGTTCCGCGGAGGCCAACGGTCAGGATTTCGATGTCGTTCAGGTCATGCGAAATCTGGATATCGCGTATTTGGCAAGAACTTCGATTACGAGTCCCGGCAACGTGGCAAAAACCAAGAAAATGGTACGCAAAGCCATCGAAAAACAGAGGGATAACAAAGGCTTTTCCCTGGTGGAGGTTCTGGTTCCCTGTCCCACTAACTGGGGAATGACACCGGTCAACGCCATGAAGCATATCGATGAAGTGATCTCCAAACGGTATGAGATGGGCGAGATTATCGACAGGTAAGGAGGATGGCTATGTTAGAGAGAATTATTTGTGCTGGCCTTGGAGGACAAGGAGTTCTGACCCAGGGTAAAATCATGATGTATGCGGCGTATTTAAAGGATCTGAAGGTCACCTGGTTTCCTGCGTACGGAAACGAGATGCGTGGCGGGAATGCCAGCTGCAATGTGATCATCAGCGATCAGCGGATTGCAAGTCCTTACGCAGATCATCCGGATCTGGTTATGGCGATGAGTGAATCTGCGGTGGATCTTTTTGAGGAAGCCATGGCTTCTGGCGGAAAACTGTTTGTAAACAGTTCCCTGGTCAGTGAAGACCGTACTTACCGATCGGATCTTATGGTGATCAAAGCGCCGGTGACAGAGGTTGCGCAGAAGCTGAACAGTGAGCGTAACGCGAATCTCTGTATGCTTGGAAAGGTGATCAAAGAGACCTCTCTTTTTGATATTGATTTTTTTGAACAGTCCATGTGCGGATATTTCGAAGAGCAGGGAAAGGGTAAATATAATGCAAAAAACTGCGAGGTATTAAGAGCCGGTTACGCGTTGTAGCCGGGTTGAAGGGTTAAGACGATCATGAGGGCGCCGTTTCATTGTCAGAAGACGATGGAACAGGCGCTTCGTTTTGTATACGAAAAAACTACGGTTGATAAGTTTCGCCGAATTCGATATAATTTCTATGATATTTTATCTTATTGGGCATAATTGCTATGCCATGGATTATAGAAGAAATCAGGTAGGAATCTTTATGAAAGAACAAAATACATCGGTATTAATAAATTCAGTCAACCGGACACTGGACATTCTGGAGTATTTGTTCCGAGTCGGTGGCGAGGTGTCCATTTCTCAGATCAGCAAAGAGCTGGGACTCTATAAAAGCACTGTTTACCGGTCGCTTGCAACGCTTCAGAACAGGGGGTACGTCAAACAGAATCCCGCAAATGACTGTTACTCTCTCGGAATCAAAACCTTTATCCTCGGTTCGGGGGCGAGGATTGAATCAGAACTGGAGCAGACGGTACATCCGTATATGCAGCAGCTCAATGACCGCTTTCATGAATCTGTCAATCTTTCGGTCCTGACGCGCGATGTTGACGGCGTCTATAAGAGCGTGATTCTTTCTAAAGTGGACAGCAAATTGAGTTTGAGCGCATACACCAATATCGGCTCCTTGAACGAATGCTATTGCTGCGCTGTGGGGAAATGCCTGCTCACATTTTCCGATAGTATTGATCTGGATGTCTACAGGGAACATCCTCTGGAGCGTTTTACGGATACGACCATAACTTCTGTCGAGGCATTGCGGGCGGAGCTCGACACCGTGCGTATGCAGGGCTACGCCATTGACAATGAGGAGCGTGAGATCGGACTGTATTGTATCGGAGCGCCCATTTTGCAAAACGGCGTGGCTGTAGCCGCGATCTCCCTCTCTGGTCCGACTGCTCGCATGTGTGGCTCGGATCAGGCGGAACGCATCGAATATATCAGGCAGCTCAGTGCTGAGATTAGCCAGGCTGTTTCTATCTGATTTTCCTTATCGCGGAACATAGCACTAGGAGGTAAAGCATGGGACGCGCAGTTGAACAGGCGATAGCGGATTTTGAATAGAAGACTATAAAATTTCATAAGCTGTACTATGAAAACCTGTTTGAAAAATATGCTCGCGGTCTGCTTCCTGATCCTCTTCCTTCCTTATACCATTACACTGCTGGTCAGCGGGCGGGAGGGAATTCACCAGGATAAGGCGCTTTCGGAGCTGGAATACCAGACGTTGTCCGCGCTTCTTAAGGAGGACTTTTCCTGGATGGATGATGAGACACTTGCGTTGATGGCAGTGATTTTTCGCACGGAATGCATGCAGACAGAAAATGAACAGGTCATCGGGGGATCGCAGGGGGAGGCGACGGAGGACAGCGATTATGAGCGGTTTTACCAGGCGGTGGCGGAGACGGCGGGACAGGTTGTCACAGTGGAAGGGGAATATCGCGAACTTCCCTGGCACGCGCTCAGCGCCGGACAGACCCGGGATGGCACGCTGCTCGGAGAGAAATATTCCTATATAAAATCGGTGGAGTGCCCGCTTGACATCCGGGCGGATGGCGCGCTTCAGAGCTTTCGCTTAAGCGAGGCGGAATTTGCGGAGGCCCTGGGAACGGATGCTGCGCCGGAGGAGCTGGAAACCACGCGCGATGGGGCGGACTATGTGATCAGCGCTTCGGCGGGGGCGATGGTCTGGCAGGGAGAGGAGCTGCGGGGACTGCTGCATCTTTCATCGAGTTGTTTCTGGCTGGACTGTCAGGACAGTCAGATCCATCTGACGGTGAAGGGGAGCGGTCATGGCTTTGGAATCAGTCTTTATACGGCGGA
The DNA here is from genome assembly GCA_021205385.1 of Lachnospiraceae bacterium. GTDB lineage: Bacteria > Bacillota > Clostridia > Lachnospirales > Lachnospiraceae > Hominiventricola. Next base: position 12,165 of record JAJPXQ010000007.1, on the reverse strand, counting down.
CTGCATGGCGCGGGAAGGTAGTACCTGCGAGGAAATTCTGCAGACATTCTATGAAGGAGCAGAGTGTATAACAGAGCCTTGATCTGGCAAAAATATGACCAGAGGTGATGTTATGCAAAAAAGGCAAAGAGGCTTTGTGCTTGCGCTGTGTCTCTGTATCCTCTCTATGTCCGGTATTTACGGCCTGCAACGTTACAGAAGCGGACAGACCGCACAGGAGCCGGAGGAGCAGGTAGCGGAGTCAGAAGAGACTTCGGAGGAGCAGGAGACAGAGACGGCGAATTCGGAAGACACCGTGGCACAGGTGGATACGGAGGATAAGGAGACAGAGGAAGCAAAAATTGAAACCGAAGAGGATATTTATGAGATCGGAGAGGCGACACTTGCCCGGACGGAGACGGACAGTGTGACCGCGCAGGCGCCCGCGGAGGGGACTCCCGAGGAAGAAAATACGGAGGAGACCGAGGAAGAAGTTGAGGAGACCGAAGAAACGCTGGCTGGCGAGAATCTTCTTTCCTTCGCAGACAATAGCTCGCTTATGTGGCCGGTGGACGGCGAGATTATCCTGGAGTACAGCATGGACAAGAGCATTTATTTCTCTACGCTGAACCAGTATAAGTATCACCCGGCCATTGTCATCAATGCGGAAGTCGGTGATGAGGTCTGGTGTGCGGCGCAGGGAATCGTGAGCGAGATCAGGGTTGATGAGGAGACCGGAACGACGCTCATGATGACGCTCGGCAGCGGCTACGAAGCGATCTACGGACAGCTGAAGGAACTCGTGGTGCAGGAGGGCGACATGGTGGAAGCCGGTTCTCTGATCGGCTATATCAGCGAGCCGACCAAGTATTACACTCGCGAGGGCAGCAATCTGTATTTTCAGCTGCTGCGTGACGGCGAGCCGGTGGACCCGATGGAGTATCTGAATTAGACGCTATTCTTCTCTGTTTGGATAACAGGTTGTTTCCAGATCCAGCATATAGAAACAGTTCATAAGGAGGAGCAGTGTTTCGTAATCGTTAAAAGAGATATGAAACAACTCTTCCATCTGATTGATCCGGTACAGCAGCGTATTGCGGTGGATATGCAGTTCCTTCGCAGTAGCTGCTGTGCTTTTCATATTGCGGAGATAGCATTTCAGCGTCGGAAAGAATTCGGTCATATACTCCGCATCATATTTCTGAATCTCAGTAAGGACACGGGGAATGTAGCTTTCCTTTGGAGTCCTGCGTACCTGCGGGAGCAGAAGTGCCGGAAGGTAATAATCCCGGTAAAAGCAGATGCATTTGGGGGCATGGAGTTGTTCTGCGATCACTGCAGCAGTCTCTGCCTGTTGTTCGTAGATGGTGATATCCAGCAGATCAGTGAAAGCATTGCTGACTCCGACCCTGGCGCCGAAGCGGTTGATCAGATCGGTCAGGGCTGAGAAGAAGCCTTTGCTTTCCTCAAAGGGGTTTTCCTGGTAGTACAGTGTATAAAGCACATTATCCTGAATCAGCATCAGCTGTCTGGAACACAGTGTCTGGGAAGATTTGTGGATAACCGAAAGAAGCTGGTGGCCCTTTTTATGAGGGATGATGGCAGCAGTGATAATGTAAGGCGGGTCATATCGCTCGTTCATGTCATTGAAATAGCCGGCAAGCTGTTCTTTGCTCCGTATTCTTCCACTGAATAATTCCGTAATAAAGACCTTTTGAAATGTGTGAAAAGCATTTCCTCTGGACTCGTTGCCACTCAGGAAAAAGGCGCAGATGGACTGGATAATGTCCATGGCCTTCATAAGGTCCGGCGTGATCTCCACAGAGGCACAGTTCAGCGTGACATAGGCTTCGGCAATATTGTTGATTCGCACAATTCCCTGGAGCTTCGGATAGTCCTTTTGCGAACCCCAGTCGACTATATAGGGAGCTTCATAGTCGTCCACAGACTGAATGATGCCGTCATGAATCATGACGGCTACCTGCTCGGAATCATAACCCCGGTGCTCCAGCAGATAGTCCCAGAGCGGATCGCCGGTGGGGGTCTCCGGCGCGATGCCGAGGACATTGTACATAATATCGACGATCAGAATCGGGATCCCGAGCGTCTGGTAACAGACATTCATGAGTTCCTGAAAGTTCCTGGTTGGCAGAACTTGATAGAGTTCTTCATATAATTTCAGAAAATCTACTTCCTTTTTCATAGAGCACCTCGGTTCCCCTGTTCTTTTCATGGCCTGAACTGTTAATCCTATTATAAACAAAATATTGTAAACCGCAAATTGATTTTCTGGATTGCATTGTGCAAATGCACAAAAATATTTAAAAATATTTGGAATTTCTACGATGAAAAGGAGAGGAGTTTGCTATAAAATTAACAAAGTAAAATAATTACCATTAAAAGGAGGAAAAAGCTATGTTTGATTTGACAGGTAATGTTGCAGTTGTGACGGGTGCGTCCGCGGGTCTTGGACGGCAGTTCGCGCTGGCTCTGGCGAGGCAGGGGGCCGATGTGGCGATTCTGGCAAGACGCAAGGAAAAGCTGGACGGTGTGGCGGAGGAGATCCGGGCACTTGGCGTGAAATGTCTCCCGGTGAAGTGCGACGTGACCAAAGTGGAGGAGATCCAGGCGGCGGTTGACGCGGTCGTGAAGGGACTCGGAACGGTGGATATCCTCGTGAACAGCGCCGGCGGCGGCACCTGCATTCCGCTGGAGGAGCTCCCGAACGAGGAGTGGCGCAAGGTGCTCTCCCTTGATCTGGACGGCGCTTACTACTGCATGAAGTATTTCGGAAAGATCATGCTGGATAAGGGCTATGGCCGTGTGATCAACATCGCTTCGATCCTTGGCAAGGGTGGCCTGAAGGAGCTTCCGGTGATCGCATACGCGTCTGCGAAGGGCGGCGTGATCAATATGACCCGCCAGGCGGCGACTGAGTGGGCGACGAAGGGCGTCAATGTCAACGCGCTCTGCCCTGGATTCTTCGCGTCTGAGGCAAACGGACCGGAGGCGATGGAAGCGATGGGTGCATTTATCGAGAACCGCACACCGATGTGCCGTCCGGGAAGAGAGGGCGAGCTGGATTCTTCGATCGTCTTCCTCGCGGCGAAGGAGTCTTCCTATGTGACCGGCACGATTTTGACCTGTGACGGCGGCTGGACGGCCATCTAAGAAAGAATAGAAGAAAGGACAAATTCAGACATGAGCTATAATTACAATAAATTACTGGAACCGATTAAGATCAATGGCATGATTCTGAAGAACCGTATCAGCTTCTCTCCGATGGGGACCTTTACTCCCATGCAGGATGGAACGGACAGTGAAGAGGGAATGCGTTACTATGAGGAGCGTGCAAAGGGAGGCATCGGCCTGATCAACACCGGCGCGATGTTTCTGAACAGCGCCCTGGCGCAGGGGTCCCCGACGATCGCGCTGGACAATATTAATGCGATTCCGAAGACGACTGTCATGGTAGAGCGTGTGCACCGTTGGGGCGCGAAGATCTGCCTGCAGGTCAGCCCGGGCACAGGCCGCAATACAGTTCTGGGCGATCAGGCGATTAAATTTGGTCAGGTGCCGATCTCCTCGTCTCCGAATCCCTCGTTCTATGATCCGAACGTCATATGCCGTGAAATGACGCTTGAAGAGATCGATCAGATGATGGAAGACTGGAAGACGGCTGCCACCTTCGCACAGCGCTGCGGCTTTGACGCAATTCAGATTCATGCGCATGCCGGCTACCTGATTGATCAGTTTATGTCCTCCGTGTGGAATCATCGTACGGATAAATACGGCGGATCCTTTGAGAATCGCTGCCGCTTTGCGCTGGAGATCGTGCAGGCAATCCGCAGTGTGGTTGGCCCGAACTTCCCGATCACATACCGCATTTCTCTGGATCACCGTTTCAACGGCGGCCGTACCCTGGAGGAGTCCATGAAGGTGCTGGATGTGCTCGATAAGTGCGGAATCGACGCCTTCGATATTGACGCCGGCGCATACGAGTCGCAGGATTATATTTTCCCGACCCGTTACGTGGGCGACGCCTGCATGGCCTATGTGTGTGAGGAAGCGCGCAAGCATCTGACGCATCCGATCATCAATACCGGAACCCACACGATGGAGACAGCGGTAGAGCTCCTGGAGAGCGGCAATGCCGACATCATCCAGTTTGGTCGTCAGTCCATCGCAGATCCGTACTTTCCGAAAAAGCTGGCAGAGGGACGCCGCGAGGATATCCGTCCCTGCATGGTCTGCAATGAGGAATGTATCGGTCGTATTTTCTGCCGCCTGACGCAGCTCAGCTGTGCGGTCAATCCGGCTGCCGGACTGGAAGACTACATGGAAGTGACAAAGCTGAAGACTTCCAAAAACGTAGTGGTCATCGGCGCGGGCCCGGGAGGACTCGAAGCTGCCCGCTGCGCGGCGGAGCGCGGAGCTGCGGTTACGCTGTATGAGAAGAACGGCTATATCGGCGGTACCTTCATCGACATCGCGACCGGAGGCTTCAAGGGACGCATGCGCGATCTCGTAGAGTGGTACCGGGTACAGCTTCAGAAGCTGGGCGTAAAGATCGTTCTGAACACCGAAGTTGGTGCGGAGGATCCAGTTCTTGCAGGAGCGGATTATATCTTTGTGGCCACCGGTTCTGCGGCAATCTGCCCGAAGCTGCCGGGTATGGACGATCCACGTGTCATCGGTGTGACAGAGTCCCACAAGCAGGGCGTACCGGCCGGAAAGAGGGTCGTCATCTGCGGCGGCGGACTGTCGGCCTGTGATACGGCTTTGGAGATCGCGCAGGCAGATCCGGACCGCGATATCACCATCCTGGAGATGAAACCGCAGATCGGCGGCGATATCATGCCGATCAATGCGATCAGCATCTTCCGCATGTTCGACGAGTACGGCATCCATCAGATGGCGAACGCGACGGTTTGCGAGATCACCGCGGAGGGCGTGAAGGTCTCGACGCCGGAAGGCGACAAGGTCATTCCCGCTGACGTGATCATCTCCGCCTTTGGCCAGAAGCCCGCGAATGCGCTGGGTGAGGCGATCCAGTGGGCGTATCCGACGAAGACGACCGTTATCGGCGACTGCGTGAAACCGGGCAAGGCCGGCACGGCCATCCGCGAGGGCTTCTACGCTGCGATGGCAATGCAGGACTGATGAGGAGAAACAGATGAACAACAAATCATTTTTCGGCTATAAAGCAGCTGTGGGAGCCTTCCTGATTATCTTTGTGAATCTGGGCGTGGCGACGACGCTCGGCATCTTCCTTGCCAGTCTTGCGGAGTATAGCGGCTGGTCGGTGGCGATGTGCGGCTATATCGGAACCGCAAACACGATCGGCAATATTTTCCTGAGTATGCTTGCGGCGCGGGCCTTGCCGAAGATCGGCGTCCGCAAATGTATGCTGATCTCGATCGTGAGCGTCATCCTCCATGTCTGGCTGTACACCTTCGCTACGCCGGGACAGAATGTCATGACGCTGGTGTGCTACTACCTTGCGGGACTCGTCTGCTCCTTTGCGATCACCTTCGGCACGCACGCCGCGTGCTCGACGCTGATTGCCGAGTGGTTTATCGAGAAACGCGAGAAGGTTACCGGAATCGTCCTATCAGGCGCGGGTTTCGGCGCTGCTCTGTGGGTGTTCCTGGCCGGACAGCTTTTTCAGTATTTTGATTTCAAGACCTGCTATCGGATCATTTCGGTGATCGCACTGGTCATCGGCGGTTTTGCACTGACCTTCCTGGTGAAAACGCCGGAGGAGATGGGGCAGAAGCCCCTCGGATGGGATAAGGTCGACAACAGTGCGAAGACGGAGCAGATCGGAGCGATCGGCGTCTCGAAGGCGGACGCCATGAAGAGCCCGTCCTTCTGGCTGTTCGCGGTCGCCATGCTGTGCGTCTGCGTGGCTTACACGGCCTTTACCTCCTACGCGCCGACCTGGTGGCAGACCTGCGGTCTCTCCAGCACGACGGCGGCGAACTGGAATGCCGCGCAGCTCATCATCGCCGCGCTGTTCCTGTTGGCTGCGGGCAGTATCTTTGCCAAAGTGGGAGCTTCCGTATTCTCTACGATTCTGTGTGTCGCCTTTGTCGCGTGCATGGCGTTCATGTGCATGATCGGTTCCGGCACCTCGACTGTGCTGATGGTTCTCATCGTGCTGCTGGCAGGTCTCAGCTATCCGCTTAACGCCAGCGTCCCGAGTATGGTCGGGCAGTCGCTCTTTGGCGGGAAGGATTTCGCTGCGATCTCTGCGACGATGATGACGGCCGTCTACCTTGGCCAGTTCCTGTGCGCGCCGATTATGGCGGTATTCCTTGGCATGAACAATGGATTTGTCACCGCATGGAAGTTCTTCGCCGTGGCCGCGATCGTCGGTCTGGTGCTGATTCTCGCCGCGATTGCAAAAGCGCCGGTGAAAAAATTAAAAAAGGAGAAATTAATATGATTGATTTAAAAATGACCGGAAAGGTTGCATTGGTATCCGGTGCTACCGGCGGCATTGGCCGTGAGCTGTGTAAAATGTTAAAGAGGGAAGGTTGCAAGATCGGTTTTATTGCCCGTAATCGGGAAAAGGCTGACGCACTGATTCGCGAGCTCGACATGGGAGACGACTTGTACTGCTATATTGGTCAGATCTATAATGAGGAGGATGTGAAAGCATTTACAGAGGGTGCTTACGCTCACTTTGGAAAGCTCGATATGCTCTTCCCCAATGCCGGATATGAAGGAAAATGGGAATATGTGAACAACTTTACCAAAGAGAATTTCGATAAGGTGTTTGGTACCAATGTGCTGGGCGTCATGTATATGATTAAATATGGCGCCGATTATCTTGTTGCTCAGGGGAAGGGTTCCATTGTCGTTACATCTTCCGATGGCGCGCTTCTCGGCAGCGCAGGCATGGGAGTCTACTGTGCATCCAAGCATGCAGTGCAGGCAATTGTCAAGACGGCTGCCGCGGAACTGGGACCAAAGGGCGTTAATGTAAACAGCGTTAATCCGGGTGGTGTTGACACAGCGATGATACGCAACATTGAGGATAATGCGCTTGGTGACAGTGTGAGCCGAGAGGAAAAGAGCGCTCAATTTACCGCAGGTTATTTTGACAAACGCTACGCGACTGCAGAGGAATGCGCGAACATGCTGCTTTTCCTGGCTTCCGACTGGGCATCTCATATGTTTGGGGAGCGTGTTTCCATCGACGGTGGAGAGTGCGTTCTTCGCCCGTGATCAACAAAAACTATTAAAAGATCTTACAGAAAATGGGATGCCGCAGATTCTCCGGCATCCCATTTCCGTGTCCGTTTTACATCAGCGCGATATAGAACATCACAACATAGTGGCACAGGCTTCCTCCCATGACGAACAGATGGAAGATCTCGTGCGAGCCAAAAGACTGATGCCGCGCGTTGAAGAGTGGCAGCTTCAGCGCGTAGATGACGCCGCCGATGGTGTAGATGATCCCTCCGGCGAGCAGCCACCAGAATGCGGCGGCGGGCAGCGTCTGTACGAGTGGCACCAGCGCCAGCACGCAGAGCCAGCCCATCGCGATGTAGAGCAGCGAGGAGAACCACTTCGGGCAGGTAATCCAGAAGGCCTTAATTATGATGCCGGCGATCGCGATGCCCCAGACGAGGGTGAGGAGCGGGATACCGACGGTGTCGCGCAGGGCGATCAGGCAGATCGGTGTGTAGCTGCCGGCGATCAGAATGAAGATCATCATATGGTCGATCTTGCGAAGAACGCGGTTTACTGTCTCCGAGATATCAAAAGTGTGGTAGGTCGTGCTGGCCCCGTAGAGCAGTACCATGCTGCAGGCGAAGACGGCCAGAGCAGGTACGGCGCCGGAGCCGCCGTAACGGGAGGCGGTGATCAGAAGCGGGATTGCTGCAAATGCCGCCAGAATCAATCCAATGAAATGAGTAAGTGCGCTGCCGGGATCTTTCACAGAATGTGTCATAGTATTTCCTCCTTGCAAATTTAAACTATATAATCTAGTATTAAAAACTATGTCTTGATTTATTCATATTATACATCATCATATGGAAAATGCAAGAGGAAAATAAAAAGGCGACCCATTATGGATCGCCTCTGGATGCTTATGTAGTATTTAGAAGATTCTGCGTACCGCCAGCACGGTCTTGTAGTTGACCGGCGAAGTGTATTTGATACCGGTCGAAGAGGTGCTTGCGTGCACAATTGTGTTATTGCCGACGTAGATCGCAACGTGTCCACTGTAGCAGACGATGTCCCCGGGTTGAATCTCGCTCAGGCTGACGCCGTATCCGACACTGCACATCGCGCTGGAGCTGTGTGGAAGGCTGACGCCGAAGTGCGCGTAGACGCTCATGACGAAGCCGGAGCAGTCGGTCCCGTTGGTCAGGCTCGTGCCGCCGTATACGTAGGGATTTCCGACGAACTGACAGGCATAACTGACAACCGCGTTTCCGGAGGAGCTGCCGCTTCCGGAGCCGATCACCACATCTGAAGAAGAGCTGGAGCTCTTGGAAGTCGCTGCCGCTGCTGCCGCCTGGGCTGCCTTTCTGGCAGCCTCTTCCTTGGCAAGACGGGCTTCTTCTTCCTCCTTGGATTCGGCGTAGACGTATTCCGTACTCAGGGAGACATATTCTTTGGAGACCCAGCCGTCGCCCTCTTCGATGGAGACCTGGACGAAATCGTCCGTCTCATCGGTGACGACCAGTTCCTCGCCCTCGGGAATCAGTCCGAGAATGGAGGACTCTGTTGTAGCTTCCGTGCGAACCCGAAGCGTCTCGGTGGTGACGGTCGCCATCCTCGTGCCGACCTCCTCCGCGAGAGTCTCTGCCTCCGTGCCGATCACAACATATTCTGCACTTACATAACCGGTCACATTGCCGGAAGTGATCTGATACCAACCGTCCTCATAGCCCTCCACCGTGCCGACAGAATTGGCGTAAAGCTTGCCGACGACGTCGTAATCCTCGCTCGGACCGCTGCGTATATTGACATAATCGTTGACCTGCGCGACGCAGAGCCCGGTGTAGGTCGTTGTGACCGCAATGTTGAGCGCTTCTTCTATATCTTCCTCGGTGGCATTACTTGCAAGGCTGATGGAGGAGGCGATGCCGCCGTCCAGGCCAAGGCTCAGCTGGCCGGCCTGCGCCGTGGCCGGATTGATAAGGAACAATCCCGCCGCTGTTAAAAGCATGAGCACTGCTTTTCTTCTCATAGGTGCCTCCTGAAATAATCTTTACGAATCTGTTCTCGAAATATTACGAATTTGTTACAACTTATGTAAGGATTATAACAAGGCAGGAGGCCTTTGTCAAGGAAGAACACACATTCTTCATAAAAGCTTTATGAAAGCTACACTTGCAAATGTGGGCTGCAGCAGATAGAATGGTTCGTGAAAAGGGAGGATCATGTATGTTAATAAGAGAATACGCGGAAAAATACAGTGACTACATGATAGAAATGCGCCGGAAATTTCATCGCTGCCCGGAGCTGGGCTTTCAGGAGCAGCGCACCTGCGGGATGATTTGCGAGGAACTGCGCCGGATGGGGCTTGCGCCGCGGGTGCTCTGCGGGACGGGAGTTGTCGTCGATATCGGCGATCGCGCGCGCAGCGGCCGGACGGTTGCTATCCGGGCGGACATCGACGCACTGATGGTGAAGGAAGAGACCGGGGCAGATTACGCTTCACAGAACGAGGGCTATATGCATGCCTGCGGACACGACGCGCACATTGCGATGAACCTTGGCTGCGCGAAGATTCTGTGCGACATACAGGACAAACTGAACGGGAGCGTGCGGCTGCTCTTTCAGCCTGCGGAGGAATTTGCGCGGGGTGCATCCGCGATGATCAAGGCGGGGGCGCTGGAGAATGTGGACACGGTTTACGGGACACATGTCTGGGGAGATATCCCGGCGGGAAAGTTTTCCGCGGAGGCAGGCGCACGCATGGCTTCGGCGGATTTCTTCACCATCACGGTGCGGGGCAAAGCGACCCATGGCGCGCTGCCGCACAATGGCGTCGATCCGATCGCGGCTGCCGCGGCCATTATTCAGAATCTACAGGTCGTGTTTCACCGGGAGATTATCGCGACGGAGCCGGCCATTATCAGCCTCTGTCAGATTCATGGCGGGGACGCGGACAATGCGATTCCGGATAAGGTCACAATCGGTGGCACTACGCGGGCCTATTCCCGGGAAGTGCGTGAATCCTTTCCTATTATTATGGAGCGTGTGATTCATGAGACGGCGGCAGCCTTCCGCGCGGAAGCAGAACTTGATTATCGTAAGGGTTCCTCCGCAGTGATCAATGACGCGGAGTGCTCAGCGCGCGCCATTCGTGCCATCACGGAAAACTATGGGGAGCAGGCCCTGACCCATTTTGAGAAGGTTATGAGCGGGGAAGATTTCTCCGAATACCAGGATGCGGTCCCGGGTGTGTTTGTCTTTCTGGGAATCCGTAACGAGGAGATTGGCGCAGCCTGGCCAAACCACAGCAGCCACTTCGCGGTGGACGAGCATGTGCTCGCGCGCGGAGCGGCTGCAGCAGTGCAGTATGCAGTTGATTTCCTTTAATTCTTCTTGTTAGCGGCCTTATACTCCGCCCAGAGCTCGTCCGCCGCGGGCTGCCAGTTTTTGGCGTAGTCGTCGGTCTTGCAGCAGAGTTGGTTCGCACTCTCCGGATTCTGATAGTCTGTGCTGTCCGCGCCGCTCGCGTTCACCATCATGCGGAGCTTCGACGGATTCTCCAGCATCGGACAGGGCTGGAACAGGTTCTCATTGAAGGGCTGGTTGTCATGATAGGCCATGAACAGCGGATTCTTCAGCGCCTGCAGCAGCGGAATCTCGTGGATATTCGAGTCGGAGTAGTGGATGAAGGCGCAGGGCTCGACATCTCCCTTGGCGTTGATGTGCAGATAGCAGCGTCCTCCGGCAATGCAGCCGCCCACGTGCGGGCCGTCGTTCTGGAAGTCGATCGAGAAGATTGCTTTCGTCTTGCGGTACTCGCGGATACGGTTGCAGACGGTGAGCCGCTGCTCTGGTGTCGGCAGCAGATCGGGCACGGCGTCAGCTCCGACCGGCATGTAGTGGAAGAACCAGACGAAGAGCGCGCCGCTGTCGATGATGTAGTCCATGAACTCTTCGCTCGTGACGACGTCGTAGTTTGCGCTGGTGTAGCAGATCGAAAGGCCGAAGGGCAGCTTATTCTTCTTCAGCAGCTCCATTGCGTGGTGTACTTTCTGATATGTACCTTTGCCGCGCCGCGAATCGTTGGCTTCCTCGAAGCCCTCGAGTGAGATTGCGGGAACAAAGTTTTTGACCCGCAGCAGCTCCTGACAGAAGTCTTCGTCGATCAGCGTGCCATTCGTGAAGGAGACAAACTCGCAGTCTGAATGCATTTCGCAGATTTTCATCAGATCCTTCTTGCGCACCAGCGGCTCGCCGCCCGTGTAGAGATACATATAAGTGCCGAGTTCATTTCCCTGTTTAATAATGGAGTCAAGATCCTCCACGGACAGGTTCAGCCGGTTGCCGTACTCTGCAGCCCAGCAGCCGGTGCAGTGCAGGTTGCAGGCTGAGGTCGGATCCACGAGCATGGCCCACGGGACATTGCAGTTCTCGCGCTTTGCGATCTCCTGCTGCGTCGCGGTGCCGCTTAAGGTCGCGTTGATCAGGAAGTTCTGGAAGGCTGCTTTGCGGACGCCGGGATCCAGATCGTAGAGCTTCAGGATCAGCTGATACCAGTTGCCCTTCTCATCAATTGCCTTGCGCACTGCGTCACGTGCCTCTACATAATAATCGTCAGGTGCGAGACGATCCACCCAGGCCATCAGTTTCGGGATATTTTCTTCCGGATTTCCCTCCAAATATTTGTATACCTGATTCAGGGCAAAAGTTTGTAAAGATTCTTTGAATGATTTGCTCATAGTCATTCCCTCCTTTATGCCCGTTTCCGGGCTTATCTGTGATCATTATAAACAGAAAGAAGCGGAACCGTAACGGGACAAATTTTAAGAAGCGTCGAAAAAAGGTACACTGATAAAAAAATGTCACATTTTTGGACAAAAGCCGAAATGTGTCCAAAAGTTATTGCCTGAAAAAAGTACTTGACAAATCCTGAATAATAAATATAATAATTATTATCAATATTGTTTATAGAGATGGAGGATGACGGATGGCAGTATTAAA
>JAJPXQ010000137.1 GCA_021205385.1 Lachnospiraceae bacterium | reverse complement strand
GTTGAATGAATGTTTGAAAAATATGGTAGCCTTTCCGCGAATCCTGTGCTATAATTCTCAGGCAATCGAATAAAGTCAGGGGAGGGATGCGTAATGGAACCAGTCTATCTGTCGATCCAGCAGCAGGCGACCGGCCGGAGAATCCGGGAGCTGCTGAAGGAAAATGGTTATTCGGTACGTGATATTCAGGAAGCCATGGGATTTGCAAATCCACAGGCTGTCTACAAGTGGCTGTCCGGCCAGTCGCTGCCGAGTCTTGATAACCTGTTGATCCTGAGCAGAGTGTTGCACAGAAATATGGAAGATATCCTCGTCATAGACGGGGATATTTCTGGTTTATGGGGATTTTTTTCATTAAACTGCTGGTAGAATGACAGCTCGCGCCCATTGTGCTATTCTGGTTACCAGAAAGAGACAGGAAGGAAAAAGAAAATGAAGGTGACAAGCGCATACGCAAGCAAGATTCTGAGACAGCTGAAGGAAGAAAAAGAATACTGGAGAAGCCTGGAGATGCAGTCCAGCGTCTACACGGCGTCGGTCGACGAGACGCCGGTCGTGCCGGAATACGATTACTCCGAGGTGGCAGCGAGGCTCGCGGACATTGATGAGAAGGTGCGGCGCGTCAAACACGCGATTAACCTCGCGAACGTGAGTAGTACGGTCACGGTGAATGGGACGGAGATGTCCGTCGACACGGTGCTGGTGAAGATGACGCAGCTCAACTGGCGGAAAAACATTCTCGACAGCATGCGTCAGCGGCTTCCGAAGACGCGGGTTGATCATGCGTTTTCCCGCTACCGCAGCGCGAACCGTTCTCCGGAGTACGAGTACGTCAACTATGATCTCGACCTTGTGAAAGCGCAGTATGAGCAGATCAGCAGGGAGATCATGGATATACAGATGGCGCTGGACAGGCACAACCAGACCTTTGAATTTGAAGTGGAAATCTGATCTTTTCCGGCAGATCATAAGAGAATCTGGTCTTATAAACAGGTGAAAGGTTTAAAGTCAGCGGTTATTTCTTTATTGCGTTATCTGTTGTTTACTGAGGTTTAATGTGAAGCGAAGCAAATCAACGTGGTAATGGAAATCTTATGATCTGCGAAAAACCGCCGTCTGGCGAAAGCTCCGGTTTCGGTTTTGGGAGCTTTCTAAAAATTCAGGTACCTTTCCGAAGGACAGCAAGATACGCTTCATATGCGAAGGTACGATTCCTGCTTGCATTTGTCGTCTGAACAAGGATTCCCGCATCGATCAGACGGTTTACAGCACTGGCTGTGGTGTTATATGCAATCCCCAACGCCTCAGAGGTTTTCTGGATTTCAATAATGGGATTGGACTCCATATAGTGAAACACAAGCATCACATTTTTGGATGCACGCCCCATTTGAGAAATCGTTTCTACATTTTTATCATGCAGAGTTGTCAGTTCGTCGATTGTCGATATCGCGTCAGCAGCTGATTCCGTCAGTGCCTGCAGGAAAAACTGAATCCACTGTTCATAGTTTCCCTTGCTTCGGACCTCTGTCATGCGGTCATAGTATTCCACACGGTTTTTCTTTAAGAAGTATGAAATATACAATGCCGGAGTGGTCAGAACTTTCTTTTCCATCAGAAACAGGGTGATTAGAAGTCTTCCCACACGGCCATTGCCGTCAAGAAAGGGATGAATTGTCTCAAACTGGTAGTGAATGAGAGCCGCACGGACAAGTACATCCAGATTATCGTCCACGTTGATATATTTTTCCAGGTCAGACATGGCCTCTGTCATATCTTCAGGTGAAGGTGGAATGTATCTTGCGTTTTTGAGTGTACTGCCCTGGCCGCCTATCCAGTTCTGAGAACGGCGGAATTCTCCCGGATTCTTTTCCTGTCCACGTACTCCTGACATCAGGATCGCATGAACTTCCCTGATAAAACGGTTGCACAGAGGAAGCTCCTTTAGCCGTTTCAGTGCGTATTCGGTTGCTTTAATATAGTTTACAACATCTGCGACATCACGGTTCGTGTTGGCATCGATCATGGGATCGAGCACATCTTCAAGTGTCGCCTGTGTTCCTTCGATCTGAGAAGACATCAGAGCCTCTTTACGTACATACATGGAGACGAACAGGTCAACATTTGGAATATGGGTTGCAACACTATCCAGAACGGCCAGCTGCGAGTTTGCCTTTACCAGTAAGCGGATGATTTCTTCCGACATTTCAATTGGTGGAACAGGTGGCAGTGCATTTGGCACAAACGATTGATATGCCATTTCGCCTGATAAATTTGTTTTATAATAACCAGCCCGGTTGCCCATACGCATCGGTTCCCTTCTCTGCAATCTGAAATACTGTTTTCATTATATCAATGTTATTTCAATTTGCAAGACAAAACTGAAATAAAAAGAAAAGATTCAGATTCTTATTTCAGTTTAATACACGGAATTCGGGTATGGGCAGGGCGTAAAACTAAGATTTCTTCTTAAAATCAAAATTCTTAAAATACCGTATATTCTGCGGCGTTCCTTCCGCATAGGGAAACTCATACCCGGGGTACTTCACCAC
>JAJPXQ010000081.1 GCA_021205385.1 Lachnospiraceae bacterium | reverse complement strand
ACAGTACAGGTTGTGCGAGCGGATGAAAACCACCTTTTGTCGCCCAAATCATTATGATATCATTAAGGACACAACGGCTCATGTGGAAACGGATCGTCTTTTAAAATTTGGTATGAATCTTGGTTACAACAGTTGTACTGCAGGAGCAAAAAAAATCCGGGAGCTGGAAACTTCCTGCGGCTACAATATTCCATGGACGATTGTGATAAGGATGGATGAGCACCGCCTGCGCGAAAATCCGGAGAGCTATGATTCTGTGATCAGCCAGGGAGAGGAGATGGGGATCTATACCTGGATGCTTTATGACAGGGGACAGCTTCAGGATATCTTGCCGCTGATTCAAAAACATACAGACAGCGCGTTCATAATTTCCTTATAGACTTTAGCATCAGACACTAAGAAAAACAGAATCAGCGAAATCAGGAAAACTCATGTAGCCTCTTAACGAGGTGGGATGAGTTTTTTTCATGCCTGCAAGTCTGTATAAAAGTCGATGATGCGGGAGCAGGAAAGGAGAAAAAAGAGATGATTTTAAAACAGTATTACCGGGATGAGATTGCGGAATATGGCCCCCGCTCACGCTTTCCAGCTGCTCGGTAGAGCTTGCCGGGAGCGGAACGAATCGGATGGTGGTTGTGGCAAGGCTGATGGAGGAAGGGGAGGATTTTTCAGAATTGATTGGGCGAGCGGAGGCGGTTGAAGAGCCAGTGCTTCCAGAAAAGCTGAAAGTGACAAAAATGGAACCAGGAGATTTTCAGATTTAAAAGGATGACTTAAAAACCCCTGCCGCAGAATTGTTTTTTCTGAGACAGGGGTTTCAGGTTTTTTTATGGCTCTACATAGCTAACCATGTCAGAGGCATCGTTTCTGACAGAAGCGCTGGTCACTCCATCCACGGAGGAGTCAATCGAAGTGTCTTCGTATCCCACAAGCAAAACGGCTGCTACAGAGTAATCATCCGGAATATCAAGACGCTCCTGCCAGGTTTCACGATCTTCGCCGTTCAGAACGATTGTCGGTGAAGATATAATTTTTGCCCCATATCCGAGAAGCCTTGCCTCAATAAACATGCTCTGCGTAGCAAGTCCGGCGTCCAGTTCTGACCCTTCCTGACAGGAAACAATGATGGCGAGTGGCGCGTCTGCGATTCCCGCTTTCTGAACGGAAACCGACTCTTCCTCATCGGTTTCTTCCGCTGCCGCATCCTCAGCCGATTCTGCATCTTCCGGCTGCTCACTCGTATCGACGGATGGTATTCCGAATGACATCCCGTCTGCAATTTCCTGTAGCAGCTCGGAATCCGTCACAGCGGTAAAATGCCATGGCTGTCCGTTCATCGCACTGGTCGTATTGATACCTGCGGCAAGAATCTGATCGGTGTCCTCCTCATCCACCGGATCATCCGTGAAATACTGCGTTGTTTTCCATTCTGTCAGTAACGCAGCGGCACTGGAGCCAGACGATGTTATTTCCGCGTCTTCGGCTTCCGGCTCGGCTGCATCTTCCGTTGCTTCTTCTGTCTCCTCAACAAGCTCTTCGGTTGTTTCAGAATCCACGTCCTCTGAAGAACTCGTATTGCTGCTGCATCCGGCCAAAAGGCTTACGGTTAGCAGGGTAGTAAGCAAAATACACAGGTTGCGTTTCATATCGATCCTCCTCATTTCTCTATTTGGTTAACATTTCATTATTGAAGTTAATTTAAAGGAGAAATGTGACAAATATGTGATAAAATCGTGAAAGCCTTTTGAAAACACGAAATTGGTATCCGACATCACAGTATCCGGTAATGTTTTCCCCATAATGAAACCGGGGACTTGGCAGAGTCCCCGGATAACGAATCATTCTCTCTTTTTTCCGTAAAAGAAAATAGACAGTATTCCCGGCCCGGTGTGCGCGCCAATGATGGGACTGAGCATTGTAGTGTGAATGTCCACTTCCGGTTTCACGTCCAGCACCATTTTCTTCAATGCAGAGGCGGTGTCTTCGCAATCTGCGTGGCAGACATAGGTGATGTCTCCACAGGCCGGGTCGAAACGATCCTGATAGCACTCCACCAGATAACGCATGCTCTTCGGAATCGCGAAGCCGGGGACGGTGGAGCAGGTGGTGATTAAGCAGCAGTATCACTGTACATCTGACCGGACAGCTTATCGCAGCGGTTCCTTCATCCCGCTCGCGCATGAGTACCTGCTGATTTTGAGAAAGGAGTTGCCGTTTACGCTGGATTACCAGATTACCCGGACGGTGCGGCTTTCGATGCAGGATTCGCTGTCCGTGACCTGGAAGGATGTGGTCGCAGCGGTGCTGAAGGAAGAGGGGAATATTTCCCTTCAGGAGCTTTATACGTGCGTCGAAGGCTTCAAAAAATGCAAAGGGAATCCATTCTGGAAGGAAAAGATCCGGCAGACATTGTACCGGTATAACTGCTTTTCAAAGAAAGAGTCGGGCTGCTGGGCGTTGTGTGCGTAGCGGATGTTTTTGTAGTAAATTTGAAAGGTCATTGCCATATTGTCAAGTGATGAGTTCATTTCAAGGCAAAAAAATAAGAGCCG
>JAJPXQ010000118.1 GCA_021205385.1 Lachnospiraceae bacterium | reverse complement strand
CCCCTATATCATGTTATTCTTTACTTAGATATTTAGAAAATTATCTAAATAATGAAAAAGGAGAAAAATAATCATGGGCTTTCAGGAGAGCTTCAAGGCCTTGTCCGATCCCACCCGCCGCGAGATCCTGAATCTCCTGCGCGCGGGCTCGATGTCTGCCGGGGATCTGCTGACGCATTTTTCCATGACCGGCGCTTCCCTCTCGCATCATCTGTCCATTCTGAAAAACGCGGGTCTGATCGACGACGAGAGGCAGGGAAAATACATTTTCTATACGCTGAATACGACGGTGCTCGACGATATTATGAACTGGATGCTGTCCCTGAAAGGAGAAAATGAAGATGAAAAATAAAAAGCTGCGTATCGCAAACTACGCCATCCCGCTGCTGGCGCTGCTCGCCCTCGCACTGCTCTATCGGCGTCTTCCGCAGCAGGTCCCTTTAAGCTGGGGCTTCTCGGGAGACGTATCTTACGGCAGTAAGGCGGAACTTTTTATGTCGTTCGGCCTGGGCGTCGTGCTGGCGCTTCTGTTCGACGCACTCCCGCATATCGATCCGCGGAAAGCAAATTATGAAAAATTTGGCTCTTACTATGACCTCTTCTGCGTTTTCATGCAGGTCTTTCTGCTGCTTGTAAACGCGATCATTCTGGTCGAGAGCTTCCGCCCCGGTACGCTGTCAGTGCCGCTGATCGTCTTCCTTCTGGTCGGAATACTGTTTCTTTTCCTCGGGAATATCATGCCGAAGGTCAAGAGCAATTTCTTCATGGGCTTTAAGACGCCCTGGGCGCTCTCCAGCGAGGAAAACTGGAGGCGGACGCAGCGACTCGGCGGCAAATGTCTTTTTATCGCTGGTTTGCTGACCATCCTCCTCGCCTTCCTGCCGAATCAGGAGCTGGCTTTTATCCTTCTCATTGCGGTGCTGATCGTAGCCTGCCTGATCCCGGTACTGATGTCCTGGCTCTGGTGGCGCGGCTAAAAAAAAGAGGTCTGACACATCAGGTGTCAGACCTCTCCATTCCGAAGCGCTTCAGAATCCGCTGGATCATCTCCGCGTTCAGCGGAAGCGAAAATCCAAGCGGATTGAGCATATAAGCATTTACATCCTTTGACTGAAATCTGGTCACATCCCGGAAGGGTACCTGGATGGAGCGGATATTCTTCTTGCCCTTCG
This sequence comes from Lachnospiraceae bacterium, assembly GCA_021205385.1. Classification (GTDB taxonomy): domain Bacteria; phylum Bacillota; class Clostridia; order Lachnospirales; family Lachnospiraceae; genus Hominiventricola. Next base: position 15,658 of record JAJPXQ010000118.1, on the reverse strand, counting down.
TGTACTTCTGGAACTCCCAGACGTCGGTAAAGAGCGGGAGGTACGTCTGCCCGTTCTGATGCTTCAGATACGGCAGACGACACTCCTTCAGTTCCAGCTTCTCAGCCTTCTCCTGTCCCTCCGGCGGAATCAGGGCGATAAACAGCCTGGATTTCGCAAGATTGGAAGAAAACTCCTCATCGAGCGCCTGCAGGTGTTTTCGATCGACCCATTCCTTCTTTCGCCGCGCTTCCTGCATGAGATAGAGGCCGGTGAGCTGCAGGTTTGGCTGGTAGAGCGGATTCTCCGCCACTTTCTTTTCGAAACCCTCCGGCAGAAGATCCCGCACCGGAACTGCATAAGGCTCGCCGTCCGCCGGATAGTAGTATACTTCGTTCGTACCGATAAAAGGCAGAATGCCGAGGTGCTGGCGCACCTGATTCAGAAACAGCTTTTTGCGGGAAGCGTCTGCCTCTGCAGACTTTGCAGGAGCATAAATCTCTATCGTCTTCAGCTCCTTCACGTTCATGCGAACGCCGTCGTCCTCATAGTCCGCTGCCGTCCGGTCCGCTGTCGCTTTTGATTCAAAGAGCAGCGTACGATCGTTGAAATTCTCCTTCTCACACTCCACATAGGGCATGTTCGTCAGAGGAGAAACCAGCGTATATGCTTCCTTCAGATTCTTCACGATCTCAGCTCTTGAGAGCCCCCGCTCCCGGTATTTCTCGATATCGATCGCCATGCTTTCCTCACACTCCGTCTTTACTCGTTGTAAACAAGCGCCATCATCGTAAGTTCTTCATCAGAGTCATTCTCAAAGCCGTGGCTCTGTCCGCACTCGATCAGACATACATCGTCCGGTCCGACAGGGATCCGGCTCCCGTCATTGTCAATAAATGTCCCATGTCCCGACAGAACGTAGTAGGGCTCAGTCTCCCCAATATGCTCATGAACTCCGATACTGCTGTGCGGCGGCATCTTCACCATCGCATACATTCTCCCGTGTCCGTTCAGCTCCTCCGCTTTCAGAATGTGGTGCATCTCCAGCGTGCCCTCGCCTCCGCGAAGATTTTCCGCCATTTTTATCTCTGCTTTACGTACCATAGTGTTCTCTCCTTTCCTGACAATGCTAAAAGTATAACACATTTCTCCGGCATATGCCAACTGCGTTTATAATTTAGTCTTGCTTTTTTTATCTGACTGTGTTATTTTCTTTTCTGCAAGGCTGTCTTGTCACCTGTAAAACACCTGTGGCAGGATGCCTGTTCTAATCCAGATAAAATAAAAAAGAGGAGAATCTTATGAGTGAATCAAAAGGCGGCGCAGTCCGCCAGTTCCTGAAACGTAAAAATATCATCTTTTCAGCCAGACGCTATGGTATTGATGCGCTTGGCGCCATGGCGCAGGGGCTTTTCGCATCGCTGCTGATTGGCACGATCATAGCCACCCTTGGAGAACAGGCGGGAATTCCGTTTCTTGTGGATGCCGGCGGTTATGCGAAGGCGGTATCCGGCCCGGCCATGGCCATTTCCATCGGTTACGCCCTGCAGGCGCCTCAGCTCGTGCTGTTTTCCCTTCTGGCCGTCGGACAGGCCGCCAATGATCTGGGCGGAGCCGGCGGGCCGCTGGCTGTCCTCATTGTCACGATCTTTGCCACAGAATGTGGAAAGGCTGTATCCAAGGAGACGAAAGTGGATATTCTCGTGACACCGCTTGTCACGATCCTGGCAGGCGTACTTCTGTCCGTCTGGTGGGCTCCTTCCATCGGTGCTGCGGCGAGTTCGGTCGGACAGCTCATTATGTGGGCCACGGATCTGCAGCCCTTCTTTATGGGAATCCTGGTCTCCGTCATCGTCGGCGTTGCGCTGACGCTTCCGATCAGCAGCGCGGCGATCTGCGCGGCACTGGGTCTCACCGGGCTGGCCGGCGGCGCGGCCGTTGCAGGCTGCTGCGCGCAGATGGTTGGATTCGCTGTCATGAGCTTCCGGGAAAACCGCTGGGGCGGACTGGTCTCACAGGGGATTGGCACCAGCATGCTGCAGATTGGAAATATTGTTAAAAATCCACGTATCTGGATACCGCCGACACTGGCCGCTGCGATCACCGGTCCTGTCGCGACCTGCGTTTTCGGTCTCGAGATGAACGGCGCTTCTATCTGTGCCGGCATGGGAACCTGTGGCTTCATGAGCCAGATCGGCATTTATACCGGCTGGCTGAACGATATAGCGGAGGGCACGAAAACCGCGATCACGGCCATGGACTGGATTGGCATGATACTCGTCTGCTTCATCCTTCCGGCTGTTCTGAGTTTCCTTTTCTGTGAGATTCTGCGCAAGATGGGCTGGATCAAAGAGAACGATCTGAAACTGGACGATTAAGTGTAAAGAACAAAAGGGCTGCTGTTTCCTCACAGCAGCTCTTTCTCTTCTTTCTCAATCTTTTTCATCGCACGCATCAGCTTCAGCACCAGACGGCGGGAGTCCCTGTTCAGCGATTCATAGTTGTCAATGAGTTCCTGATATTCCTCCATCTTGTACCGGAGTCTTGCCTCCTGCGCGGAGCCGTGCCGCTCCTCCGACAGACAAAGCAGATAATCGGTCGTCACATGAAAATAATCGGATATCTCAATCAGCAGATCGATGCCAAGGTTTTCCGTGTTCCGCTCCACCCTGCTGATTTTCTGCTGGGATACACCGACAAAGCCCGCCAGGGTATCCTGATTCATTCCACGCTCCTCGCGAAGTTCCCGGATTCTGTTTTCCATAGTACCACACCTCCTAAGAGATATGGTACTATGCTTTCCATTTTGCCTTACTCAGATACCGCGTAACCTTGTAATCCGAATCAGCTTATCTGTGTTTTTCTTTCAGATGCTTCCTTTTTCAGCGGCCTCAGAATATTCCGGTTGATTCGATACATAAAAATGATATTGCAGGCGACCGCAGCGACCTCTGCGATCGGCCAGGCAAGCCACACCATGTTGACATTTCCGCTCTTTGAGAACAGATATGCCAGCGGAACGAGAAATACCAGCTGACGGAACAGCGACATCAGCATGCTGTAAACGCCATTTCCTACTGCCTGAAAGAAGGAGGAGATGACAACATTCGCGCCGGCGACGAGGAAACATACCGACAGGATCCGCAGCGCCGGAATTCCGATCGAGAGCATCTCATCAGACGCACTGAAAAGCAGGAGCAATTGTTCCGGCAGCGTCTGAAAAATGATGCAGGCGATCACCATGATACAGGTCGCATAAAAAATCGCCAGCTTCAGCGTTTTGATCATTCGCTCAGGCTTCACCGCACCATAATTGTAGGCAATGATCGGTACCATGCCATTGTTCAGGCCGAAGATCGGCATAAAAGCGAAGCTCTGCAGCTTGAAATAGACGCCGAATACCGCAACGGCTGTTGAAGAAAAGACCACAAGGATCCGGTTTACACTGAAGGTCATAATCGAGCCGATCGCGACCATCAGTACGGACGGTACGCCTATGTAAAGAATCTGTCCGATTGCCTTCAGCTCCGGGCGAAACTTCCGGAAATCCAGCTGCAGCTCCTTATTTACCTTCGTATTAAAGATGAGGGCAAGGCAGCCTGCGAGAATCTGACCGAGTACTGTCGCCCAGGCCGCTCCGGCGATGCCAAGTTTTGGCGCGCCGAACAGACCGAAGATCAGAATCGGGTCAAAAATAATGTTGAAGATCGCGCCAATTCCCTGGGTGAACATGGTGTAAAGCGTCTTTCCGGTCGACTGCAGCATCCGTTCAAAGATAATCTCCACATAAAGGCCAAAGCTCATACACAGGACGACCGAAAGATAATCATGACCATAATCGGCGATCGCAGCAGACGCACCCTGCACAACGAAAAACCGGCGGGCGATCGTAAGCCCGAGTATCAGAAAAATCAGATAGCCACAGGCACCGAGAAATACGCCGTGCATGGCCATCTGATTCGCCGTATCCTGTTTTTTCTCGCCCAGAGCTCTGGATACAAGGGCGTTCATACCTACCGCAAGACCGCTCGCCAGCCCAATCAGCAGGTTCTGCATCGGGTAGGCCATCGACACCGCGGTCAGCGCATCCTCGCTGATCCTCGACACAAAAATACTGTCAACGACGTTGTAGAGCGCCTGCACAAGCATCGAGATCATCATCGGCAGTGCCATCGTGACAAGCAGCCGGTTGACGGGCATCGTGCCCATCTTGTTCTCTGTCTCTACAGGCGCATTTGTTTCATTCGCCATTCTATTCCTCCATATAATGTTTGATCGCAGCAATCGCGTCCTGCATCACACGGTCGCCCTTTGCCATACCGTAGTCTCTTGTATCTACAGCCAGCACCGGAATTTTTCTCGGGACACGTTCCCGTACGCTCTGAAGCGCACAGCGAACCTGAGGACCTACCAGAACGATGTCCGCGTCGTCCCTGTCCCCATCCAGTCCTGCCAGCGAGGAGACAATGATCTCCGCATCCATCAGATTGGAACGCGCCCAGGCCAGCATGCGGTCCCGCAGGATACTGGCCGAGCTCCCGGAATAACTTACAAGAATAATCTTCATGTTTCCTTATCCCCTGTTTCTGAAACGTGTATTGCTTTCAGTCCCCGTATCCGTTCGGGTTATGACTCTGCCATCTCCAGGTATCTGCGCACATCTCGTCGATACCGTACTGCGCCTCCCAGCCAAGCTCCGCCTTCGCCTTCGCCGGCGTACAGTAGCAGGCGGCGATATCGCCCGCGCGGCGCGGTTTGATCTCGTAAGGGATCTCCTTCCCGCAGGCCTTCTCGAAGGCTTTGACGACCTCCAGCACACTGTAGCCCTGTCCGGTTCCCAGATTGTAGATCCGGACGCATTTCTCTTCTTTAAATTTCTGCAGTGCCTTCACATGTCCTCTCGCAAGGTCAACTACATGGATATAGTCCCGCACGCCTGTTCCGTCCGGCGTGTCATAGTCATTTCCAAAGACGCCAAGACGCGGAAGCCTGCCGACCGCAACCTGCGCGATATAGGGGAGCAGGTTGTTCGGAATCCCCTTCGGATCCTCTCCGATGAGCCCGGATGCATGCGCGCCGATCGGGTTGAAATAACGCAGCAGGATCACATTCCACTCCGGATCCGACTTCTGAATGTCCGTCAGAACCTGCTCGAGCATCGTCTTCGTCTGCCCGTAGGGATTCGTCGGATTCTGCTTCGGACATGTCTCACTGATCGGGATCTCCAGCGGATCGCCGTAGACCGTGGCCGAAGAACTGAAAATGATGTTCTTCACATCATGATGCCGCATCACATCACAGAGAAGCAGCGTCCCGGCCATGTTGTTGTAATAATACTCGATCGGCTTGGCGACCGACTCTCCAACCGCCTTGTAACCTGCAAAGTGAATCACCGCTTCCGGCTTCTCAATCTCAAAAATACGGTCCATCGCCGGACGGTCCAGCATGTCCGCCTGATAAAACTTCACCGGCTTTCCTGTGATTTCCTGTATGCGCTGCACCGCCTTCTCGCTGGAATTGTACAGATTGTCCATAATGACTACTTCATAGCCCTCATTCAGCAGCTCCACACAGGTATGGCTCCCAATATAGCCTGCGCCGCCAGTCACCAGAATTTTCATAATCTCTCACCTCATTGTTCTCTTTTTCTGACGTTATTTTTCAGTGTATCATACTTTATGTAGAATGGCAAATGTTCTCTTTATACTGGAAAAGAGACTCTCCAGTTGCTGAAGAGTCTCTTTATGGTACCTGACATGTCAGAACATGTTCACTTATTTTGCATCTCTATATTTCGAAGCTTTTCTTCCAGGGCATCCGCATCCAGGTTTTCACCGATCAGAATCAGGTAATTCAGCTTATCGGCTGAGAAATGTTCTACTTCCGTCCGGAAGGAATCACCAAAGACATAGTCGATCTTCTGAATGGTTCCGCCCTCCATTTTCAGGTAGGCTTTCGCACGCCAGATGCTGCCGCTTCCTTTCTCCTGAAACAGCCGGAATAAGGCTTCGAGGTTCCTCTCTTTCAGATCGCTCTGAAACCGATAACTGAGCTGATCTGTACTTTTCTCCCACTTTGAATCAATCGGAACCCGGGGACTTCCCGCTCCGGGTCTGCGTATCAGCTTTACACGCTTTTCCACTGTGGTCTGCGTCTCCCGGTCCGGAAACACGGTTTCGTCCAGCTCGTCTACCGGAGCCTCTACAATTTCCAGCTCCGGATTTTCTTTCCAGAGGATCTCTTTTACTTGTTCAATCTCCTCTTTGTCCATCGTTTCGGTAAAATTAAGATAAGCGGTCCTGGCGGTGCGGATCTGATCCGGGAAGAACGGGCCGATCACCTTCCAGAGGGAGTGGAATTTGTTGGTTTTCACGATCATGATCATCCGGTTCAGGCAGACGCCGCGGCACTCTGTGCAGGCCGAGATTACGTCCGACAGAACGGCGACGCCAGACGGCTCGACAATAATATACTCCGGCGCTTCCTGTTTCACCAGAATATCAATCGCATCTGTAAAATTTCCCTTCAAAGTGCAGCAGACGCAGCCAGAGGTGATTTCTCTGACTGCGACCGCTGCCTGCTGAAATTCTTCAGCATCCAGATTCATTTTGCCAACTTCATTTTCGATGATCGCCACCTTATGCCCCTGATAGGCCGTGGCCAGCATCTGACGGATGACCGTGGTCTTTCCCGCGCCAAGAAGGCCGCAGTAAATATCAAGCTTTACCATGGTCGCGCCTCCTTTTGCAGTTACCCCCTGTTGTACAGCTTATTGTAGTATTCCAGAGAATAATGATATAACTCATCCCGCGCGACAACTTCCTGGGACGGCACGCTCCGGTCTGTCCGGATCCACGGCATGCAACGGCCCTTCGCACCGAAATGATCCACGAAATCACGCATCTTTTTGCGGATTTCCGCTTCGCTCTCCGTATTATCGATGATCACCTGGAAGCAGTATGTCATCTTGTCACCGTAATTTTCATACAGGAAATCCGGATCGTTGATAACCGCCTGCGGCGTCCACATATCGATGCCCATCTCGATCATCTCCGGCACATACTGCACGTTCTTCCCGCAGGAATGGAGCTCAATAAACTTGCCCTGATCCTTTACATACTTCAGGAAACGCGTGGTGGCGGGCATGATCTGTTCGCGGAACATCTCGTTCGAGAAGAAGCCCGCTCTCTGGGTGCCCCAGTCGTCATGATAGAGCACGCCGTCCACCCGGCCGTAGTTCTCAAATACCTTTCCGCAGCTCTCGATCTTGTAATCCGCCATCTTCTGGAAGAACTCCTCCAGAAGCTCCGGCTCCTCATAGAACGCGACCAGGGACTCGTCAAACGGAATCATCTCATGCAGACGCTCAAAAATACCTTCCACGCACTCATAGATATGGACACGGTTCGGATCGAGGAACTTCTGAAGCTTCGCTCCGTCCGCCTTGAAATCGACGACGGACAGATCCGGCCACTCCAGCTCTTCCTTCCAGTTCGCAAAATCAGAGATCGTGCGGGTGCCGGGTCTTGTAATCATACCGCCGACAGAGTCCACCATGACCCAGTCCACGCCCCACCAGTCGAAGCCGTCCACCTCCGGTACCGGGTGCTCTTCCATCGCATCCGGCCAGACAATGTTGGTCTCATACATATAGGCCGGCATCCAGTAGGGCTGCTTACCTGTCACGCAGCGCACATAGTTGTCGCACACGCTGATCGGGCGTTCTTCGATCGGCTCCTTCGGTCTCTGGAAAATCCAGGGGAATGTGCCCGGCTTCTGCCACTCCTTCGAATAATCCCGCTCAGCGGCCTGTTTCATAAATTTTCCAACAGCCATCTATCTGTCCTCCTTATGCAAGCAGTTTTCTGCTCTGGATGTACAGTTCCTCCCGCAGCTTCTGCGGCATGACCAGCGTGCAGCAGTAGACAGGGGCATTCTCCATGTCCTGGCAGTAGGTCTCCAGGAACTTCGCGGCGGCTTCCTTCAGCTGCTCATCCGTCGCATTTTCCGGGAAATCAATATCAATGCCCAGAACGATATCTTTTCCATACTTTTCATGAAGCATCTTCTTGTCGTTCATCGGCTGTCCTGCCCAGACGTCGACGCCGGCCGCGATCATCGCAGGCACCAGCTTCTCATCTTTTCCGCAGCAGTGGAACTCAAAGCGAACGCCGAGCTCATGGCAGCAGTCGACGATCTTCTTAAGATAAGGAACGATCATCTCCATGCAGGTATCCAGCGAGAAGAACGGCGCTCTCTGTGCGCCCCAGTCATCATGAAAATACAACACATCAAAGTCAAAGTATTTCTTCTGCTTCCGGATTATATTGCAATAGAGATCGCTGAGCGCCGCGAACAGAGAATGCACGTCATCCTGCTGGCTGTCATCGATCAGCGCTACTGCCGCGTCCTCAAAGTCCATGAAGGAGATCAGACGCTCAAAAAGTCCGGTAAACATCCACATCGTAGTCACACGATCCGTGTGAAGGTATGTGCCTTCATTTCTCGCCGCACAGCCTTCCCAGTCCCAGGTCTCGATATCCGGGAATTTGACTTTTTCATGCCATTCGGAAGCGTCCGACATCAGCGGATTGCCCGGCTTTACCATGGAACCGCCTGCGACGTCGATGTACTCCCACTCGATGCCAAACATATCCTTACCGCCAAACTTTTCCCGTGGAAGCGCGTCCGCCTCGATGACAAAGCCTCTGGCAATATTGTCCGGGATGATCTGCGGCACAAAGGTCCGAAAGTCATAATAGATCGGAAGCCACTGCGGCTTCTCACCGGCCAGCATCGACAGATAATTCTCTCTCGCCGTCACCGGTGTGCTGTAGCGCGGCATCGGACCGCCTGGTGTCATATACTGACCATTCACAGTCAGCTCTTTCTCTGAAAATTTTACTCTCTCCATTTATTTTACTGCCCTCATTTCTGTAATTTCTGTCTCAGTGATTGTAAAATGTCCTTCCGTAGGCGTCATACTCTTCCTGGATCCAGCGCCTTTTATTATTCATTTCCTCGTCGTCAGGCGCGCCGTAGACGCTTCCCCAGAAGATAAAGCCGCCGCCCGGAGCAAAGGTGTCGATCACTCTGCGAACTTCAGCACGCACCAGGTCTTCCGAAGCTCCCGGCCATCCGGCTGCACCGGATGAATCCCAGCAACCTTCCAGTACGAGATGATTGCCATATTTTTTCTTAATGCCTTCGAGGTCATTCATGACCTGCGCCGGGTTCCATACACAGACGCCGAAATCCAGCCAGTCGTCGATGAAATCTTCACATCTGCCGCAGTTATGCATGTCGATGGGAAGCCCCCTGTCCGTGCCAAACTTCGCTTCTCTTGCGTGGAACGGCTTTACCATTTCGCGGTACATCTCCAGAGAAATAAACGGATTATTCGCGGTGGCGGTATCGTCCGTGATGCACCAGACATCCGGCTTGTAGTACTCCATGAACTTCTCATCCATCATGCAGTAGAAGTCAGACATGTATTCGAACAGCGCCATGACTTCCTCCGGTTCCTCCGACATCGCGCAGAGTCCTTCGGTAAAGCCCATGAAATTCATCAGCTGCTGGAAATAGCCCACGTGCATGACGCCGCAAACGGCGGTCTGGCTACGGTCGATATTTTCCAGATCCTTCTTCGCCATCGCCTCCCAGTCAATATGTGAGACGTCCGGGGCTTTGATGACATCACGCCACTTGGTAATATCGTCCAGCATGAACTGTCCGGGCTTCGGGAGCGCCATATAACCGGTCTCCCTCGTGGTGACCAGCTCAACGCCCCACTCATTGAAGCCGCCTTCCGGCGTGCGGCGCGCATTCAGAATGCCAGGTGCAACCCAGGCGCTGGCCGGGGCGTGGCCGGGACTCGGGGCAAGATTCCGGGGAACCCATTCCGGGACTTCTCCTCTTGCAGCCATCAGATAATTTTCCTTCTCAGATAACATGGTCTACACCTCTTTTCTATTATATTTTTTTAATTCTCAGAACAACATGTTGCAAAGCGGATAGATCAGGAATACCGTGATCGCCCATGCAATGAAGATCATGACGACATTCCACTTTGCCGTATTCTTTACCGTAATGTGGCCGGGACCGAAGAAGAACGGCGCTGTGACCGCCGCCGAAGGCACCAGCGAAGCGAAGCAGGCCATCATACACAGCATGACAATGACGCCGATTACCGGGCCGCCGCCCGCTTCTACGATCGGAACCATGACGCTGTAGAACAAAAGCATGCTGACGGTATTCGAGATAAAGTTTGTCAGGATGACGCATCCCAGGCAGCCAATGACAACGATTGCGAATACGGACATGCTGGATGTGACCGGCGCCAGAAGATTGCCGAGCCAGACGGAGATTCCGGCACTCTCACTGCTGATTGCCGTGCCAAGCGTGACGACAACACCGATAAACAGCAGTGTGCTCACCGTCGTCGTGCTGGTCATCTCACGGAAGGTCGAAATCGGCTTTCCATCCACATGAATGACACAGAGCAGCGCAATCGCAATGATCAGAGGCATGGACGATCCCCAGCTGTTGTAAAGCGCCATCAGCTGATCGCCGAGCAGATTCGGGAAAACCACCGGTACAATCCAGTAAACAATCACCAGAAGCAGCATGATCAGGGAAATCAGCCCCTGACGGCTCAGCTTTGGAAGATTCGCCCTGTGCGCGTCCAGGTCATAATTGCTGAATTTTGACGCCTCCGGACGCCATATCAGACAGATGACCAGGATGGATGCCACCGAGATCAGGATTGCAGCCGGAAGACCGACCGAAAGCCACTGCGCATAGGTGATGTTATAGCCGCCTGCTGCCGCGGCGTTCAGCATGACCACCGGGAGCGCGTGTCCGAGAGGCGAACCTGCGTTGAACGCGTTCGTCACCCAGAACAGACCGATGATCAGCGCCGTATAGAAAGGATCTCCCTTCTTATAGCCGATCTCATCGCAGATTCCCACAATAATAGAAATAAACACAAGACTGACAGCGCCGACATCCACCGCGAAGCTGACCAGCCCGCAGACAGCCAGAACCATCGCGATAAACACATAAGGCCTGTTACGGACAATCTCCATCGTGACCGCATGCTTTACAATATACTCAATCACGCCGGTATCTGACAGAACCTTGCTGAACGCCATCATGCCGATTACCGTAATGATTAGAGAAGATCCGAACACGCCGCTGTATACCTCTGCCGGTGTGAGTACGCCGGTAAAGAAGATCAGCGCCATCGCCAGCCAGCTTGACCAGTCGGTCCCCAGCGTCAGCCATATATACAGAATCGGGATGAAAACGGAGAGCACGTTGACGCCGATCTCCGTCAGCCCATTAGTCGCCGGCAGGAAACGCAGCAGGATAAAAAGCACGACTGCGACTGCCAGATGGATATAAAATTTTTTCGCCGACATATTATGATTCTCCCCCTGTTTGATCCTCATGATCGACATAATCCTCCGGATGCGGGGCGAAATACTGATTGACCTGTGTCGATCCGATCAGGGATGTGCAGGCTCCGATACCCAGAACGATCAGCTGGGCCTTTCCTGTCAGCAGAACGCCTCCAGCTAATGCGATGATAATGCCGATAATACCCATAGTCAGACCTGATACCACATAACGGCTGTGAAAGAAATCATGAACAGAAAAGTCATTCCCCACAGGCTGATTCTGGTTCTCCAGGTTTGGCATATTTTTCAGTTGATCCACGAAAAATCCTCCTTTTCTGAAAACGGGGCTGCCGTTTTTGGTTCAAGCTGTGCGGCAGCCCCTTACATGTCACTTCAGAAAGCGAGTGGCTTTATTCTGCTCAGGCGTTCTTCTTTCTCGCAGCGATCTCTTCGGTCATGCGGGCCACGTCTGCGCTCGACAGACGGAATGCGATCGTGATAACAAGAAATGCGAAGAGATAGCATCCGGCGGGAATCAGCGTGATCGCGTTCGTCAGACCGGTCTTAACCGCCTGCGGAATGACCTCCATGCTTGCATCATAGCCGGTCATCGCAAGAACCGCCGGAATCAGGACGCCGGTGATCAGGACTGCGACCTTAACCGGGATGTTGCTGATACTCATGACCAGACCGGAGTTGTTGACGCCGGTCTTATGCTCCGCATAGATCGCGCAGTTCGAGTACATCGTCAGGAAGGTGGAGAAGTTGCAGTTGGAGCAGGTTCTCTCACACAGGATGAAGATCGTGAACAGCACCACGCTGCCGGAGCAGACTCTAGCCAGGATCAGGAAGATGATGCACAGCGGAAGCAGGCACTGGGACAGCTTCTTCGCTTCCATCTTCCTGCCGAGAATACCGGCCAGCAGAGAACCGATCACAGCGCCAAAGTTCGTGGCAGCCAGATAGATTGCCAGTATTGCCGGAGCTTCAAATGCATAATTGAACTGATAGGCGGCCATCTGCGCAAGAATAAAGGACACGGTCGTGGTGCCGCACTGTGCACAGAACAGAGCCAGAAGGGGCGGAGTTTTGGTAATCGTATTGATAATATCCTTGAAGGAAGCGCCCTTCTTCGGTGCAGCCGCAGAGCCCGCTTCTTCGGTCTCCTCATAGCCATCGGAGATCTTGAAAATAATGTACTGGCCGATCACGCAGAGAACCGCAAAGATTATTCCAACCAGAATGTAGGGCATGACCGCTGAATCGCCGAAAACACCGGTGAAACGGGCAATCATGAAGGTAACAATTGCGGAGATCACGATCTTATCCGCGTTGATCCAGGCCCAGCGTCTGGAAGAAAGGAATGCACGATCCTTCTCGGTCGCGCCGCAGACAGTGATCATTGTCGCATTCGCGGAATACTGCATATTGAAGAATACCGCATAAATCAGAGAACACGCGATGACGGCAACCATCGCCACGTTAGAATCCTTGATAAGACCGGCAGCCAGCCACTGCGAAAGGCCAAAGATCGCGGTGAACGGGGCAAGCACGAGAACGATCGAGCGATAACGCCCCCATTTCATCGGCTTCAGGCTGTCCATGAGCGCGCCGTACAGGAACGACATGATGATCTCACAGGTGTTGACAACGGAGTTGATGATCGCAACAACCGCCAGAGGCAGTGCCGCCACACTTGTCAGGTAGAAGCTCCAATAGTATGTCTTATAACTGGAGTGGAAATCGAACAGGCAGTCGCCCAGACCAAAAAATGTCTTCAGGGCTGAGTTTAACGGCTTCTTGTTATTCATTTTGGTTCCCCCTTTGAATAATATTATTTATTTCCCGATGCGGACGACTCGTCGGACGCCGCATAAACGGTCTTTTTGAGTGCTCCGGGCTTTTCCGGAGGAATGTAGCCGACCTTTTCCCAGAGCGGCTGGTTGTACTCGTAGAGCACGTCGATCAGCGGCTGGCTGATCGTCGGATCGATCATCGTCGGATGCGCAACCCAGCTTCCGCCCGGCGCCATCAGCTCTACCCGGTACTTGATCTCATCGTAACGCTCCTGGTAGGTCGCGCCCTGTCGGTCAAGCACGTTCTGATTATCGAATCCGCCCACAAAACAGAGATCCTTTGCGTATTTCTGCTTCAGCGCATGCGGGTCGTTGGTGAGCTGCAGCGGGTTGAGTCCGTCAAAGCCGAGCTCAATGAACTCCTCGATCAGCGGTGCGATGTAGCCGCAGGAGTGATGCTCATACAGCATTCCCTCCGCATGAACCGTATCCACGATCCGCTTCAGATGAGGTTTGATCATCTTCTGCCAGGTAGCCTTCGACATGAACATGCGGTCGTTCGAGCCGTAGTCATCATGCATCTGGATCTTATCAGGCTTGTAGTACTTCGCAATCAGCTTGATCTCCTCGATGCGGTAATCTGTGATCGCCTCCAGCAGATCGTAGGTATCCTCCTCTTCGGAGAGCAGATAGCAAAGCGCGTCCTCAATGCCGGTCATCGCGTGCAGCTGTTCAAACAGACCATCCACGATGATGACACTGCTGATCTTGTTGACGCGGTCCCAGTTCGCGGTGTCCTTCGCCGCTCCGCCTTCCCAGTCATAAGTCTTCGGGTCCGGAATCTTCAGGACATCACGCCACTCGCAGATATCCTCGATGAGCTGCGTACCGATCGTAACCATGGGGCCTTCCATCCCCTTCTCGAATGTCCAGCTCACACCAAAGACATCGGTACTCACGCCAAAACCCTGCGGTCCTTCCGGCACGCATGACGGCAGACAGGTGTTCTGATCGAGTACCTGGCTGGGAACCCAGTAGGGTTCCTTGTGATGGTAGGCCATTAAAATGTTTTCTCTTGCTGTTATCATCCTTCACCACCTCTCATTTCTTTCCATAAAGCTCAATGGCTTCAAACAGCGCTTCTACATTTTCACGCGGGCACAGGTCCAGGGAACTGCTCAGGCTGAAGATAAAGCCGCCGCCCGGAGCCAGTACATCCATATACTCCTTGACCTTGTCCCGGATCTGCTCCTTCGTCCCGTGCGAGACTGTGAACTCGGGGAACCCGCCCATGATGCAGGCGATGCCTCCCAGCGTCTTTTTCGCCAGGCGAATGTCAATGTCCTCGAAGAGATAGATGACCTTACCCTTCGGAACATCGGCCAGATATTTCAGTCTGGTGTTATACGCTCCCTCGCAGAAGACAACCGGCACGATGCCTTCGTCGATCAGCGCCATGATCCACTGCCTCAGGTAGGGCCAGTAAAACTCCGCATAGGTATTGTCACCGATAAAGTTGTCAAAGCCCTTGTGCAGCATCACCCACTGATAACGGTTTCCGGTGCGTTTATAGCTCTCGATCGACTGGGCAATGTGGATCTTTACGAACATCTCACAGGCGCGCTTGACATTTTCCGGCTGCTCCAGCAGATCCGGCATCATACCGAAGGTGCCTCGAAGGCCGTCCCCCAGCATATCAAAGGCCGTTGCGCTGCCGCCTCCGCACAGAGACGGGAAGCCCTCCTCCTTCAACATGGCTGAACAGCGTCCGCATGCCGCGAAGAAACGCTGCTGCTCTTCTGCAGCGTCCAGGATCTTCCGGTAAGATTCCAGAAGTTCCGGCGCCATAAAGATATTCGGTACCGCATTGTAGGAGCCGGTGATCGCCGCAGGATAATCAATCTTCGCAAAGGGTTCAAATACCTCAAAAACGCGCGGCAGCCATTTGCGCCAGGCGAAACCCGTAGGATCATTGAAGAACTCATCGTACTCGTCTTCCATCAGCGTCGCATACTCCACATACTGAAGCGGAGCATTCTCATCCAGTCCTTTCGGGTCTCCCGGCCAGCGCAGACATTTTACGCCGAACAGTTCCAGCACTTTGGATGAAAACTGCGCCGAAATGGAGCAGCCGATATCCGGCTGAAACTCCCGGTGATAACGCATATACGCATCAATCGCCCTGTCATAATCCTTCATCGAGTCCGCAATGCTCACGCCATATTCGTAGAATGGAAAATAATTGACTCTCACGCCATTGGGCACCCGGTCGGTCTCTCTCAGACACAATGCATCATCCAGAAGTTTTGAACGTTCCTCATAAAGCTCCTGTCCCGTCTTCTGACTCATCCGCATATCCCCTCCTTTGTCCTGTATTTATCAGAAATTGCTACATTTTCTGCCCAAATTCTAAAATTTTTATTAAATTTTAATATAATAATAGCGCAGGACCGGAAATTTTAGAATGGAACACGAATACAA
>JAJPXQ010000095.1 GCA_021205385.1 Lachnospiraceae bacterium | reverse complement strand
ATTTTGTATTAACAATAAATTAAAAATCTGGAGGTGAGACACATGTCCAAAAAGACTAAGCAAATATCCGCTCGCATAGATGAGCAAAACTACCAGGCAATTCTGGATCACTGCAAACAAAATAATATTTCCATGAGTGAATATATACTCATACACGTTATCGAACCGAATGATGAAAACTATATTGCGAAAAAAACATTGATTCCTCACCTGCTCAGGATTTCCGAGACACTGGACAAAAACAATCTGAAGGAATCCCGCACAGTGAAACTGGTGAGGAAGGAATTTGAAAAGGTATGGAGCTTATTATAAAATTCTGCACCAAGGGGCAATACAAAAACAAAAAAGCCACAAGCAAGGTAATTAAATATATACTGCGTAAAAATGCGCGTCGCCAAAAGGGTTATGATATCCACGGAAGTATTGGCACCTATCATAAAACACTGAACGGAATCATTGATGATTTTCAAAAAACCAAAAAACTATATCACAAAGAAGACGGGCTTCAGATCAAGCATCTGATCATTTCATTTGATAAACGCCCTGGTCTGAATACAACAAAATTACATAAGCTGATCCTGCGAACTCTTGAATATTTTTCCAGGGATTATCAGGTCGTCTATGCGGTTCATGAAGATACCGATCATCTTCACCTCCACGTAGGGATTAACTCTATTTCATACGATGGGAAGAAGATAAGCATTACCAGACATGATCTTAAAGAATTCACTGACAGAACTAAAAGACTTTGGAAAGACATAGAATGACCATTTCTCTTTTCGCGCCGGTAAATCGTTGTTGCGGAAATCCGCTGTTATGTACGGGCAAGAGGTTGAAATGCCATAATTTTTTCAAAGTTGTGTCAAAGTTGTGTCAGTTGCACTTTGCGGGTCTTGTTTTGGAGGGGAATCGAACCCCCGGGAAAAAATAATTTGCCTTCTAAAAAGCCTGTATTTTCAACGAATTTTGGAAGACACGCAAAAATCCCAGACCGGACAATCTGGGATTCCTGCGTTGAAATGTATAACTACCAGGGGATAGAGAAAAGCATAACAAAAGGGATAGTGCTGTTTGCAGCGCTATCCCCTTTGATAACAAAATTAATTATACCGATTTTGTGAAGCAAGTCAAGCCTTCCCCGAATTTCCATAATTTCTACGGAATCCCGTTATTATTCCAAAATATTTTCTTAAAATAGCATTGTTGGCCTTCACATTCTATCTGTTTTTGCAGCTTTTGTATTTCCAGTACAGGATTTGTCTGTTTTCTCAATTTATTCTCGTATTTCCAGGATATTTTCAGTCATTTTTGACAATGTTATAATATTTTTATAAGCCAAAATCGGCGCAATAAGGAGGATTCGATCTATGAAAATAACAGAAAGAGAATGTAATCAGCTTGCATTTCAGCATCAGGACACCCCCTGGGTTCCCTCTCCGAGCACCGGCCAGGACACCTGTATTCCCACCGTCATTGAGGAGGGAGCAAGAGGATATGGTGTCACAACCGACTGGTTTGGAGTGAAATATCTTTACCGTGAAGATCAGCCCGGTCCGATGCCGGTGGAGTCCGAACCCAAAATTACGGATATCGAAAATTGGAGAGATGTTGTTACCTTTCCGGATCTGGACAAATATGACTGGGAAGGATGGGCTGCCAAAGACACCGCCGGCTGGGATCGTGTCAACAAATTGTCCAATGTCATTCTGATCAACGGCTGCTTCGAAAGTCTTCACATGTTCTGCGGATTCGAGGAAGCTCTCGTAAACATTATGATGGATGAAGAGGCCTCTTCTGATTTTATGGGCGCGATTGCTGACTATAAGATCGGACTGATTGAACGCATCGCAAAATATTACAAGCCGGACATGATACAGTTCCATGACGACTACTCAAACAATGACAATTTGTTCATGCCGGTTGATAAATGGCAGCGAATCATCAAACCTCACCTGAAACGCGTGATTGACGCCGTACATGGACTGGGAATGATTTACCAGCACCACTCTTGTGGCAAGATCCATGATCTGATCCCGGAACTGGTCGAGCTCGGTGTGGACGCGCTGAATCCGGTACAGATTCAGAACAATCCTCTTGAAGTGAAGCAGCAGTTCGGCGATAAGCTCACGGTATGTGGTGGTTTTGACAATCAGGGTGTGTTGGACAATGCTTATGCTACCACGCAGCAGATCAGAGATTCCATCAATGAGACGCTTAACACGCTGGCTCCGGGCGGAAAATGGATGGCGCTCTGTGGATTCGTGGACAAATTTGCGGACAGGAAACAGATCTGGCTTGACTGTCTGGATGAATATAACCGCCCTCTGATGGAAAAGGCCGGTGTGCCCTGGGAAAGACATATTGCAAAAGACGTTAATGTTTACAACCTGGCTGACAATGCGGAAAGGCAGCAGAACGGCTAAACAGGCAGAACCTTCGTTCACATTTTGTTCATTTCTCATTAAAAAACGCTTAATCTGAAGAACATCATTCCTTCACGATTTCTGCATATAACCTGACTTTGGGAGTTGAATTAAAAAAGTAGTGCTAAGCCAAGGCTTAAAACC